>JASDWX010000001.1:0-25783 GCA_041890515.1 Alteromonadaceae bacterium
AAAACCGGTCAAGTTAATTGTCGCGAGCCGGCCAAGCTAATTGTCGCCTAATACACATAGCATGAAAACGATTTTTAACGCATCAAAAAAATGATGTTCTTGCTATATTTGAATCAATTTTTTTACAGGAATTCATTACCTTGAGTAGGAAATTTCCTTGTGCAAGCCCCTATAGCGTTAGTTAAATTGTATAGTGCGTGAACGGAGCTTCTAGACTATGTTGCTAAAGAGCTGTCTTTTGTTCTACGAGGGTTACTTAATCTGTTGGGAGGCATATTTGAAATCTCTCGATATGAAGGAAGTTGGTAGTGGAGAACAGCATAAAACTGGCGACAAGTCTCAGTTTTATGTGGGTTAGTTCCAATTCAATTAAATGGACGATGGCCATGAGTAACTGGAAAATGGCCTTGAATCGATTTATGATTGAATTTGAAGTCCGTTTAAATAACCTTATTTAAACGGGCCGTTACACATAATATGTTACAGGAATTTAGGTAGCATAACGTAAAATGGTTGCTCTAAACTTAGGGTATTTATTATCCATTTGATTTACTCTTTATTCGAATAAGTTCAGTCTATATTTACTATCTTTTTTAATGGCGCTAAATATTGCTCAAAGTGTCGCCATTGTTCGGTAGCACTTTTATAGATGGGTTGGCGAACTTGTTCCGAACTTGGAGTTTTAATGTTACGTTTCGTTTTGTGAAAATCAAGACACGATTGTTCAAAAGGTAACCCACAAAAATCGAGCATTCTTCTAACTTGTGTTTCTAAATCATCCACGACGTCTTCATGATTAACAGTCAACACAAAATCAGGTAATACGCTGTCCCAATGTGCCATTAATTTTAAATAAGCTTGGTAGTATCGCCCTATATCTTCAAGGTTGTAACTAAAGTCTTGTCCTTCAGCAAATAATTGTTTGAAACCACTAAAGCAACACGCCATGGGTGAACGTCGCGCATCAATAATTTTAGCCTTGGGTAGTATTAAACGTATCAACCCTATATGAAGAAAGTTATTAGGCATTTTATCAATAAATAAAGGCGCTTTCTCACGGTAGACTTGAGTTTCATCAATAAATTGTTGACCAAAACGTTTAAAATAACCTTGATTAAGCTCACTTAAATTTTTGGGGTATTGGCTTTCTTTGGCCTTTTCAGCGTTGTCTGGATCATTACTTTGATTATTGTTACGACCTCGCAATCTTGCAGCTAAGCCTAAAATATTGTGCAGTTCCATGGTGCCGTCAACTTGGCTGTGAGAAGCAAGTATTTGCTCAAGTAACGTAGAACCCGCGCGAGGTAGGCCAACAATAAAAATAGGATCAGGGGCGTTAAGGCCTAAATCCCCCCTAATTTTAAATAATTCACTTGTACAATATTTTATTTGTTCCGCGACCTGTTGCTCTATTTTTGTGATGTCGAAACCATTATGGGCATGCTGTAATTGATTTCCTTGTTGATAAGCTTGAAAGGCTAGCTGATAATCCTGTCTGTCTTCAAAGGCTTTCCCTGTGGCAAAGTGCAGCTGAACTTTATCAATTAACGGCAGGTCTTTGACCTCTTGCTGCTCTTGCATCTTCGCTATTTCTTTATTGCTAAATCGATATGTTTTTGTATTCGCTAAACTCCAAAAAGCATCACCATAACTTGGTTTTAGACGATAAGCTTGTTGATAAGCGTCTATGGCTTTTGCTATGTCGCCTTTTGCCTTAAGTGCATGGCCTAATTGTAAATGAAAGCCTGCAACATCTTTATCTTCTAGTATCACTTGCTCAAATAAAATGATTGCTTGTTCTACTTTTCCTAAGCCAGTTAATACATTGGCTTTTGCGACTTTAAAGCTTAGATTTTCAGGCTGTTCAAGGAGTAAATTTTCAACTTGCTGCTCTGCGGCTTTAAATTTCCCAATACGAATAAGTAAGTTAAGGTACTGAGAACGAGCATAAATATGGCTTGGTGCTAATTCAAGTGCACTCGCAAGTAAGAATTCAGCATCATCATAAATTTTTAACTCCATACCAATTTCAGCGAGTAAACACATGCCTTCGATATTACGTTGATTGTTTTGTAGAAAACGTCGACAAATCTGTTCTGCTTGTAGTAATTTACCTTCATGCATTAACTCTGTTACTGCGAGTAAAGCAGGTGGGAGTTTTTTCAGTTTAGCTAATTGGTTTGCCGACTTTTGCACATCATCCATTTGCTCTGTTTCACGATAAAGTTGAATGAGCTCTTGCCAACTAGCAACCAAACTAGGATTGAGTTTCACGGCTTTTTCAAAGGATACTTTAGCCTGTTGGGGTTGCTTCATAGCAAGATGAATATAGCCCTGTTCTTGATTCGCTCGACTGTGTTCGTTATTAAGTTTAAGTAATGCATTAATACTGATGAGTGCACTAGAAAACGCTTTGGTATAACGTTGGGCTATAGCGATTAAATACCATAATTCAATTTGATGTTGTTTGTCGATTGCATGCTTCTGGAGTGCTGTGCCTTGTTTGATGGCATCGTTAAATTTTGCTGCTTGTATCGATTGTTGAATCGATTTTAACTGTGCATCAATTGAGGGTAGGGTTGTGTTGTTCAACGATTTTACTCCAGGAAGGTTTTCAAGTTACTTATATTGTTAACACGACTGTTTAAAGATAAAAGTTTAATCTGAGTACTCTATCAATAAAAAGCCGCTTGATACAAACATCAAACGGCTATATTACACTCTTATTCAGGCTTTATTTTCGATTAAGACTTAGTAAAAGTCATAAGAGAACCTAAAACCAATAGTGCGAGGTCTATTGGTGACAACTTTTGGCGTAAATTGCTGAGTATCAATATATAACACTGCACTTTTATCCGTTAAGTTATCGATAAACAGTTCTGCTTTCCATTCATCATTAGTCACGCCAAAGCTTAAATTTGCTACCACATAACTGTCTTGCACATAACGACCACCAGCAAAGGTTTGGCCATTACTACCTTGATAATTAACACCTGAATAAACATCAGCTTCTTTTTCAATACTTAAACCTGAGCCTGTGCCATAAATCAAATTAGTCGCATCTTCGAGTACATAAGCATCCATGCTCATACCAGCAAGTCTTTCACCGGTATAACTGATTGAACCATTCACATAACCGGTCATATCTTTCGATATATTATAGAAATACTGCGCTTGTAAATTACCAGAGAATTTAGCTGAATAAGGTAATCTACTTCCTACCGCAGGAGCAATTCCAGCAAGTTCGTTATTGATAGACGTCAACTCGGTATCAATAAAGCTAAAAGCACCGGTAATGACTAGGTTGTCAGTGACTACCCAACTAAAGTCACCATCAATGCCTTTAATTTCTGCATCACCTACATTATCGGTAAACACTAAAAAGCTAATATTGGTTGGGTCAAAGCGAGAGGTTTGTAAGTCAGATATTTTTGAATAGTAGGCCGTTGCATTGAAACGTAAAGATTGATCAAATAACATTGATTTAAAACCTAATTCAATGTTATCTAAACTATCTGTAGTTGAGTACACAGGGATGCGGAAACCATCAAAGGCACCATCTTGGCTTGTAGACTTACCGCCGCCTGTTCGGTTGGTTACTGGTGGTCTGAAACCTTCTGAATATGAAGCAAATACCATCACATTGTCATTCACTTGCCAATCAAGTGATGCTTTGATAATAGTGTCATCTACAGTTAACGTACCATCATTATCAAGCAAACTGGTATCTAATTGGCCACTGGCAATGGCGGTTTGAATTGATGCCGCTTCTTCTGCACCAAAAAACTCGGTTAAGGCTTCATCACTTCCATCACCAAATGCACGTATTCTACCACTTACATCACCTGATGTTGTAGCACCTTTAAAGATGTCATCAATTTGATACCAACGAGCACCAAAACTTGCTGTGACTTTGTCGGTGATATCAAACTCTAACTGACCAAATACAGCGATTTGATCTATCGTGTGAGTCACATCATTTACATAGCTCACTTCAGCAGGAAAAGGTCCGCCATTGCTGTTAATACCTTCAGTACCTTGAAGCTCACGAGCTAAATTAGGATAAAGCTCTGTATTAGCTATTTTAAATTGGCCAACCGTTGATAAATCTTGAGAATCATAAAAAATACCCGCAGTAACACGCCAGTGGTTTTCAGCAGAAGTATTCAAACGAAGCTCGTGAGTACTTCGAGAGGTACTTGTTTCTTCTTTATAAAATTTGGTAGGGTCGAAACATTTTTGTGCTTCAGGTGCTGCCGTATAATTACAAACATAATAAGCAGAAAATTGACCTCCATTGGTGTAGCCGGTGTAATCAATGGTTGAATTGATATCTCTGTCTAGATAACCACCCGTATAAACGATATCAAGATGTTCAAGACGGCCTTCTAATGTCCATGTCGTTAAACCAAAATCATCATTGTTGTTTTCTGGTGTAAATCGATTAGTAGATGTTACACCCTCAAGGTTTGGATCATATGCAAATACACCTTCAGTATCGAGAGACTGTTGAGTATGTTGTACTAAAAGTTCCCACTCATCATTGATGAGATACGATAAACCAAAACGGGCTCCCGCATAGTTTGCTGTATTAAAATTATCTTCCACTAAAGCATCATTTTTGGGCGCTGTTACAGAAGTATTTTCAGGGTCTGCTAATGCAGCCCATTCAGCTGAAACTCTATCTATAACTACAGCACTGCCGTTATAGCCGCCTTCACCAGGTACATTTAATATGTTGTCTATCCAACCACCTTGGTAATCATTATAAGTGGCAACACGTACAGCAAGTGAATCCGTTAAAGACATGTTGAAATAAGCTTCAACAGAATTACTCAAGTCACCACCTTTTGTTGAGCTTATACTGGTATCAAAACCTGCAGAGAAACCATCATGGTTTGGCTTTTTTGTGATTAAACGTACGGTACCAGATTGAGAGCTCGCACCAAAAAGCGTACCTTGTGGACCAGGTAAAACCTCTATACGTTCAACATCCGTTGCGTAAATATCTAAGTTACGACCTTGCATTGATACAGGTTGTTCATCCAAATAAAAGGCAACAGAAGGTTGCAATGCTTGGACTGATGAAACCGAAATGTTGGTCTGTGTCGTTGCTGCGCCTCGAATATATATTTCATTTTGTCCCGGGCCTGTGCCTTGGAAAACCACGTTGGGTAAAAATTCTACATATTGATCAAAATTTGAAACACCCAACGTTTCTAAGCTATCACCTGTTAATGCGCTTACGGTAACAGGCACATCTTGAATGGATTCTACTCGTTTAGTTGCGGTAACTTCAATGACTTCTATTGATGCCCTTTCTTTCTTTTTTGTTTCCTCAGCATAGATAGAGCTTGATGCTGCTATGGCTGTTAACATAGCACAATGCAGTTTCGTAAATTTCATATTTAGTATCCCTTGAATTTTTTGATTATATTTCGAGTTGATATTATTAGTGTTCTAACTATATTTGCCTTTCGTTATAGCTTAACAAAAAATGCGATTTTTTCATAACATTAATAGATATAGCTTATATTAATGACCCATCTTACTCTACACGGTTGTTTACAGTGAGACATAAGTAGATATAATATCAACACGAAACAATTTAGGGGAATAACTTGCCTTCAACCGACAAGAGTCAATTAAATATAAAGGTCTTCGGTAGTGCCTCAGCTATTATTATAGCGCTTTTACTTTATACCGCCGCTTTACCTAAAGAAGCGCAAAATCTGTTTACACTTATTCAAGCGAGTATCATTGAAAATGGTAGTTGGTTCTATGTACTGACTGTAGCATTCATCTTCTTTTTTGTTATTTTCTTAGCCGTGTCTCGCTATGGCGATATTCGTTTAGGCCCCGATCATTCAACACCGGACTATTCACTAGTCTCTTGGCTTTCCATGTTATTTGCAGCAGGCATGGGCATTGGCTTAATGTTTTTTGGTGTAGCAGAGCCTTTAATGCATTATTTGTCACCGCCTACAGCTGAAACTGGTACCGTTGCGGCGGTTCAAGAAGCAATGAAAATGACATTTTTTCATTGGGGACTTCATGCTTGGGCTATTTATGCCATTGTGGCGTTAGTGTTAGCGTATTTTAGTTACCGTCACCATTTACCCCTAACTTTACGCTCGGCGTTATATCCATTGATTGGGGATAGAATTTACCAATGGCCAGGTCATTTAGTGGATGTTTTTGCTGTTGTTAGTACGGTATTTGGTGTTGCTACTTCTCTTGGTTTAGGGGCTTCACAAGTTAATGCCGGTTTTAATTACTTGTTCGATATTGATGTTTCTACAACCAATCAAATAATCATTATGTGTGTAATAACGGGTTTTGCTGTCATATCAGTTGCAACTGGTTTAGATAAAGGGATCAAAATACTCTCTGAAACAAACATGATTCTGGCCATTGTCTTGTTATTATTGATATTTATACTCGGGCCGACAGTGTTTTTATTACAGGCTTATTTACAGAATATTGGCGATTATTTAGCAGATATCGTGCGTAACACCTTTAATTTATTTGCTTATAAAAAGACTGATTGGATAGGTGGTTGGACAATATTTTATTGGGGGTGGTGGTTGGCATGGGCACCTTTTGTTGGTTTGTTCATTGCGAGAATATCTCGTGGTCGCACAATTAGAGAATTCATCATAGGGGTCATGTTCATCCCTACCGTATTTACGTTATTTTGGATGACTATTTTTGGGAATAGTGCAATTGATCTCGTCTATAACCAAGGGATTGTCGGTTTGGGTGAGATGGTAAGCAAAGATTCGTCAGTGGCATTATTTGTTTTTCTTGAAAACTTTCCATTAGCTTCGGTGCTTTCATTTTTTAGCGTGTTAATGATCGTCATATTTTTTGTCACATCGTGTGACTCTGGCGCTATGGTTGTAGATATGCTTTGCTCACACGGTAAGAACAATACACCGTTATGGCAGCGTATTTATTGGGCTGTAGGTATTGGTATTGTTGCTGCGATACTTTTGTTAGCAGGTGGTCTTAATGCTCTGCAAACCATGACTATTGCGAGTGCCTTGCCTTTTACACTCGTATTATTGCTCGCTATTGCGGGCTTGATTAAATCGTTAAGAGTTGAAGCTTTTAAACAAGATAGTCAACTGATAGCAAGTATACCTCATTCAAGCAGTGAGAATAATGAGAGTTGGCAAATGCGATTGCAGAACGTAGTGGACTTCCCAAATAAAAACAATGTGAGTAAGTTTATTAATCAAACCGTAGCGCCGGCATTTAATTTAGTGGCTAAAGAGCTGGAAGGAAAACAAATTAACGTTGATATTTCATCTGAAAATGGATTGAGTTTAATTGTTGATCATGGTGAAGCACAAGAGTTTGTGTATCGAGTACTTGCCCAAAAGTACTCACAACCTGATTTTTTTAATGAAGATAGTGAAGACGATCAAAATTACTATCGAGCAGAGGTGCACTTGGTAGAAGGTGGGCAGGATTATGACATTATGGGGTGGTCAAAAGCTGCAGTGATCAATAATATTATTGATCAATACCACAAGCATCTTCACTTTTTACATTTACTTCGTTAACTTTTTGGAGCGTCAGTTTTATTGGTATTGCTAATACTGCTGGCGCTCATCGGATTGAGTTCTAATAATGGTGAAGCATCAATTTCATTAGCGTCCATCATTTCTGCAAGTCGCTCCATAGAAGAGAGTAGCTGTGATTGCTCCCACTCTGCCAAGTTAGCAAAATTTTCAATAAAATGTTCTTGCAGTGCTTGAGGTGCTTTGAGCAAAAGCGCTTTGCCATCTTCTGTTAAATATAAACTTACTTTACGTTTGTCTTGTGTATTGCGCACTCTTGAAACAAGACATTTATTCTCTAACCTATCAAGAATGTTGGTCACGGTAGCGGCACTCAAATTTACATTTTTAGCCACTTGACTTGAATTCATACCAGAATCTTTATCTATTTCTAGCATGATCAATAATTGTGGGCTGGTTAAGCCAGAAGTCTTACTCAGATGTTTTGAATGTAAACCTATTGCCCTGATCACTTTTCTTAAGGCAATTAATAATTCTTGATGTTTTTCCATTAGGTATGCTTTTAACTTTGATAACTTTAACTTCGAGTTCTTTAAGTTTAATCAAAAATATTAATAACGGCTAGAAAAATTATTAAAAATAGCTTTTTTAGACTATATCGCTCCAGTAGCGTTTAATTATTAACGATAACTGAAGAGTATTTAAACTAGAGATTTTTTGGCTGAGGGTTTATCTCGTTTTTGTTATTAGTGTCACTTTATTAGAGCAAGTGGAAATAACTTGAGAAGCGGCGAGAGAAAAGCTTAACGCCTGGACTAGCAGGCCTGGAATATGACCTTTTCAATACGAGAAGCTTTTATGGCTATACCCGAAGAATAAACTCCCCTTGATAAAAATATAACCAAAGATCTTAAAGTGAAGCGATCATTTTTAGCAAGCGCTGTAACTAGGTAACGTGTGCTCACTTCATCTGTTAGTAAAATAATTGATGGCGATGCGCTAAGTGCTAAAAACACGCAATTTTTCATCTTACGCAAGCATAAATACTTGCGACTGAAGGCGCTATAGCTGAAGAAAAAGTGATGCCTGTCATGTGTACCATTTCGGTGATAGCGTTTTACTTCATTAAAAATCAATGACTGTCGAGTTTTAGAAAAGTAGTATATGAAGAAGCGCAGGTTTATTTAGCTTTCATTTATATTAATGAGACCCATGTAAAAATAGACTTTAATATATTTTAAGCTAAATATATATCTTGTATGTGTCTTAGGATGAGCAAGATGAGTTATGCCAAGAAGTAATATTTTTTTTATATATTTGCATCCATATTTTTGCGGCTTTATCTTCAGAGTGACCATCGGCAATAACCAGTGCGGATGCTTCAGCAATCATTTCATTGTTAAAATCAATATTTTTCATGAGTTGGTAGACACATGGCCATTGATCTTTTAATCCTGTCCATACCGCTTTTTTTATCCAACCATTTTTCGGATTCCCACAATCTTTAACGAGGTTTTTATTTATACCCCATGAAGGATCAGATTCGCATTCACTCGTATATGTTGGGAAATTGATAAATTTACCTTGAACTCTTACATCAGTCCAATTAGGGGTCCAATTCAATAACACAATAGAGCGCTTTTCACGAACCGCCGCTTTTAGTATATCCCATATAGATTTATCATCAGAAAGACGAGTAATGGTAAATTTTAGGTTTAGTGCTCTTATTATGTCAGCGTCACCAAAATCCCATAAACCCGTATAATAAACCCCTTTACCGTTTGTCGAATCATTAGAGAATAGATGAGAACACGCATTCATCGCTTGCCAGCTTGGTAATCCTTGACATGCTTTTTCTACATATTCTGGATACCACCAGTCTTCTCGACCAATGGCACTATGAGTGCCTATCTCTTCTATATAGTTATGCTTAAGCATCTTATTGAAATCTTTACTCATAGATGCTTGCCAAATCTCGACTTGTAAGTGAACAAGACCTTTTCGAAGTGCGCCCCATTGATCTGCAGCACTAATATTTTGATATTCAACTTTTTCACCAAGTTGCTGAATTAAAGTACCTACAACTTTTGATAAAACCCGTTGGCTTGTCCAATTATTTAAAGGAATAACAACTATTTTTTCGTTGTCGTTTTTTGCAGCCAAAAGAGGTGGGGTGAACAAAATAAAAATGAATAAAAAAGGAATATAGTAACGGGGTAAGTGCATAAAATTACCTTGTTTATAATGTTTGATGAAATAGAAAAAATATTTAAAACTCCATTTTCAAACACTACAACCTACGCAATTTTATCTACAATTTTAATTTTTTAAAGATGACAATACTCAGTATAGATGGTTTTTTACACTTTGTTCTATGGGGCTTAAGTAGATCCGCTTTTGTTTGGCTTCGAAGTTAACACCATAGTCGCTGACCGATAAATCATCGGCTTAATGGCTATTCTGTTAATCATACTCATATACAGTTTTTTATTATAAAATTCATAAGATAAAACATGTACCTTAAGGTTATTGTGTTCTTAACGATTCAATCGGGGTAAGCTTCGCCGCTTGTACCGCTGGGTATATGCCAGACAACAGACCAATAAAGCCTGAAAAAAAACAAGGTTAAAAGAAAGATTTCAAAATCAGCTTTAACCGGTACATCGACTAAAATAAACGTTGAGGTGAGTAATAAAACCATCACCACTAAATAACCAATAAAGCCGCTAACAACCGCAAGTACCACAGCTTCCATTAAAAATAATTGCCTTACTAGTGTGGTTGAAAAGCCAATTGCTCTTAATAAGCCTATTTCACTGGCTCGCTCATTTACCGTTATTGACATAATCGTTGCTATGCCCACTGCGCCCACTAAAAGTGAAATGAGACCCAGCGATGAGCCAGCAATTTTGATGATAGATAAAATATCATCAAGACTTGATATCATGTCGTCCTGAGTGATAATGGTAAAATCTTCTCGACCATGTCGTCGGGTCAAATGTTGTGTTACTTTATTCGCGACGACGTTAGAAGACATATTTTTACGGTAGAAAATATCGATTTCCATCAAGCTTTCACGATTAAATAGCTGCATTGCACTAGCGGTTGGAATATAAACCATCTCATCTAAGCTCTGCCCAACAAACTGACCTTTTTCGTTAAGTACGCCAACAACTCGAAATCGTTTTCCGCCAATATGAATAAATTGACCCACCGAATTTGATTGACCAAACAGTGATTGTTTGATTAAGGATCCTAATACGGCTAATTGACGAGGGCGATTAATATCATCTTCGGGTAAAAATCTACCGCTTGCTAAACTAAGTTGCCAAGCGTCCGCAGCCATATGGTTAACACCAACTACATCCGTATGCCTAGATTTTCCTTGTGCTTTAACCTTTGAAGTTCCGGCAATAACGGGAACAGTAAAAACAACTTCAGGTAATGTTTGTAAATACACGCTATCAGACAAACTGAGTGGACGAACCGTTTTTAATAAACCGCCAAAGCCAAATGTTTGTGCTTTACCGGGAGACACCGCAATAATATTACTGCCGAATTGAGTAAATTCCTTCAAAATATACTGCCGTAAACTCTCGCCAATCGAATTCATTAAAACAACGGCAGCAATACCAGTAGCAAAACCAATAACCGTTAACCAAGTACGTTTTCGTTGTGAGTATAATGATGTTTTCACCCAATTAAGCTTATCAATAAACTGCATTTAATTACCCCGCATCGCACTAACAGGATCTTGGCTTGCCGCTTTTGCCGCAGGTAGCCAAGTAAAAAGTAAACCTATAACAAAAGACATTACCCCACTCGTTACTGCTGCCCACCATGGAATTATCAAAACAAAACTGGCAATAAACTGATTAAATAAAGTGGTTAATGTGTAACCAGTCGCGAGCCCTAAACAGACACCTAAACAAATTAACAAAGCAGATTCAGTTAAAAAAATAATACGTACTTCATTCGCGGTTGCCCCTATGGCTTTCAATAAGCCTATTTCTTGCTGCCTTTTACTCACAGAAATATAGCTAACGTTCATGATTAAAAATCCCGCAACCACCAAACTAATACTGGCGATTACGCCAATGGCGATGGTCAGAAAATTCGATATTCTATCGAATGAAGACAGCATCGCATTTTGGCTAATAATGGTAATGTCTTCTTCATCATCATGGCGTTTCTTAATCAGGGATAAAATACGTTGCTGAGTTAGGAGTTCGTCTTGTAGCGGTTTTAATCCAATTAAAATACGAAACAAAGCGGGTGAGTTAAACAGCGATTCTGCACTACGTATTGGAATAATGACCATATCACCCATATCTAGCCCAAGAGATTCGCCACGCTTTTCTAATATCCCAACAACTCTATGTCGCCTGTCAGCAATTTTTAACCACTGCCCCATCGCTTCATCACGACCAAATAAGTCGTCCTTTAATTGAGCGCCGATAATACAAATTGATTCGGCCAAATCAGCAGACTTTTGCCTAAAACCTAGACCATGAGAGAGTGTTAAATTTCGTACATGAAGAAAACCTTGAGTAGAGCCTATAGTGATCACTTCTCGGCTTTTACTTTTATGGCTGACTAAAGCCGTACCTAAAATAACGGGGGCAACTGACTTTACACTGGATAAATGCTTAATCGCTTGGGCGTCTTGAATGGTTAAATCACGAGGTGTTGTGCTATAAAAAGGGATTGAGCCACCCGAGGTTTCTTTCTTTCCAGGTAATATAATTAAGACGTCACTACCTAAAGAGGAAAATTCTTTACTGACATAATGACGAGCACCTTCACCTACACTGGTTAATAACAATACTGAGCAGACACCAATTGCCACAGCAAAAGAGAGCAGTGCGGTTCTTGTTTTGTGTCTTAATAACACCTGAGCACTAAAGCGCCAGCTATCACGCCATTTCACTTGTCCACGCCTATTTCATTGCAAGTATCGCTATCAGAGACAATGACACCATCAACCATTTTTAATTGTCTATTGGCTCTAGCACCAAGTTCATGGTCATGAGTAACCATAATTAAGGTAATGCCTTGTTGGTTTAACCCTTCAAGCACGTTAACCACTTCTTTACCTGATTTTTGGTCTAGATTTCCTGTGGGTTCATCAGCCAATAATATTTTCGGCGACATCACCATAGCCCTTGCTATCGCCACACGTTGTAATTGTCCACCTGAAAGTTGTTTCGGTAAATGCTGTAAACGATCAGCTATTCCTAAACTTTCAAATAACGCAGTGACAATTTCACCTCTTTTACTTACATCAATTCCGGCGAGTACTAGGGGTAATTCCGCATTTTCTAAAGCCGTTAAACGTGAAATAAGCTGAAAGTTTTGAAAAATAAACCCCAGTGAATTTCGTCTTAATTTTGCCCTTTGTTCTTCTGTTAATGCCGTAGTTTCGGTGCTATCTAACACAAGGTTGCCATTATCGACACGATCAAGTAAACCAATCATATTTAATAAAGTCGATTTACCTGAGCCTGACGGCCCCATAATTGAAATGTATTCACCCGCCTCAATAGAGAGGTTAATATCATTTAAAACATGTAAGGGCTTTTCACCGACTATATAGGTCTTATCAATATGGCTTAGCGTTATTTGCTTAGTCATTGTTAGCACTCACGCTCACTAAAGCTTTAGGTTTGATTGCACTATTACCAGAGGTTGACAAGATTTTATCTTGGTCTGATAAACCTGAAACTACCTCGGTTTGTTGCCAGTTACTTATCCCTAACTTCAAAGCCCTTTTTTCTATTCGACTGTCTTGATTAACAATAAAAACAAACTCATTATCAACAATAATGTCAGTGGGGATATAGAGCACATTTTTGTGATTTTCTAAGACTATTTCTATATCCGCACTGTAACCAGTGAGTAGCCTAGGTAAAACTTGTTTGTTAAAAGCAACGTCAACATCAACCGTTCTTGCTTGTTTAGCAAAATCTTGTACATAGGGTGCAACACGCTTCACGGTTCCGATAAATGTTTGCTCTCGAAAAGCATCTAAACGAATAACAACGGGATCACCTATTTGAATATCAGCGGCATCAACTTCATCAATGGGTGCAGTAATGTAATGGCACTGATGTGTCAGTAAATCTATTGCGGGTGGCATAGGAATTCCCGGTGGTGACGGCGTAGAATATTCACCAATTTCCCCCGTTATTTCAGCAACAATGCCGTCAAAAGGCGCAAACAACTTAGTTTGCTCGAAACTTGCTTGCGTTGTTTTTAATACCGCTTTTGCAACATCAATTTGTGCATTAGCAGCGGCACATGAAGCGTTAGATGCCTCCGACGTAGCCAACGCATTGTCTAAATTTTCTTGTGAAGCGAGTTTATTTAAAATAAGTTTTTTGCTACGAGCTAATATGATGGCGTCATTTTTAGCATTTATGCAGACACTATTTTTAATTTGTCTACGAGATATCACTAAGGCGCTTGCTTCATAAATGCGAGATTGACGATCGGCATTCCATAAGCTCATTAAAATCTGCCCTTGGCTAACTAATTCGCCTTCTTTGACATCAATACTGGAAATGGTGCCACCAATAGGGAATGACATTTTAGCGCGTTGGCATGATGACACGGTGCCTGCGCGAGTATTGGCAATAATACTCTCAACATCACCATAGCGTGCCTGTATTACCGTAACATGCATTGGTTTTTCTTGTCCAAACCAAAAATACCCGCTAATAACAAGGACAACAAGTAATGCCCATTTAATATATTTAGCCATCATTAATTTCAAAAAAAGGTTGGTATTTTAATAATAAATGACTAATAAAAGCATATAGATGATCTAGCGCAGGAAAAGGTAAATAAACTTATATTAATATCTTGAGTATCCTTAGATGCAATCTCCCATCGGTTCAAATTACTGATAATGCGCTCCCTATAATTTAAATTAAATAGTAAAAAATGTAGGGAGTAGCTGACGCGTTTATGAATAAAAAATATAAGAGTTAACTTGGCTAATAACTATCAATTATCCTGATCTTTATCAATGCGATACCACGCAAGTAAATGTTATAAAACCAACTGAATTAGATTGATGTCAACCTAAAAATAGGTTGCTCATGTGTCTTTCATTTATGGAAAATTGGTCATTACCTGTGTTTCATAAAACTGTTTAATTTTTCACAAGTAAATTACATGTTAGCTCATTATGAACGGCCAAATATCAATATTGCCCAGAAGCGAGCGACAAAAATATTAAAATCTAAATGAAGGACAAAGACTATGTATAAGCATATTTTATTTGCAACAGAGTTAAATGAAACCAAATGCAATATCGAAGACAAAGTCACACAGCTACAAAAAATAACTCACGCTAAGCTAAGTGTTATCCATGTAGTAGAACCTGTTTCCAATGCTTATTATGGTGGTGCATATGATGTAATGTCTGGTTTTGACTCTTTAGATAGTATTGTCAATACAAAACAATCAGAAGAGCGAGCTAAAGAAGCATTACAACCCTTGGTGAAAAGACTCAATATTACAGAGAAAAATTTACATATACCTGCAGGCTCTACCCGTGAAGAAATCTTAGCTTTTGCGGAGCGTAATGAGGTTGATTTAATTATAACTGGAAGTCATGGCGTACATGGTTTAAAGCTACTTTTAGGTTCTACCTCTAATGCTATTTTACACGGCACAAAATGTGATGTCTTAGCCGTACGTTTAAATGAATAAAAGTATACGTTTATGGTCGGCCATTATTTGCAACTAAAGGGATATCTCTATGGGAAATAAAGATGTATAAAAATATTTTTTTTCTGATTACTTTTATTTTGTTTATTCAACAATACGGGAATGCCCAGCCCGTTTCCTCAGACAATAAGAGTCAATGGACAGTACCAGTGCTGTCAATAAATGGCGCAATAGGCCCAGCCGTAAGTGAATATGTTGTCACTGAAATCACCAAAGCGAATAATGATTCAAGTATTCCATTGGTCATTATAAAGTTAGATACTCCGGGAGGTTTGAGTTCTAGTTTACGGGAGATAAATCAGAAAATATTAAATTCAACGACACCGATTGCATGTATGGTTTATCCGCAAGGTGCACGTGCAGCAAGCGCGGGTACTTATATGTTATATGCCTGTCACTATGCTGCAATGGCGCCAGCAACTACGTTAGGTGCCGCAACACCGGTGAGTATTACCCCCCCAACACCAAATCAAGATACAGAGAAAAAAAAATCACCTTCGGCAATGGAAAAAAAAGTATTGAATGATGCCATTGCTTACATTCGTTCGTTAGCACAGTTACGTAAGAGAAATGAACAATGGGCTGAATTAGCGGTATCTGAAGCAGCCACACTTACTGCGGAAGAGGCCTTTGCTGACAATGTTATAAATTTTATTACACCAACAGATGACGCGTTATTTGCCTCGATTATAAAAGACAAAAATTCAGAACATCATTTTACTGGAGTAACGGCAGAAAATACCGAACTAAAAACAATCTCACCTAATTGGCGGAATGACTTTATAGCAACCATTACCGATCCAAATATCGCCTATATTTTGATGTTAATTGGGATCTATGGCTTACTTTTAGAGTTTTATAGCCCAGGCATAGGTGTAGCAGGTGTTACTGGGGCCATTTCAATTTTTATTGCTTTATATGCATTTCAGCTTTTACCTTTAAATTATGCAGGCTTTGCATTGCTACTGGTAGGAATAAGTTTGCTCATCATTGAATCTATTGTGCCGAGTTTTGGTGTGTTTGGTATCGGGGGGACTATTGCTTTTGTGATTGGGTCCATTTTTTTATTTGATACCGAGCAACCTCAGTATCAAATATCACTACCGTTAATCGCTGCTTTTGCTTTTGTCTCGGTACTCTTTTTTGTTCTTTCTTTGGGATTATTGTGGCGAAAAAGAAAGAACAAAATAGTTAGCGGACAAGAAGAATTGATTGGTGCCATCGCTTTTGCCGAAGGAGACTTTAAAGATAAAGGTTTTGTCATCATTAATGGTGAACGTTGGGCTGCAAAATTTAAGCATCCCGTTGAACAAAACCAAACTGTTAAAATTGAAGCCATTGACGGCTTAATATTAACGACCACACCTAATATAAATAAGGAGAACAAACATGGGCGCTCTATTTAATAGCCAACAAATATTCACTGCAGTGGTTATTGCTCTATTCATAGCATTATTGTTCAGTGCATTTCGAATATTACGAGAATATGAACGTGGTGTTGTCTTTTTTCTTGGCCGTTTTGACAAAGTTAAGGGGCCTGGTTTAGTCATTATTATTCCCTTTATTCAACAAATGGTTCGTGTAGATTTACGTACTGTAGTAATGGATGTACCCAGCCAAGATGTCATCAGTCGCGATAACGTATCCGTTCGAGTCAATGCAGTCATTTATTTCCGGGTTATTGACGCACAAAAAGCGATAATAAATGTCGAAAACTACTTACAAGCTACATCACAATTAGCGCAAACTACCTTACGTTCGGTATTAGGTCAGCACGAATTAGATGAAATGTTGTCGAGTAGAGAAATGCTTAATATTGATATTCAAGAAATATTAGACGCAAGAACAGACGCTTGGGGGATAAAAGTATCTAATGTCGAAATAAAGCATATCGATCTTAATGAAACCATGATCAGAGCGATAGCGAAACAAGCAGAAGCTGAAAGAACCCGTCGCGCCAAAGTTATTCATGCCATGGGGGAAATGGAAGCAGCCGAAAAATTGAGTGAAGCAGCGAATAAATTGAGCACAGAGCCTAATGCAATAATGTTACGTTATTTACAAACCCTGACTGAAATTGCAGGAGAAAAAAATTCTACAATATTATTTCCTTTGCCTATGGAATTACTGAAAGGGTTATTTTCTCCAAAAATTCATGATCAAAAATAATAACTATTGAACGAAAGGTTCATCACCATGGGAATAAAAAAAGACTTTGTCACTTGAGAATTTTTAGTGCTTAAGACGTTGTTATCGCATTTATTATAAATACACAGACAAGACAGCTCTCAATTAATTTTTATTTCTCCGTTGGAATTAGTGTGCTAAAAATTCTTCGGGGCTAATTGTGCCATCATTATTTACATCAATATCAGTGAATAACGGGGCATTTTCGCGGTTTTTCATTGGATAGCCTTGACGAGATCTTTTAGTCATTCTTTTGTTGTGAGCTTCGCTGAATTCCTGTTCAATAATTTTACCATCGTTATTTAAGTCAAACTCAGAGAATAATGGCTTGTTTTTTCTCATTCTCATTTCTTGGTTCATTCCTCTGTCTTGCCCAACCAGTAGGTTAAAGCGTTTGTTTTTTTGTATTTGTTGTCCTGAGGCAAGTTCACGTTGGGTCAATTGCCCATCATTATTTTTATCAAATACTATAAATGAAGAAGTATTGATTTCGTTGAGCATCGATGTCTCTTTTTTTGGCCAGCGTTCTGAGCGTGTTTCACTAAACTCTTTCTTACTGATGAGGTTATCGCCGTCTTTATCATAGAGGAAAAATGGAATTGGACGTCGATTAGCTATTTCCCAAGAATATGTACTGATTGGTATAAAGGCGATAGCTAATAAGATAAATGAACCCAAATGATTTGAATTTTTCATAACAGACCTTTACGTATTAAATTTGAAGTTATCATGTAAATTATAAGACTGGTGTAATTTTGGGGACCTGATTAAGATCAGATAAATATTAATCAAGGTAGTTCAGTGTTTGATGATTTCACGAAAAATAAGACTCTCCACACTAGACATCCATAGAGTATATAAATATGTTATATGCTCCACTGCGGAACGACTAACAGTAGCGCTTATTAATTAGTATACTAATGTTTTTTGTTAGGTTATCTTCAATATGCTATTAAAATTTTTTATTACCTAGTTATACCAACGTTTGTTAGACATAGATTGACACGTCGACGGTCATATCACTTAAAACTGTTTGATGAAATACTCAGACTGGTGACAGACCTTAATAAAAAGTCATTAAAATCTTTTCGTTAACATTTCTTTGATTAAGTTTGCGACCTTCCTTTTAATACTATTAACTGTTTTAAAGAGTCTTAACTGTATTTCATTCTTTTTTTTCATTACTTTACGTATTGAAATAAATTTTAATTGTAGATTGAAATCGTGAATTGCGTTTAATTTATAGCGGCTATTTTTTAGAGATAACTCCTGAGAAAAATAGTTAAATAACGCGCTAATTCTATAGAACAGTCACTTTTATCAGTGTTATATTGTCATTTCTCATATATCATTTATTAAGCTAAAGTTGATCTTTGTCATAAATATAGTTAGTATAGATATCTTTAGTGTACTAACCATTATATTCTATTTTCGAAAAGAAGGGAGAAAACTATCCAAATCATTGATGAAAAATCAATAAGCAGTCATACCTTTGCGGGCACCTTTACCTCCATATTTTTAAGCCAGTATCGTTAGCTGCTTTATCCCACCTAAATTTTTAAGCACATCCCTATTTTTAATGAGATAACTCATCAACGTTTAACACAAAGTTGTTATGGATAATTCGTTTTCGAATGATTAGCCGTGCCTTTATTTATTCATCAGTTACTCGCTGTCAATCTCGTTTATTTTGCATGTTGGCAATTAACTAACTAAGCGTATTGGCAAGTTATTTTATTTTTCTGTGGGTGAACTTAACCATTAAGTTACCAACATGGTAAGCATTTAATTCAACATCTTATCGATGATTACTAACATGTGGATTAGCTTTATGTCGCACATGTGAGTTTTACCCATCAGATTAAATAAAAGAATACAATCTAAGGAATTATAGTGAATTTAAAACATTGGCAGAGAATAGTCATTAAAGTTGGCAGCGCTTTGATCGCACCTTCACAGGCAGGCTGTAGTAGTAAATATTTACGCAGCATTGCAAATTTTATCACACAATGTCGGTTGTCAGGCATACAAGTCGTTTTGGTTTCTTCAGGATCAATAGCCGCAGGTGCTCATTTATTTAACCGTAATAAGGTGAACAGTGACGAGGAAAATATTGTCATCAAAAAAGCCATGGCAGCAGCAGGGCAGTCAGAAATGATGGCAACCTGGGATGAGTTATTTGACTTCTCATCCGCACAGTTGTTGTTAACACATGGTGATTTACGTAACAGAGTGCGCTATGAAAGTATCAGAGATACTATTGAAACCCTTTTAGATAATGATATTTTACCTATTGTTAACGAAAATGATGCGGTCACAACAGACAAGCTAAAAGTGGGTGACAACGACAATCTATCTGCAATGGTTGCAACAGCGTCAAATGCAGACGCCTTAATTATTTGTTCTGATATCGACGGGTTATTTGAGGAAAATCCACACATAAACAAAGAGGCTAAATTAGTAGCTGATGTTTATCAAATCAATGATGAGATTTATGCAATGGCAGGTGGAGCAACTAGTGACGTTGGTACGGGTGGCATGAAAACTAAAATTCAAGCAGCAGAAAAAGCAGTATCTCATGGTATCGATACTTATATTGTGAATGGCTTTAAAGAGCAAAGCTTTCAAACTCTGCTCAATGGCAGAAATCCTGGTACGCACTTTTTGCCATATAAAGCTCCGATGCTTGATGGTGTGCATTGGATGCGTCATACAACACGTGCTCAAGGTGAGCTTATTGTCAGTGATCAATATGAGATTTCACCCAATGAAAAAGCTGATTTATTAGTCGCAGACGATTTAATTAGCGTCAATGGTGATTTTTCTTCAGGAGACACTGTGCTGTTAAGAAAACACAATGGTGATAAATTGGCCAAAGTTAAAACTAATTACAGTAGCTGTTTACTTAACTTTGTCGCCGATAGCGACAACCAAGATTTTTCTGAACAACTAGATAAAACGCAAGCACCCATTATCTCAAAACAGTATATTGCATTAATGGAGTCCTCATGAATTTAATAACAAATATCGCTCGTAACGCTGCGCAAGCAGCAAAGACAATGGCCATTCAAACAGCTGAAACTAAATCGAAATTACTTAATGACATGGCTGAAGCATTGCGTGATCACAAAACACAAATTTTTAAAGCGAATGCTATTGATATTCATTTTGCAGAAATAAACGGTTTAAGCGATTCTATGATCGATCGTTTGAAATTAAACAATGAGCGAATAGAAGATATGGCTATCGGTTTAGAAACCGTTGCTCAACTACCTGATGTTGTCGGCACAATTAAACCTAAAGACGTTATGCCTAATGGTCTTAAAATAAGTAAAATGCGTATACCTTTAGGCGTTATTTGCATGATCTTTGAAGCGCGTCCTAACGTTACAGCCGATGCCGCTGGTTTATGTATTAAATCAGGAAATGCGGTGATATTAAGAGGTGGAAAAGAAGCCTTAAATAGCAGTTTAGCTATTGGTAAAGTATTACAAGCAGTATTAGAAAATCACCAGTTACCAAAAGAAATTATTACTATTATTGCAGATCCAGATAGAAATCTAATGAAGCAATTACTTACACAAAAAGCATACATTAACTTAGTGATCCCTAGAGGGGGAGAAGGCTTAATAAACTTTGTCAGTGAAAATAGCCAAATACCCGTAATTCAACACTATAAAGGTGTTTGTCACCTCTTTGTTGATAAAACTGCAGATGTTAATAAAGCACTGGAATTACTCTTAAATGGTAAAACACAGCGAACGGGGGTATGCAATGCACTAGAAGGTTTGCTTGTTCATAAAGATGTCGCCGAAGTGTTTTTACCTAGAGTGGCCGCACACTTTAAAGTACAAGGCGTTCGGGTTAATGGTTGCTCCGATAGTGTTCCTTACTTTGAAAGCAGTAAACGATTAGCGTTAGAAGAATTTGGGCAAGAATACTTGAGCCTAGAAATAGCTATTCGGGTTGTAGATGACTTTAGCCAAGCCGTTGATCACATAGATCAATTTGGTAGTAATCACACTGAAGTGATATGTACTGAAGATATTGAAGAAGCAAGGAAATTCCAACAATTGGTTGATGCGTCTGTGGTGATGGTCAATGCCTCTTCTCGATTTTCAGATGGTTCGCAGTTAGGACTTGGTGCAGAAATAGGTATCGCTACAACAAAATTACATGCATACGGCCCAATGGGCATAGAATCACTCACGACTGAAAAGTATTTAGTGAATGGTGACGGGCAAGTTAGGAGATAAAGGGTGAGCGTTAACAATACCAAAATAGCCTTTATCGGTGGTGGAATATGGCCCAAGCGATTCTAACCGGTTTATTTGAAGCCAAATATAGCCCTAAGGGGCTTCTTGTCTGTGCCCCAACAAACAATACTCGTGAATCATATATGGCCTAATGAAACTGTAAAGGTTTATAGCTTAAAATAAGCAAAACCTTAGCTACAACAATGACCAGAAAACTAACAATAATAATCAGTAGGTGGCTTGGATTAAAGGGACATTATTATATTCAAAGCCTTAAAGAGAAAATGTCATAAAAACAACTTCAGGTGTTAGAGTTATTTGAATAAATAACTGACTTAACTGCAAAGATGTTATTCCAAATATTGATATCTACAAACGTGTCATTGTACTGATCTACATCAATGACAGTATTTTTCTATGGAGTAAAAATACACACGGCGGAGATTTTTCGCTACCTGTGACTTCACACCCGTGAAGTTAACGATCAGATATTTGGAGAGCAACATGAAAGACACTATTCTATCAAACTTCACTATTTACCGTGCACTCGCCGTTACTGCGGTTTTATGTGGAGCCAATTTGGCTGTTGCAAAAGAAGTCACTGAAAAAATAATTATCCGGGCACCTTATAAGGGAATTGAAATTAAGAGATCAAATGTTGCACACCCTGGGCTCAAGACTGAAATAATAGAACTCAAGCGATTTGTGAATATTGACGATCTTGACCTTACCAAGCACACAGATGTAATCGAACTTAATCAACGTATTCATAACCTCGCAAAAGAATCATGCAAAAAACTCTCAGAAATGTACCCATTTAATCCTTCTAATCTATCAGAAATGCATCGTTGTAAAAGAAAAGCGATTGCAAGTACAAAAAAACAGACTGAACGGGCTTTTGCAGCGGCTCATTAAGGAAAAAGAACTCCAATAACTGATTTCGTTATAATTGACAGGTTATGGTTTATAGTCAAGCACATGTAAAATAAAAGTACTCTCTATATTTAATCTTGTTATTTTTACTGTCTTTTATTTTTCATAAAACAGCACAGGCACTCGATAGTAAATTCGCTAATCAGGCAAAGCTCATCAATTGCAGTTGATGTTAATGATATAAGTGAGCAGTTAAGTAGTCGTGTAAGTCATGAGACCCAATTAGCTTGTTAATTCCAAAGAGACGTTCACATAATATGACAGTAACATGCATCAGCAAGTACTAACTATAGTCGGTAATTGCTCAGAGGTTTTGATTTTAAAGGCGAAGAATGGGGTGGCTAAAGGGACTTGAACCCTCGACAACCGGAATCACAATCCGGGGCTTTAGTTAATCAAAAGTGATACACAATTACAGTATAATATATATTTTCTAAGTATTGCTATCTATTACTTCGAGCATTTACTTCTTCCTAGTCAACCTTCTTGACGTTTGCCATATTGATTTATAATTCACTAGTCATTAAAAAGTATCACCACTTTTCTTTTTAATATTAACAGAGCGAATTCTGAACAGTGCTTACTCAGTTTCTGTTTAATATTGGTCAATATATACAACGATTAGCTATACTTTAGATAGCAGTGGCACTACAAGTGATACTTGTAGTGTGAGTTGGTAACAGTACATTTTAATCGCTTCTCTGTACTGTCAGGTTTTTTAACAGTGTTGCTAAGAAAAAGGTATTCATAAGTTTTTATTTTTTTAAGATATTGTTTTATAGTCGTTATTTGTTTTGGCTTGTTTTTTGCATTATCTGGTTTAGTAAAATAGTTGAGTATGTTAACTTTATAAAATTAAGTTTTTGTGCACTTCACAATTGAAACGTAGTATCTCCATTTCGGGGATGTAAAGGAATAATATGAGCACTAAATTAGTAAATACAATATTAGCCATTTTTGTTTTGGTATCTAGCTGTCTGGCAAATAATGCAAATGCCGGTTTAATTTTGGGAACGATCTATACTGATTTCGAAGATGTGCAGTGGGAATACATTGCTTCTTATAATATCAGCGATGGCCCTATTTGGAATGATGCGAATAAGGATGGTTTTTTTGGTGATAATGCTGTCCCTGTTAATGGTTTGGAAGCCGCAGCGGGTATTTGGGGCTTAGATGTAAGCGAGATTGCTCTATCTGCTTATGGTCTAGCGGTTGATGAAGATGGTGTATATGTAGAGGATGCTGATCTTTCTAAAACTGCAGTAGTTGCTGGTGCTAGGATTGTGAATCATGATGCGTGGTATATGGAATATAATAGTTTTATGACATTAGATGATGAAGGTATCGATGCCGATCCCGATGATAATAATGAGTATTCTATAGGAGATAAGTCAGCTTATATACGGGATGAAATCCGCAGCAATGAAACTAGAATAACTTACGTATTTAAAGCGGTTACAGTACCAGAACCATCAACACTCGCAATTTTTTCATTGGCTTTATTTGGCTTAGGTGCACGTCGTTTAAAAAAGCAGTGATTTTACGTCATATGATGACTGATTTTTAAATGGCGATATGATAAATATCGCCATTTTTATAATATGAATACAAACTTATCAAAAGTAGTTTCGATGCGAACAGCATAAGTATGAATAATGAGATGTAGTTTAAAATTGTTTAAACGCTATTTTATTATTTTAAAGAAGACATTATATTCTAACCTATCGTTATTTTCTATTAACGGTGAATGGGCTGAATAGCCAGTAAGTAGGATGTATTAGGGAAGTCGGCGATATACTGATATAGTCTTTAGCCTGTAAATTTATCAACCAATAAAATTAATGATAATTATCATTACTACGTAAGTTACCGTTTATTAAGTAAATTAAGAGTATGCTTTTAGTTATGTATCCGTTTTTATATGCGGTTGTATGGTCTATAGTTGGTAACAAAATAAATTAAGAGGAATGTAGTCCATGGAAAACTTCATAGTGCCAAATAATGCTAAAGTCATCGATATCAAAGGGATGGTTCAAACAGGTTCAGATGAAAATACACTACTCAATGTTAGTGACAAACTTGAAGCAGGCACTGAAATCTCTTTTGGAAAAGACAGCGAAATCACTCTAGCTTTTGATGATGATAGTCAACAGCGTGTTACTAGTAACACCGGCATTGCTGGCGAAGAGCTTAATGTAGAAAACATAGCAAGTAATAACGAGAGTGCAACGGTAAGTACTGATACAACTGATGGCGTACTTGATGATATAGCGGCGATCCAAGCACTTATTGAATCTGGTAATGATGTTGAACTTCCCGATACTGCCGCTGGAGGAGGTCCGACTGGTAATGAAGGAACGGACTTTGTAAGCTTAGAGAGAACCGCTGACGAAACGCTCGCTCAAGCAGGCTTTGATACGACTGAACCAGAAAATAATATATTAGCAACTGATGAACCTGAAACTTCAGCTGACACATCGCAGCCGACTATTACTGAAAGCGACCAAAATATAGGTGAAGAGGACCAAACTCTGCAAGGTAACGTACTAGATAATGACAGTGATGTTGATGATGTGTTAACTGTTCAGTCTTATACTGTATTAGGCGATGCTACTGTTTATCTGAATGGTCAAACGGCCTCAGTAGAGGGAGGTAACTTAATCATCAATACAGACGGAAGTTACAGTTTTACCCCGTTAGCTAATTGGAATGGCAACCTCCCAATCATTACCTACACCACAAATACTAATGCAACGGACATATTATTAATAACAATTACCCCCACGCCGGATTTAACCGATGGTAATGAAGAAGCAACGACGTTAGAAGACACTCTGTTATCAGGCAATGTTTTAGATAACGCCTCAAGCCCTGATAATCCACTTTCGGTTACAAGTTTTACGATAGGCGGCACTACCTACGTTGTGAATTCCACCGTTGAATTAGCTGAAGGTCAGTTCACGTTAAATGATGATGGTAGTTACATCTTTGTGCCAGCGGATAACTATAACGATGCAGTACCTGCTGTAACGTACACGGTCCGAGATGGCGAAGGTGATACGGTAACCTCAACATTAAGCATTAATATTACCCCCACGCCGGATTTAACCGATGGTAATGAAGAAGCAACGACGTTAGAAG
>JASDWX010000001.1:25883-35826 GCA_041890515.1 Alteromonadaceae bacterium
CTGCTGTAACGTACACGGTCCGAGATGGCGAAGGTGATACGGTAACCTCAACATTGTTAATAACAGTTACTGCACCAATTAATATTCCCCCTATAGCAGCTGATGATACATTTAGTGTCAATGAAAACGGAGCGGTGAGCGGTAATGTAATTACACATGATGATGGTGACGGAGTTATTGATACCCATGGTGAAGATGGTAATACGTTATCTATTACTCACATTAATGGCTTGGTTTTAAACTTTATCTCTGCAGACAGTAATTATGCGACAGTTAATGTGGAGGGCGGTACTTTAAGAATTAATGCTCAAGGCGACTTCACATATACTAAGACTGGAGGGTTCGCTTACGAGGCAGATACTGTAGATACTAATCCTAAATTTGTTTACACCTTGAGTGATGGAGCAACTGAAAACTCAATGGATACAGGGCAAGTTACCATAAAAGTAATTGACTCAGCGCCTATAGCAAATGCTGATAATAACTATGTTAATTTATCCTATGAAAGGGAAGCTGAAACGACTGAAAAATATGTAGTGGGAGGCGGTGTATTATTTGAAGCTGGAAGTTCTTCAGGGGATGCACCTGATTCTTCAGAAGACGGTCAATTTACCCTTATTTCAGTATCCTATATCGATCATAAAGGAGATAAAATCGAATATTTTTTTGACGTCAATGGTAGCTTAAAAATAGAAACTGTGTATGGCACTTTATTAATAGCTACTACAGGTTTGTATACTTATACAGTTGAAGCAGGTATGGCAATACCTGAAACTGATTTTACTAATGTCTTCGAATATACAATCCAAGACAGTGATGTGAATTCCCCTGAAACAGCCTCTAATACGTTAACCATTAATTTTGATGTTCGTGAGCCGGCATCTGCTCCAAATCCTTTTACGGTTACCGACGACAATGGCGATGTCTTTTTTAGTAAAGTTGGAACAACAATAGATACTTTTATTCAGCAAGCGCATGAAAATTCAGGTGTAAGTGCAGAATTACCACTCTTTAACGATAAAAGTGTACTAGATTTGAGTGATTTAGTTAGTGAAGAGCATGCAGATAGTCTAGAAAACTATTTAGCCTTTAATGGAGACGAAGCGGCAACGCCTGAACTGTCAGAAACAGCCAATGCTACCCTTATGGAAAAAGAGATAGTTTTAGGTGACGTTGATGGTGAAGAATATCAAAATATTACCAATGGTCTATTAGCTAATGGAGGCACCATTGTTAGTGATGAAACCGCGCCAGTTACTGCAGCACTTGTTGAAATGGACTCGAGTGAACTGGTATAACTAAGCGTATTACGCTACCGTAGCAATATTCGAGTACATTAGATTAGTAACATAGTAGTATTTCATATACTGTGTTACTAATTATGCGTTTTTAAGGAATTTAAACTCAGTGCAACCCTCTGTACAACCTTCCACTCAATGGACAATAAATGCTTCTCAGAGGTTAAGTTCGGACCCTTTGTTAGACAGCTTAGTACTGCTTACTGAGCATTTTGGCAATCCATGTTCACCGGAAGCTCTTATTGCAGGCCTACCTGTAACCACCAATACCATGACTCCTGAACTCTTTCCACAAGCGGCGTCAAGAGCGGGACTCAGTGCTAAATTAGTACGTAAAGGTTTAAACGAATTACCGGCAATGTTATTACCTTGTATTTTAATGCTTAAGGATAAAAATGCCTGTGTTTTACAAGAGCTTAATCTTGACGAAAATAAAGCCATTGTTACTTTCCCTGAAACAGGGGGAGAAGAACGTCTTACCATTGAAGAACTAGAA
Source organism: Alteromonadaceae bacterium (assembly GCA_041890515.1). GTDB lineage: Bacteria > Pseudomonadota > Gammaproteobacteria > Enterobacterales > Alteromonadaceae > Colwellia_A. Next base: position 27,678 of record JASDWX010000001.1, read on the forward strand.
TCAAATTTTGTTGGTTATTTATTCCTTATTAAGCAGCAATATCGAGGCGACAGGAATTTTGATGTTCATATAAGTGATTCTAAAGAGCATTGGCTATGGAAGCACCTTCGTGGCGCTGCACCCATTTACCGTGATGTTATTATTGCGTCGGTCATGGTCAATATTTTTGCTTTAGTATCTCCCCTGTTTGTGATGAATATCTATGACAAAGTAGTACCCAATCTCGCTTTTGAATCTTTATGGGTTTTAGCGATTGGTGCGGGTATTGCTTATATATTTGACTTCATATTAAAACAATTACGCGGTTATTTGATTGATGTGGCCGGGAAAAAAATAGACATTGAGGTATCGTCTAAACTTTTTGCAAAAGTCATTGGTATTCCGCTAGAAAAAAGAGCTCCCAGTGTCGGCGGAATGGCAAAACAAATAAGTGAATTTGATAATGTAAGGGAATTTTTTTCATCGGCAACAATAACAGCCTTAGTAGACCTACCGTTTTCCTTTTTGTTTATGTTTTGTATTTGGCTGGTTGCAGGTGATTTGGTATTATTCCCACTGGTATCTTCTGTTCTCATCATAGGTTATACCCTTTATAAACAACCTAAACTTCGTGCAGCCATTGAAGAGAGTAATAAGTTTTCAGGTTTACGCCATGGTCATTTGATTGAGTGTCTTAGTTCACTTGAGTCTATTAAAGCTAATGGTGCTGAAGGAATCGTACAAAATGCCTGGCAACAAATGATCGGACATACGTCAAACTGGTTGCTAAAGTCGAAAATCATTACTAATTCTGTCGTTAATTTTGCCAGTTTTATTGTGCAAATATCTGTTGTTGGCGTTGTAGTTTTAGGGGTATATCGTGTTTCAGATAACCTTATTTCGATGGGAGGGATTATTGCTTCAGTTATGTTAACGGGCAGAGCCATATCACCCATTGCGAAACTAGCAGGTTTAATGACACGCTCTAACCAAACCATCAGCGCATTAAGACAGCTTGATGATTTAATGGCACAAAAAGGCGAATTTGAAGATAAAGCCCACTTGCCTAGCCGCACTAAATTGTCAGGTAACATCAGCGCTGAAAATGTCAGTTTTAAGTACCCAGATGCTGATACCGAGAGCTTGCAAAAAATGTCAGTGAACATAAAGCAAGGTGAAAAAATCGCCATAGTGGGTCGAAACGGCTCAGGTAAAACTACGTTAGCAAAATTATTACTGGGACTTTATCAAACAACGACAGGGAGTATACGTTTTGATGGGTTAAACCATCAGCAAATACACCCTAGTGATTTACGTAGCAATTTTGGTTATCTACCACAAGATATCACGCTTTTTCATGGCACAATTCGTGATAATATTTTATTTGGTACGCGACAAGTTACGGAATATCAATTAATTAGAGCTGTTCAGCTTTCAGGTGTTAGTAGCTTTACAGACCATGAAAATCAAGGGCTTGACCAACAAGTTGGTGAAAGCGGTAATGCATTATCCCGCGGCCAACGTCAATCAATTGCATTAGCCAGAGCTATCTTAAATAGTCCACAAATTTTGTTGTTAGATGAACCAACAGCAAGTCTTGATGCGCGAGCTGAAAAGCAGTTTATTAAATCTATTTCATCAACGGCCAAAGAACGAACGTTACTACTGATCACACATAAAATGGAATTATTGCATTTAGTTGATCGTATTATCGTCTTGGAAAATGGGAAAATGGTAATTGATGGTCCTAAAGATGTCGTATTAAAGCAACTCGCAGGTGGTAAGTTAAATCAGGAGACTTCACTGTGAAAGTAAGCCAACAAGATTTAGAAATGGCTGATGATGTATACGGCGCTATGCTCACAGAGGTGCCAAGTTTACATCGCTTAACAATATGGTCAATGGCCGCTTTGCTCTTTAGTTTTATTGTTTGGTCAAGCTTTTCTTCATTGGAACAAGTGACCTCAGGCTCAGGTAAAATAATACCGTCATCTCAGGTGCAAATTATTCAAAGTTTAGATGGCGGTGTATTACAAGAACTTTTTGTGCAAGAAGGTATGCGGGTGATCAAAGGACAACCCATAGCAAGAATTGACGATACACGATTTCGGTCTGATTTTGCCGAACAAAAACAAGAAGTAGACAGTTTAAGATCAAACATTATCCGGTTAAGATCAGAGTTATCGAGTATTCTAATTGGTAATAGTGATGACTGGCGACTACAAATTAAAATAAATAAGCAGGAACCAAACTTTCCAGAAGATCTAAATACGAATGCTGAATTAATGGTAAAAAGACAACAAGAAGAATATTCAGGCCGATTAGATAATTTAAATAATCAATTAGCTATTCAGAGTCAGCAAATACAACAACGAGAGCAAGAAGTGGCTGAAGTGGAGTCTAAAATAGAGACCATGAAGATCAGCTTTCGTTTAGCAACCAAGGAACTAACGTTAACGCGGCCTCTTGCAGAAAAAAATATCGTATCTAAGATTGAGCTATACAAATTAGAACGAAGTGTAAACGAACTTAAAGGTGAATTAAGTGCGATTCGCTTATTATCTCCAAAATTAAAATCAGCATTACAAGAATCTATATTAAATCGTCGTGAAACAGTCTTGATTCATAGAACAGAAGCGCGTTCCAAGCTCAATGAATTACAAAATAATTTGTCCAAAATTAATGAATCGCAAGTGGGTGCTCAGGATAAAGTAACGAAAGCACTCATCACATCACCCGTAGTTGGCACCATAAAAACCATTCATATAAACACGCTAGGTGGTGTAGTGAAATCAGGTGAAACAATCGCAGAAATTGTGCCAACAGAAGATAAGTTAATGGTTGAAGCAAAAATAAAACCTCGAGATATCGGATTTATATATCCTGGGCTACCCGCTGTTGTTAAAATAACAGCCTATGATTTTACAAGATATGGAGGGTTAACAGGGAAAGTAGAACATATTAGCGCCGATACAACGCAAGACGAAGAAGGCAATAGCTTTTACCTCATTAGAGTGAGAACGGATGCCTCAAATATTAAAAATAATAATAACGAAGAAATGCCCATTATTCCCGGTATGATGGCTGAGGTAGATGTTATTACAGGAAAACGTACGATATTGGACTATATATTAAACCCAATATTACGTGCTAATGAAGCGGCATTACGAGAACGATAGTGCTTATAAAAAAAATAATTAATAACAAAAATGGAATGACTCATGAAATTAACTAAGTATAAAATTTCTCGAATAGGAGCTATTGGATTACTAAACTTGTCAGTACTATTGTCAACACAAATAAACGCGCAGAGTTTAGAAGAAGCTGTTGCATACGCATTAGATTCTCATCCAGATATTCGGCAATCATTTGCTCGATTTAAGTCAAAAGAAGAAGATGTTAATCGAGCATCAGCAGGTTATTTTCCTACGATAGATTTAACAGCTGGCTATGGATATGAACATACGGATAATCCAGGGAATCGTAGAAGCTCACTGGGTTTTAGCGATGGAGAAACTGAATATGACCGAGGTGAATTTGGCATTAGCCTTAGACAGGTTATTTTTGACGGCATGTTTACTGGCAACGAAATTGACCGTACTATGTATGAAGCGAGTGCCGAAAAGTGGACACTGGTCTCGACAGCAGAAAACCTTGCGTTGAAAGTAAGCCAAGCCTACTTGAATTATTTGAAAACAGAACAAATGATTGCGTTAGCAGAAAAAAATATCGCCTCTCATCAAGACATATACGAACAAATTAAAGAACGTACGGAATCAGGGTTAGGCAGTGTAGCAGATTTGTCTCAAGTAACAGGACGATTAGCTAGGGCACAATCGAACATGATTGCTGCACGTAATAATTACCTAGATGCTAGAGCACAATTTGTACGTTTAACCAATACTCCCCCAAAAAACTTGGTAATGCCAGTACCAGACGCTGATATGTTACCTAAAAACCATGATAAGGGTTTAAATTTCGCAGTAGAAAACCACTCGGTTATCAAGTCAGCACAACAAGATATTAATGCCGCGCGTTCTTTTAAAGTAGGAATTAATGCAGCATATTATCCTACACTGACTTTTGAATTAAGTGCTAGTTCTGATAACGACGTTGCAGGAGAAAATGGTTTAAACCGTTTTGGTTCAAACGTTGGTGGGCATCGTAACGAAGTATCGGCAATGTTACGTTTAAAGTACAATTTGTTCTCTGGAGGCAAAGATGTTGCGCAAGAACGTAGTGCTGCTTACAAGGTAACTGAAGCAAAAGAAATAAATTATAATGCACACCGTCAAGTGACCGAGAGCTACGGGCTTGCATGGAATGCTTATGAAATGTTGGGTTTACAAAAACAGTACATTAAACAACATATTATTACTTCTAAAGAAACGCAACTAGCTTATAAAGAACAATTTAGCCTTGGACAAAGAAATTTACTTGATTTACTTGATACCGAAAATGAACTTTTTCAGGCACGACAAGACTATTTAGAAGCTCAATTTAGTGAATTAAGCGCAAGGTATCGTTTACTTAATGCTATGGGGCAATTACTTAATTCGTTGCGTGTTACACAATCAACAGCATGGCAAGGTGAGCATAATTATGAGCAAGGAGCTAATGATGAATAATAATATAATTCAAAATGGCAAAACAACAAAACTAGCTATTGTTCTTTGTACTGCATTATTTATTGTAGGTTGTGCTGAGACTAGGGTTGTGGTCATGGAAAGCTCAGTCGAGCAACTAAAAAATTTGGACGACTATGATCGTGATGGCGTTGTTGAAGCGCGAGAAAAATGTGCGGGTACAGTACTAGGTGCGACAATCGATAACTATGGTTGTGGTAGACAAACGCCAAGCATTGAACCGCTTAATATTGATATTAAGTTCGCTAACAACTCATATGTTATTCCCAGTTTGGCATATGGGCAAATTAAAGAACTAGCAGAGTTTTTAGAGAAGCACCAAGAACTCAACGTGGTCATTGAAGGACACACCAGTCTAGTAGGTAATGGCAATCTTAATCAAGCATTGTCTGAAAACAGAGCCAATGCTGTTGCTTTTGTTCTAGTAAATGATTTTAATTTACCTAAGGTCAGGGTTTCCTCGGTTGGTTATGGTTTTGAAAGGTTAGAGGAAGAGGGCGATACACCTGAAGCTCATGCTATTAACCGCCGTATTATGGCAGAACTAACTCATACCAAACATGTTGATGATATGATGTGGACTATTTATACAGTTGATCAAACACTGTAATGTGCAAGGGGTGATATGAGAGCGAGCTATTTTTTAACATGGATGTTATCAAGGCCAATTCAAATATTATTCCTGAGTATTTTTATGCTCTCAACACTCTATGCATCGCAGACGTCGCAGCTTGATGAGTCAAAAATAGTGAATTCACTGGAAGAGAACTATGGACCAAGAGCGGGTAAACGTGGGAAAGCTTGGTTTAAACTAATGAAGCAAGAGCCTGGTGTAACGGAAAAAGAAATATTAAAAAAAGTAAATCGCTTTTTTAATATGTTCCGTTTCATTGATGACAGTAAACTCTGGGGAGTTAATAATTATTGGGCGACACCCGTTGAATTTATTGGTGTTAATGGTGGTGATTGTGAAGATTATTCAATTGCCAAATATTATACTTTATTAGAGTTAGGCATACCTGATGATAAAATGAGGATCACTATGGTAAAAGCGGTAAACCTTAATCAATATCATATGGTACTTGCCTATTACGATACACCAGGATCTATCCCACTCATTTTAGATAACATTGATGGTTTGATAAAACCGGCTACTAAACGTAACGATCTCACACCAATATATAGTTTTAATGGTAGTCAACTTTGGTTAAATAAAGAAAAAGGACGTGGTGTACTTAGTGGAAAATCTTCACGTTTGAAGTCATGGCGCGACCTTCGTCAGCGTATCAATACAGCAACACTTAAACAACCTAAACTAAAGTTGGAGTTTTAAAGCAATGACCTTATTTAGACAAATAAACTCATTATTATTTGGACTATTTCTCTTAGTGATGATCAGTTTGGTTTACTTTCAGTTTAACCAAGCACGAGACTTTATGAGCCGACAGATGGAGTCGGATCTTAATAATACCATGACATCATTAGGCTTAATGTTACAGCCTCATGTAGAAACAGGAGATATCGTTTCTGCTGAAACATTGGTGAACGTAATATTTGAAGGGGGCTTTTATCGAAAAGTCACATTAACTTGGTTAGCGAACAATAAAAAACAAATATGGGAAAACCCAATCGTTATAGAAGGGGTGCCTCAATGGTTGGTTGACTTAGAGTTATTCGAAATTCAAACAAAAAAAAGCGTAATTACCTCTGGATGGATGCAGCTAGCGACACTTGAAATTGAAGGACATCCGGCACTGGGCTACCAGCAATTATGGCGAATAATGAATGACACAATTATGATTATATCCTTGTTGTTTATTCTTTCTATTTTTGCACTTAGTCTCAGATTGAACCGTATATTAAAACCCCTTAATGGTGTGGCCATACAAGCGCGAGAAATAGCGCAACGAAACTTTGGGCACGATATTGAACTACCAAAAACCACAGAGTTAAAAGATGTTGTTATTGCGATAAATTCAATGTCAGGGCAACTAAAACAAGTTTTTTCGACACTAGACCAAGAACTAAGTGAACTTAAGGAAGACAAATTAATCGACCAAGTTTCTCACTTGCCTAATCGTCAATGTCTGTCAGCACAGATTAACAGCTGGTTAAATGAACCAGGATACGGTGGGTTAATACTTGCAAAGTTTGATTGGTTAGAAGAAATACACAGTAAATACGGTTATCAAGGACGAGATGAAATAATAAAAGTATTATCTAATCGAATGAAGGCCGAATTACCTGAAATAGTGGAGTGCGTTATTGCGCGCATTTCTAATATTGAATTTGCATTTCTAATTACCAAAGCTGAACACCATCAAATAGAAACATATCTACAAACACTTATCAGGATCATTAACCAAGAAATTACCAAAGCGGGTTGTTTGCCAAATAGTCAATTTGCCTTAGGGGTTAGTCAGCGCCTTGATGGGATGAAACCTGCCGATTTAATGTCACAATCAGATAATGCTTTACAACAAGCATTGAGAGAACAAAAAGTAAGCCACTGGATTGATGCAAAACAAGTCCAAAAATACAGCCGAGAGCAATGGCGTAGCAAACTTGAAGACTCGATAAATAACAATCACTTCGTATTTCAATGGCAACCGATCACCAGCATGACAACAAATGAAATAATTCAACGTGAAATATATTGCCGTTTAAGTATTGATGAGCAAATAATTAAAGCCTCTGAATTTATGCCCTTTATTGAGTTGTTATCATTAGGTAGTCAGCTTGATAAATGTTTATTGGAAACAATTAAACAACAAAATATTCTGGAACTCTTAAAAGAGCCTATTGCTATTAACTTAACTCACGATAGCCTAGTTGATCCTGATTTTGCGTTATGGTTGGGGAAATTCCTTGAAAAATCGGCCCATGTTGGTAACATTCTTTTTGAAATACCGGAATCAACGCTCATCCATTCGTTCGAACAGAGCAATAATATAGCACAAACGATAAAGTCAGCTGGAGCAAAAGTAGGTATTGACCAGTGTGGTCGACAAATAGGTTCACTTGATTATTTGCAAAAAATCAAACCGAATTACATTAAGTTGGATCAGTCGTTTGCATTCTATGAAAAAACAAACCAAAGCAATGAATTGTGCCGAGCGTTAATAAATGTTGCTAAAGGATTAAACATAGAGGTGATCATCACTGGTATTGAAGACCAAGCACAACTAGAACACTTTACATCACTTAGGGCTGATGGTTATCAAGGTTATATTTTACCGCCGGAAGATCTTTCGCTGTAACCTAATGTTGGTGTACTGATAGAAAATGGTTCTAGGTGTAGTGATTGGAAATAGGCCAAGTGGAATAACAGTTTTTCTAATTTTTAAAGTCAGGTTACTGGGAGGTGACCTGTTCATTTAGAAAAGCTGGAATAAACTGATTTTTGATTATTAACTTAACGATTGTAAAATTTTTTTTTCATCCATCTGTGGTGTTTTTTCAGCTAAGTTCGACCCTGTAACAAAATCTGTGTAACTGCCTATCATTAGTACCCATATAGGGTT
>JASDWX010000002.1:0-8432 GCA_041890515.1 Alteromonadaceae bacterium
GTGTAGGCTTAATCGTCTAAGTGGCATTATTACGAAGTATATCCTGATTATGACGCAAATTTATGGCAGCTGGTCGCATAAGATTACACATTGCAACAAGTTAAATTTACTATTTGATTGTATAAAATTAGTGGGTTGAGTATAACTAGTTAACTGATCTCTACTATCAAAATTCACCATTAAAATAAGTCTCTTACCTATGAAAATAAAAATATTAACGGCTGCAATAAGTTTGTCTCTAGTTGCTTGTGTAACGACGACAGCTGACCAATCAGCTGAAACAGTATCAAATGACAATTATACGAAGAGTAAATATGTTTCAGTCTCCAAAAAAGTAAAGTTTGTAGCAGCTAAAAAAATTACGCCAGTAGAGTCATTATTATCGATTGGTGATATTCAGATCAGTTTAGAGCAAATTATGTCTGACCCTGATTGGATGGGACGTTCACCGCAACGTTGGTATTGGGGAGATGATAATCAAAGTATTTTCTACCAACAAAAGCGTGCAGGTAGCCCGTTAAAAGATTTATACCGTCAAGTCACTTCAAGTAAAGATGCTGAGAAAGTTAAACTAGCTGAAATGCATGTTTTTAGCGACAACTATGCACAACGAAATAAGGCTAATACGCACGAGATTTATACTTTCGAAGGTAACGTTTTTGTAAAAAATCTCGCTGATTTTAATGTTCAACAACTTACCTATACCTCTGCCTATGAACATTCAGCGATGTTTTTAAATAATGAAAATGTTGCATACCGTGTAGATAATAAAATTTTTGAACATGATTTATCTAACAATAAAATTATCGAATTAGCAAATTTGCAGTTAATAGCAGATCCAAAAGATGCGAAAAGTGATGAGAGTTATATTGCCAGTGAGCAGAATGATTTAATTGCCTATGTTGCTTTGCAAAAAAGAAATAGCAAATTAAAAAAAGATCAAAAAGAAAAGCTTAAAGCACAAAATTCAACACTGACCAAAAGTGATTTTTATTTAGGTGCGGGTAAACGCATTAATCACGCAAGTTTATCGCCTAATGGCGACAAACTTATTGTCAGTATTAGCAGCAGTAAATCTACTCGGGCTGATAGCGATATCATGCCTAATTATATTACTGATGATGGTCATGTAAAATCGAAAAATGTTCGTCATCGTGTTGCTGATAATCATCAATATAATGATGAACTTTTATTACTTGACCTAACGTCAGGGCAAAAATTTTCATTATCATATGATGTTTTACCGGGTTCTGATGAGGATGTTTTAGCCAGGGTAAAAGCTGAAAATTATAAACGTGAAGGTAAGGTTTATGCGTCAACAAAATCTGAACGTAATATTCATGTTATGCAAGCAAACTCTCCGATTAAATGGCATGAAAACGGTAAACAAGTCGCTGTTTTATTAGAAGCTTGGGACAACAAAGACCGTTGGTTAACCACTGTTAATTTGATGGAGAACAAGCTAGAGTCACAACATCGTTTACATGATGATGCATGGATAAACTGGAGCTTTAATGAGTTTGGTTGGTTAAAGGGTGACCATACGCTTTATTATCTTTCAGAAGAGACAGGATACTCGCACCTCTACAGTAAAAGCTTAAAGGGTAAAGCGAAACAATTAACACGTGGTCAGTTTGAAATTAGTGATGTGAGCTTAACGCAAGACAAATCACGTTTTGTATTTAAAGCAAATAAAAAGCACCCCGGTATTTATGAAATTTATCAAATAGATATTAAATCAGGTGAGTTTAGTGCTCTAACTGATTTAGGCGGCATGAATGACTATTCATTGAGCCCTGATGATTCAACGCTTTTAATTGAACATTCAACGGTTGCTATGCCTCCAGAGCTCTACGTACAAACACTTAATGATGAAGCGACAGCTATACGTTTAACACATACCGTTTCTGAAAAATTTTTAAGTATGCCATGGACTGCACCAAGTGTGGTTGCGGTACCTTCTTCATATCAAGAAGAGCCTGTTTATTCTCGCGTTTATTTACCCGAAAATTTTGATAAAACCAGTGATAAAAATCGTGCGGTAATGTTTAATCACGGTGCCGGGTATTTACAAAATTCACACTTGGGTTGGTCAGGATATTTTCGAGAATACATGTTCCACAGTCTGCTTGTTCAGCAAGGATATGTTGTTATAGACATGGACTACCGAGCTTCTGCAGGTTACGGACGTGACTGGCGTACAGCCATCTATCGTCATATGGGTAAGCCTGAAGTACAAGATATGCGTGATGGCGTTAACTGGTTAGTTGAAAATGCCAATGTTGATCGTAAACGTATTGGTACTTACGGCGGTTCGTATGGCGGGTTCTTAACGCTAATGTCTATGTTTACTCAGCCTGATTTATTCCAGTCTGGCTCTGCACTGCGTTTAGTGTCTGACTGGGCTTATTATAATCATGGATATACTGCTAACATTCTGAACACTCCGGGAGATGATGCCATTGCCTATGAGAGAAGTTCACCGATTTATTTTGCGGAAGGCCTAGAAAAACCATTATTGATTAATGCACCTATGGTTGACGATAATGTGTTTTTCCAAGATACCGTGCGCTTAGTGCAACGCTTAATTGAATTAGAGAAGCAGGACTTTGAAACGGCTATTTATCCAGTAGAGCCACATGGCTTTGTACAACCAAGTTCTTGGTTAAATGAATATCGCCGTATTTTCAAGTTGTTTGAAAATACCCTGTAAATTTATTTAGTAATAAAAAAGGCACCACTCTTACGTAATATAGAATGGTGCTTTTTTATTTTTGATCAAAAGAACCTTTTTGGGTAGATGATTTTATTATTATTAAAATAATCACCGCTATTACACCTCCAATAGCGCCCCATAAATGAGCATTTATTGCTACATGTGCACCTATTAAATCCGCTACGTCTTCGCTTGCACCATAGTACTGCTCGTGTGCTATTTTTAATATCACGCCCAGTAGTAATAAATATCCTGTTCGTTCTTTTGCTTTAATGTCTTCAACCGCGCCCCAAATAAAAATCCCATGCAATACACCTGATAAACCCACATATTGATCAATGTCTGGCGAGAACCAATGTATACCTATAGAACAGACTACAGCGCTAACGATGAATACAAAGAGATAACTTTTTATAGTATAAAAATGGCCATGTAATGCCCATAACATAACAACAGCAGCGGCATTTAAAAGGAAGTGAAAACCATTGGTATGAAAAAAATGCCCGCTAAAGGCACGCCAAATTTCACCCTCTATCACTAAACTTCGTTGATAAACCAAGAATTCACTCAAACTGTTGTCAAATAAAAGTGAAACGAGTGAAATAAATAATATAGCCAAAGGCACAGATGCTTGCTGAGGCGTTGTGGGTAATGAAGAAAAAGAAAATTTCATGAAAATGGGCTTGTAAACAAAGAATTAAAAGGTACTTTACTGCATTTTAGTTTTTTTTTATATTGAAAATATTCTTAACGTTTAATAACGAACAGCGTAAACTATTTATCCCATAATTATATTGCTAAGTATAAATTGATGACCCGAGCATATTGCTTAAAATGTGAACGCCCCAAAAAATCATGCATCTGTCATCTAGTCACTGACGTTGATAATGATATTCATGTCGTGATTTTGCAACACCCATTAGAAGTAAAACAAAGCAAGGGCAGTGTCACTTTATTACATCAGTCATTAAAAAGTAGCCAAGTGATTGTAGGTGAATATTTTACAGATAATGTCGAAGTACAATTATTACTTAAACAATACGATCAGCAATGTGCTGTGTTGTACCCTTGTGATGATGCAATAGTATTATCACCAAGCAATAGTGATGTTATTCCACCTAAGTGCCTATTTATTTTAGACGGTACTTGGAAAAAAGTGTACAAAATGTTTATGAGTAATCTTTGGCTGCAACAACTCCCACACGTTACTTTAGCCAATGATATTGTGGGTCAATATCAAATTAGAAAAACGACAAAAAAAAATGCGTTATCATCTTTAGAAGCCTGTTGTTATGCATTGTGTGTCTTAGAATATCAGCAAGAAGGATCAAATAGATATCAACCATTATTAGCGTCTTTTGTCGCATTTAACCATTTTCAGTTATCGTTTAACTCAAACTAATTCACATGTTATTAAGGAAAACCATGTCTCGATTTCAACTCTCTCAGCGTATAAGCATAATAACGCTATCGCTTGTACTTACATTTTCTAGTCATGCAGAGATCATAAATAAACAAGAAGACCGTGAACCCGAAGCAGCTACAGGCGTTATTCAAAAACAAGCCGTAACGGCTAAAGAGTTTATGATCGCAGCCGCTAATCCTTATGCGAGCCAAGCCGGCTTTAATATTTTACAAAAAGGTGGCAGTGCGATTGATGCTGCCATTGCCGTACAACTTGTACTGACTTTAGTTGAACATCAATCATCTGGTATTGGGGGAGGTGCATTTATATTGCATTGGGACAAAAGTAAAAAATTTCTAACGACTTTTGATGGTAGAGAAACCGCGCCTAAGGCGGCAACGTCCGAATTATTCCTTGATGAAAATGGCAAACCTATCTCTTGGATAAAAGCAGTTGTAGGTGGCCGTTCGGTTGGCGTTCCAGGCGTTTTGTCAGCACTTAAAACAGCCCATGAACAATATGGGAAGCTCGCTTGGTCTGAATTGTTTGTTGATGCAATATCACTTGCCGAGGAAGGTTTTATCGTTTCTCCGCGACTAGAAAAACTTGTTGATATGCAATTTAACCCAGGTATTAGTCAGCTGCCTGAAATTAAGCAATACTTTTTCCCTAATAATATTGCCATAAAAGCAGGTGACCGTTTAAAAAATAAAAAGCTTGCAGGGGTTTATCGTAGTTTAGCCAAAGAAGGGTTAAAGCCTTTTTACCATGGTTGGATCGCAAAAAAAATTGTTGATGCGGTGCAGAATGCGAGCATAGCACCAGGCAAACTTACTTTGCAAGATTTGGCTCACTATAAACCGAAGCAGCGACCTGCAGTTTGTGGTGCTTATAGAGATTATAATGTGTGTGGTATGGCTCCTCCAAGTTCTGGCGGTGTAGCTGTAATTCAACTTCTTGGCCAACTTGAACCTTACAACTTAGCTGAAAAAGGTGTGACTAGTTTGCAAACAGTGCATTTATTTACACAAAGTTCACGTTTAGCGTTTGCTGATCGCAATAGGTACATTGCCGATGATGATTTTGTCAATGTACCCGTTGATGGGCTCATTTCTCCTTCGTATTTAGCAAAACGTTCATCATTAATCAATACCGAAAAAGATATGGGGAAAGCTGAACCGGGTTATCCTCAAGGTGCTTTAGCTCAAGCAGATGATCTTGCTTTAGAATTACCATCAACGAGTCATATCTCTATTGTTGATAAAAATGGTAATGCAATATCAATGACCACCAGTATTGAAATGGCTTTTGGCTCTGCCGTCATGGTAGAAGGCTTTATTTTAAATAATCAATTAACCGATTTTTCATTAGCACCAAAAGTTAACGGCCAATGGGTAGCTAACCGCCTTGAACCTTTAAAACGACCGAGAAGCTCAATGGCTCCCACGATGGTATTTAACACGGATAACTCGCTAAAGCTTGTTGTTGGCTCTCCTGGCGGTAGTAGAATCATTAATTATGTTGCTCAAACTATTATTGGTGTACTTGATTGGCAGTTAGATCCACAGTTGGCCATAAACTTACCTAAAGTCACTAACCGTAATAATGTTACTACGCTAGAAAAAGGGACTAATATTGTTTTATTAAAACCAGCGTTAGAGGCAAAAGGACATAAAGTCATTATAAGAGATTTAAATAGTGGTATTCATGTGATTGAAGTTACAGACAAAGGCTTAACGGGTGGGGCAGATCCGCGAAGAGAAGGTAAAGTGATAGGTTTGTAATTTTTTCTTTTGACCTATTCTAATATTGGATAGGTCAAAAGCTGGATGCTACATAAAATATTTACGTTAGAAAGGATCTTTTAATATTTTATCAATAACCCAATCGCCATCTATCTGAATGAGTGATAAACGCTTAACGTCTTTCATTCGATTATCATCATAAATACCATCAAAATAAACAGTAATTATTGCTGCATCTTTAAATTGTTCTCGTACCTTTACACCGCTGTCATCAGGCGAAGCAACAACACTATCGTAGGACATATTAAATAAATGTCTAGCAACCGCTCTTGGTGATTTGTAATGCAAGATGATTCGAGATAACTGTGGACTACAAACTTTAGCTGCTTTTTTAACATTTTTTTCGTTGTAAAGGGCATCAAAAAAAGCAACAGCAACTACTTCTGGGCTTTCAGACATTTTAATGTCTCCATTTTCATCATCTCCACATGCCGTAAGTAGAAACGTAAATGAGATTAGTATTAATTTTAAATAGTTCATAAGTTATAAATATTAGGTGTATAAGTCTTTTCATATACTACCTGAAATTTTTAGTGGGTTAGTATTAAATATTACAAAAAATTAAATATTATTGTAATTCAATAAAGTAAACCCAATATATAAGTTATTAACGGACTATTAGGAGTATCGATTGCAAAATATCATTTTGAATTTTTTTCTGCTGATCAGCTCTATATTATCCGTTAATACCGTTATCTCAGTACCGTTGTCCTTTGTGATTAGCAACGATACTCAACAAGTAGAATACATAGAGTATTGTGCTGAAGACCCTTTACTTATATTACAACAAGCTACCGAAGTTCAGCTATATGAAGCATTAAATCCTTTAAATCTTAGTGGAACTTATTTATATTCGGACTTTTTCATGACGCTTTTGATTTACATCATGACTCCCTCATACTGGCCGATGCACTGATCAGTAGGCAAAAGTATAAAATTCAACAACAAACTATTCAAAAGTCTGCTGTGACTATTCATCTACAATTCATAAAAACGCTTTATCAACTTGAAAGCGAAAACCTCAACGGTTAGCCAATTATTTTAATAGATATCTGTTTGATCATCTTCTGATTAAGCCTTTTAAATAATTTAATTGAGTGTTTTATGGAAAATTTCTTACGTACAACCTGTTTTTAGCGTTAGCGCCATGGATAGTTTTTGCAGTGCTATCACTATTAGCGATAATATTAATGAAGTTTGCTAAAAAAACGCCGTGGTATTGCCATTGCCATTGCCTTTGCTGTTTTTGTTCAAATGTTTTCTCCAGATCCCTTTGTGGAAAAAACAATTGCTATGGTGGTTTCTGAGAAAAGAGCGATTAAAAAGCAACAAGAAGAAGATGGAGGCGGCAAGGGAGTATAAAAGAAACGAATACAAAATATTGAGTAGAGTCTCAAAAAATGCCTGAGGTTAACGTTCTGGCATGTTAAATCAAATACTTCACATGGAAGCAGTTGACGATTTATTTAATAAACTCAGAATCTCTTCTTTATTTTTTAATGTTTTAATGTCGCTAAATAATTGCTCGGCCTCAGGATATTGTATTCTTAAGTAGCGTAACCATTGTTTTAATCGACTCGAAAAATAAAAGCTTTTATCGCCTATTAATTCAAGTTCACTGTATTGTTTGAGCAGAATACAAAGTTGGTGCCAAGGCATTGGCTGTTGATTGTTTTTTATCACAGCTTCTAAATTGGGTAAAGCAAGCGCGCCACGCCCTAGCATCAAATTGGCAGTATGACTTTCTTCTATACATCGATGAGCGTCAGCTAAACTCCAAATTTCACCATTAGCAAAAATTTCTATTGGATACTTTTTTACTATATCTGCAATAAAATGCCAATAAGCAGGGGGACGATAGCCGTCTGCTTTTGTTCTTGCATGTATTGTTAGCTGATCAGCATTGGCAGAAGTTATAGCGCTAACAATTTCATCTAATAAAGAAGCATCATCAAACCCTAAGCGTATTTTGGCTGAAAGTACGACACCTTTCCCAAGGGCCTCTTTTACGGCGAGTACTATTTTATATATATCTTCAGGCGTTTTAAGTAATGCTGCCCCACCACGATTCTTATTAACTGTTTTAGCTGGACAGCCAAAATTAATATCTACACCATGGGAGCCTAATTCAATCGCTCTCACCGCATTTTCCGCCATCCAATTGGGCTCTTGCCCAAGTAACTGCATTCTTAAAGGGGTGCCTGATTGCGTATATCCTTGCTGTTCTAATTCTGGACAAACCTTATAAAAGCATCGTTCGGGTAATAGTTGGTCAACAATACGTAGAAATTCAGTGATACAAAAATCGTAATTATTCAGTGAGGTTAATAAGTGACGCATCAAAGCATCGGCAACACCTTCCATCGGTGCTAAAACTACTTTTTTTACTTGAGTATTCATATATCTAAGGTTAACCTGAAAAATGAGTGATAATTTTACTCTAAAGAGAAATAATTTTGGCTATGTTCCCGCTAAGTGTTGTTGAGCTTTGAACAGGTTGTTTTTA
>JASDWX010000003.1:0-8430 GCA_041890515.1 Alteromonadaceae bacterium
TCATCAACTGATGTTATATACAGTATAGCAACAATTTAAGGGAACATAGCCAAAATATAAAGCCGCTTTATCTTCTGATAAAGCGGCTTTTTTGTTATTGATGCCCAGAATCTCGATATTGTTTTGGTGACATGCCCACCGATTTTTTAAACAGACGTGAAAAATAGTAAGGGTCGTTGTAGCCTAAACCTTCGCTAATGTCCTTAATGGTTTGAGCACTGTTATCAAGCTCAAAACAGGCTCGTTGAATTTTCATATTAATAAAATGTTGAATCGGGGATGTATCGGTTAATTCTTTAAACTTTTTTGAAAAGTGGAATTTAGATAATTTACTGTAATGGGCGAGTGTATCTAAACTTAATTCTTGATGAAGATTATTACGCATTAAGCGTTCAACGGCATCAATATCGAATTTAGAGCTATTATTAAAATCGGTCAAACGTAATTGTAATGCTAAAAAACTTAACGTTTGCTGCAAAACATGTACCGCGTGAATAACATTTGTTGCCGTATAACCCCGTTGGCCTAGCGCTAATAAATTATCAAAATCTTGAATGACTTCATCTACATTACCAACATGCGCAAGGCCATCATCCATTTTCATTAATAAACGTTCAGTAAAGTTATTGGCTAAATCTCCTTTGAAATTCAACCAATATATTTTTCCTGACTTATTTTTAACTGTTGAAAATTCGAAACTCGTATTTGCGGGTATAATAACAAGATCACCCGATTTAACTTTTCTTGTTCTCTTATTATAGTCTAGAATTCCTGTAGTTGATTGACAATAAAGCAAGCTGTGATGATCACTGGATTTTTTATTGATTTGATAAGCACTTTCAGAATGCTTTCCTAATGAAACAGGGTAAAGGCTTGAAGTGAGTGGGTGTACTTGAAGTTTCTTTAATAAAAATACAGGGATAAGTAAGCGAATATCCTCAATATTAGCTGCTTGATTAATAGACTTTGTAGACTTTGGTTTTTCAAGCATTGCGATTAAGTTACCGAACTTTATTTTTATAGCAAGATAGTCCATTAAATTAGCAATAAAATCAATGTTAATGCGATTTTCTTTATGATGTAATTCGATGTATAGATATTTTAAATAGCAATTCAACACAAAATCGAATCAAGTACTCTTGAGTCGATTAATAAAAGAGAATTCAAAATGACGACTGAAAGATACCAACTCAAGAATAAAATTAGAATAGTTACTGCCGCTTCACTTTTCGATGGGCATGACGCCGCCATTAATATTATGCGCCGAATTTTACAATCAAGTGGTGCAGAGGTTATTCATTTAGGTCACGATCGAAGTGTTGAAGAAGTGGTTAACACCGCTATTCAAGAAGATGCTAATGCTATCGCAATGACTTCTTACCAAGGTGGTCATAACGAATATTTTAAATACATGTACGACCTACTTAAAGAAAGAGGTTGTGAGCATATTCGCATCGTTGGCGGCGGTGGTGGTGTCATATTACCTGACGAAATTAAAATGCTGCAAGACTACGGTATTACCCGCATTTATTCTCCAGACGATGGCCGCGCACTCGGTTTGTTAGGTATGATTGATGACATGCTTGAACGATGTGATTTTAAAACCGGCGCAAATGTTCAAAAAGATGATGTTGCTAATTTAAAGAAAAATAACAAGCAATCAATAGCACGTCTAATTTCAGCAGCAGAAAATGCACCAAAAGAAAATAAAGCCGCATTAGATAAAATTCGTAAAATTGCTTCCGCAAGTAAAACACCTGTATTGGGTATTACGGGTACAGGTGGAGCAGGTAAATCTTCATTGGTTGACGAGTTAATTCGTCGCTTTTTAATGGCCACAGAAGATAGCAAAATTGCTATTGTTTCGGTTGACCCATCTAAACGTAAAACAGGTGGTGCACTACTTGGCGACAGAATTCGTATGAATGCTGTGAATAATGATCGTGTTTATATGCGTTCGTTAGCAACACGCCAATCAAACTTAGCCTTATCTGTTTATGTAAATGACACGTTAGATATTTTAAAAGCGACAGATTTTGATTTAATTATTTTAGAAACGTCTGGTATTGGTCAATCAGACACTGAAATTGAAGAGCATTCAGATGTGTCTTTATACGTAATGACACCAGAGTATGGTGCAGCAACGCAATTAGAAAAAATCGATATGCTTGATTTTGCTGACATCATCGCATTGAATAAATTTGATAAGCGTGGCGCATTAGATGCACTTCGCGATGTGAAAAAACAATACAAACGTAACCGCGGCATGTTTGAAGCGGGCGATGACGAAGTTCCGGTATACGGCACTATCGCCTCACAATTTAATGACCGTGGTATGACTGAATTATATAATGCCGTGATCACAGCATTAAATACTAAAGCTGGGTTAGTTGTTGGTGATATTCTTTCTACAGAAGGAACCTTAGCCAATAAAAGTAGCGTTATTCCAGGTAACCGTTTTCGTTATTTATCTGAAATCTCTGAAAGTAACCGTGGGTATGATGCTTGGGTTGAAAAGCAAACAACGACTGCTCAAAAACTTTATGGTATTCATCAGGCGATTGAAACAGCAAAAGAAACTGACTCAGAGGTCTCAGCAGATTTAGTTACTCAACTTGAAGCACTATATACACATGTAGAGTTAGATTTAGATCCGAAAAACAAAGTATTGCTTGAGCAATGGGCTGCTAAAGTTCAACGTTATAAAGATCCAGAGTTTACATTTAAAGTACGTGACAAAGAATTATCGATAGAAACTCACTCAAAATCATTATCAGGTAGTGCTATTCCAAAAATCAGTATGCCTAAATATCAAGGTTGGGGCGATATATTAAAATGGAATTTACAAGAAAACGTGCCGGGCGAGTTCCCTTACACAGCCGGTTTATTCCCATTCAAACGAGAAGGTGAAGATCCTACACGTATGTTCGCAGGTGAAGGCGGCCCGGAACGAACTAACCGTCGTTTTCATTATGTTTCAAAAGGTATGCCGGCGAAACGTTTATCAACAGCATTCGATTCAGTAACTCTATACGGTAATGATCCTGCTATTCGTCCTGATATTTACGGAAAAATTGGTAATGCGGGTGTGTCTATTTGTTGTTTGGATGATGCGAAAAAGCTTTATTCTGGTTTCGATTTAGCCCATGCAATGACTTCAGTTTCAATGACCATTAATGGTCCTGCGCCAATGTTGTTAGGCTTTTTCTTAAATACCGCTATTGATCAACAGTGTGAACGTTTTATCACTGAAAATGGTTTAGAAAAAGAAGTTGCCGCAACGATTAAAAAAATCTACAAAGACAAAGGCTGTGAGCGTCCGAGTTACCAAGGTGAATTACCTGAAGGTAACGACGGTTTAGGTTTGATGTTGATCGGTGTAACAGGCGATCAAGTTTTACCGCCAGAAGTATACCAAGCGATAAAAGCTAAAACCTTAACTTTAGTTCGCGGCACAGTTCAAGCCGATATATTAAAAGAAGATCAAGCACAAAATACCTGTATATTCTCAACTGAATTTGCTTTGCGTTTAATGGGCGATGTTCAAGAATACTTTATTGAAAAGGGTGTACGAAATTTCTATTCAGTGTCTATTTCTGGCTACCATATTGCCGAAGCTGGCGCGAATCCCATAACTCAATTAGCGTTAACCCTAGCGAACGGTTTTACTTTTGTAGAATATTACTTAAGTCGTGGCATGGACATTAACGAATTCGGTCCTAACTTATCATTCTTTTTCTCTAACGGTATCGACCCTGAATATGCTGTAATTGGCCGAGTGGCTCGTCGTATTTGGTCAAAAGCGATGAAGAATAAATATGGCGCAAATGCACGTGCACAGATGTTGAAATATCATATCCAAACATCAGGTCGCTCATTGCATGCTCAAGAAATTGATTTCAATGATATTCGTACTACGTTGCAAGCGCTTTACGCAATAAACGATAATTGTAATTCTTTGCATACTAATGCCTATGATGAAGCGATCACTACGCCAACCGAAGACAGTGTTCGACGAGCAATGGCGATACAATTAATCATTAACCGTGAATTAGGACTTTCTAAAAATGAAAACCCAATTCAAGGGGCGTTTATTATTGAAGAATTAACCGACTTAGTTGAAGAAGCGGTATTAACAGAATTTGATCGCATCAATGAACGTGGTGGTGTACTTGGCGCAATGGAAACCATGTATCAACGTGGCAAAATTCAAGAAGAAAGTATGCATTATGAACATTTAAAGCATTCTGGTGAATTTCCTATTATTGGCGTTAACACTTTTTTAAGTTCAACGGGCTCACCAACTATTGTTCCTGAAGAAGTCATTCGTGCTACAGAAGAAGAAAAAACCTATCAAATTGAGATGTTAGCCAGTTTAAATAAGGCGAATGATGCTGAAGTACAAGTGTTATTAAAAGCACTACAAACGGCTGCAATTAATCATGAAAACATTTTTGAGTTAATGATGGACGCTTGTAAGGTTTGTTCATTAGGTCAAATTGTAAGTTCATTATTTGAAGCTGGCGGTCAGTATCGTCGTAACATGTAGTTAATTAATTTATTATCTGAATCACTGATTTATTAGATTAAAGTATAATGGTGCTAACGTATTACTTATGCTTTTATCTTCTTTCTTCAAATGAATTTTAATAGGAAAGATTATGACTACATTAATAGCAACGTTACCGGATAAGTTCACGGCGTTTCGTATCCATCAAGTTAAAGAAGGCGATAAGAAAAAAATCACCAGTGGTTTTGAGCAAATTGGTATTGATGACTTAACCGAGGGTGAAGTTGTCATCAAAGTTGCTTATTCGGATATAAATTATAAAGATGCACTCGCTGCAACAGGCAAAGGAAGAATCTTAAGGACTTATCCGTTGGTTGGCGGTATTGATTTATCCGGTGTTGTGGTTAGCTCTATTGATGATAGATTCAAAGCTGGTGATAAAGTGCTGGTGTGTGGCGCACAACTTTCTGAGCTTTATGATGGTGGTTACACTGAATATGCAAGAGTAAAAGCTGATTCCGTTGTCTCATTACCAACAGGAATGAGCTTGCGTGACGTGATGGCCCTTGGTACTGCGGGTTATACTGCCGCAATTGCTATTCAGCGTATGGAAGATAATGGACAAATACCAGAGCGCGGACCTATCGTTGTTACCGGAGCAACGGGTGGTGTTGGAAGTTTTGCGATTAACATGTTGTCAAACATTGGTTATGAAGTTATCGCTTTCACTGGAAAGTCTGATCAAGAAAGTTACCTAAAAGAGCTAGGTGCAAGTGAACTCATTAGTCGCCATGATATTGAAATGGGAAGCAAACCATTAGAAAATGCACAATGGGGTGGGGCAGTTGATAGTGTTGGCGGCGAAACTTTAGCTTGGCTTACACGAACCACTAATGTGTGGGGAAATATTGCTTCTATTGGTTTAGCGGGTGGATACAAGTTAGAGACAACCGTCATGCCATTTATTTTACGTGGTGTTAGCTTGCTTGGTATCAACTCTGTAGAAATGCCAATTTCAGTGCGTACTCAAGGGTGGAAACGTTTAGCTACGGATCTTAAACCTTCCAAATTAGCGCTTATTGCTCCTACAACCATTCCTTTTTCCGAGTTACCCAATGCTTTTGACGCTTATGTCGACGGTACAGTAACAGGTAGAACGGTTGTTGAAATTGATGGAAGTTTATAGCGCTTATCATATGAACCGCGTTATGAAAATTTATTTAAACAGTATTAAGTGAACCTATGCAACAATCTCCCGTTAACTTTTCTGAAAAATTAACAGCTAATGGTAAAATTATTGCCATTGCTGATCTTAATGCACCAAAATCTTTAAATGCCTTAAGTTTACCTATGATACTTATGCTGACAGAGCAATTGAATGTGTGGCAGCTTAATGATGCAATTGCTGTTGTTGTTTTAAAAGGGGCTGGAGATAAAGCTTTTTGTGCGGGTGGAGATGTTGTTAGTCTTTATCATCATTTTAAAACTGAAAGCTTTCCTATAAACGATGAAAAAATTATTGCTTCAAAAGCAATTGATTTTTTTCATCATGAATACCAGCTTGATCAACTTATACATGCCTACACGAAACCTATTTTAGCTTGGACAAATGGTTATGTTATGGGTGGTGGTGTTGGTTTAATGGCTGGTGCTAGTCATAAGGTAAGTACTGAAAAAACATTGATGGCAATGCCTGAAGTCACTATTGGACTATACCCTGATGTTGGGGCAAGTTGGTTTCTTAATAGAATGTCTCATAATATAGGTTTATTCTTAGGCTTAACGGGGTCAATGTTTAATGGCGTAGATGCAAAGTTGTTAGGACTTGCCGACTACCTAATTGCCAGTGATAAATTAGACGTAATTGAAAAAAAATTAATTGATACCCATTGGGAAGATGAAAATAATAATCACCGACTTCTCAATGACACGCTAGCGGAGTTATCCATAAAAGGAAATGAGCAGCCAGAGTCGCTTATTGTAAAACACCAAACGGTTATAGCTGAGTTAACAAAGTCTGATAATATTGCT
Organism: Alteromonadaceae bacterium; assembly: GCA_041890515.1. Taxonomy (GTDB): domain Bacteria; phylum Pseudomonadota; class Gammaproteobacteria; order Enterobacterales; family Alteromonadaceae; genus Colwellia_A. Next base: position 6,542 of record JASDWX010000003.1, read on the forward strand.
GAAATATATCGAGCTATTCTTGATTGTGATTTAAGTGTCTTCAATGAAAAAACAACCGATGATAAATGGCTTCAACAAGCACAGAAAAAAATGCAAAATGGTAGCCTATTAAGTTGTGTCCTTATATATCAGCAATTGAAACGTAGTAAGGAATATACGTTGGCACAATGTTTTGAAAGCGAACTGAACTTGTCATTACGTTGTTGTCAACAAACTGAATTTTCTGAAGGTGTGAGAGCATTACTGGTTGATAAAGACAAAAATCCACAGTGGCGTTATAGTAATATAAACGACATTGATCATAAAATAATAGAGTGGTTCTTTAAACCGCTTACTATAAGCAAATAAATATAAAAGCATAAGCATTGAGGAAACACATGAACTTAACAAATAAAACTATTGTCATTACAGGCGGCGGACAAGGCCTGGGTCGTTCAATGGCAATTAGCTTAGCGACGAATGGCGCAAAATTAGCGTTGATCGATTTAAATGAAGAACTTTTGCAAGAAACGGTAAAACTTATCGAAGAAGCAGGTTCATCGGCAAAGTATTACCTTGCTAACGTAACGGATGAAAGTGAAGTTGAAGCTACCTTTATTCAAATTAATAGTGACTTTGAAGGTATTGATGGTTTAATCAATAATGCAGGTATTTTACGTGACGGCATGTTTGTTAAAGCTAAAGATGGCGTCGTCGCTAAAAAAATGTCATTGGCTCAATTTCAGTCTGTTATAGATGTTAATTTAACGGGTGTTTTCTTATGTGGTCGTGAAGCTGCAGTGCATATGATTGAAGGCAAGCGTAAAGGTGTGATCATTAATATGTCGTCTATCGCAAGAGGCGGTAATATGGGGCAAACTAACTATGCAGCATCAAAAGCAGGTGTAGTGGCTATGACTGTTACATGGGCTCGAGAATTAGGACGTCATGGGATCCGTGTTGGCGCAATAGCTCCTGGTGTTATTCGTACGGCAATGACAGACGCAATGAAACCAGAAATGCGTGACCGTTTAGAAAGTATGAAACCGGTAGGACGATTAGGCGAACCCGATGAGATAGCTCATACCGTGAAGTATATTTTTGAGAATGAATTCTTTACGGGTCGTGTCGTTGAAATTGATGGCGGTCTTTGCATGTAAGCTTTAAATGTTTATCATGTTTTAGGAAAGATAAGCGTTAATGAAGGCGAACATATGTTCGCCTTTTTCAATTAACATAATTAATAACCTATTTTCAAAAGTTACGCAAAAGAAACTTATTATGAATAAAGCACTATTTTTAGATCGCGATGGCATTATTAATGTTGACCATGGTTACGTTTATAAGAAAGAAGAGTTTGTATTTATTGATGATATCTTCGATGTTTGCCTAGATGCACAGGCTAAAGGGTATGAGATATTTGTTATTACCAATCAGTCTGGCATTGCTCGTGGTAAATATACGGTTAAACAGTTTGATGAATTATCGAGTTGGATGACAAGTGTATTCAAGTCAAAAGGTATTGTTATCTCTGATGTATATCACTGCCCCCATCATCCAGATAAAGGATTAGGGGAATACTTAAAAGCATGTGAATGCAGAAAGCCCGAGCCAGGGATGCTTTTACTTGCTAAAAAAGAACATAACATCAATTTGGAAAATAGTATTTTTATTGGTGATAAAGTTTCAGATATACAAGCAGCTGAACGTGCAGGTATAAAAAATAGAATAATACTCATTGATAAATACGAAGATGATCAAGCAATAAAAGCGATTCGAATTGATAACATTAAGCAAGCTAGCCTATATATTATCTAGTTTGTATGTTAAATGAACGAACGAACGTTTATTTCAGTTTAATGACAAAAAAGAGTTGACGCCCAGCGAGAAATGTCTAGAATGCGCTCCAG
>JASDWX010000004.1:0-2204 GCA_041890515.1 Alteromonadaceae bacterium
GTGCTTTATGCCCTGCGCTTTCAGAGTTTTGACGATAATATTCAAGTCTAAAAGATAAGTCATTTCCGCCATCTAATTTCATACCATACTTCAAACCAACAGTATAAGCCGTCATTTCGCCAATCCTATAATCTGCACTTGCAAACTCAGGTAGTGCTTCACCTTGCATTAAGAAAGGTTGATAAAACGCTGCCGCTGTCTGTTGATAAAAACGTAAATGCGGTTCTAAATAACGGCCTTCCCCTAAAGGAATATAAAAACGCGTATCAACAGTATGAGAATCAATTTTCCAATCATCCCACATATAACGGTATGAAACATCGAGAATAGTTTCATCGAAATGATACTTGGCTTGGGCAAAAACACTCTGTTTTGTGCGTTTATTTGGGCGATTCTCATACAAATAGTCTTGAGCAACGCCACCAGTATTAACCAAACTCAATACTTTGAATGGGTCAGTTAAATAGCCATCAACCACAGAATAAGAATAATTGAACTGTGTAACCATACGTCGATTAATAAGCTGCGTAAAGCCGACCATAATGTCTGAAGTCGTTTTATCGTCATCATTTACTATTCGGGTCGCATCATGTCCACTCTGGTCCCCATCATCACCATATGCTGATGTCATTGAAGCAAAAGCTTTAGGAATTCCACCCTCTGGAGTAAAGGTATCTTGAAAATGACTTAAACCAAATGAAATTGTTGAGTTTTTCTTATTAAAATCATAAGCAATGTTGCCATTTATACCTAAAGATAAGTAATCATATTCCTTAGAGATATGCGCACCTAAGCTACCAGTATAGTTTTGTGCCAAAGCTTGGGTCCACTGAGCATTTAATTGAACTCGGGTGTCATGGAATGTATCATCAAGTGGTGTATCACCCGCCTTTATATCATAATCACCTTTCCCAGAAGGTCTGGTAAACGTTTGCACATTAGGTTGTGCAACTGCGCCATTAGCTGAAGCGCCTGTTAATGCATCTATTGTTAATTTTAGATTTAAAACACTGTCATCTGTATACGTTTTTTTTGCGCTAATTATTGCTTCAGCTGCAGAAACCCGATCAGCTTCACTGTAGTATAAAAAAGCAGAGTCAAACGACCATGCGTCTTCAGTTGACGCGTCAGATGGTAAAGGAGCGGCACCCGCTTGTGCATTGCTAAATAAAGCAGTGGTCGCTAAAGTTAACGCGGCTTTAATATTTTTGTTTTGTGATTTGCTTTTCATTTTATTCACCTATTAATTGCAACCGCAACCACCACCACCAAAACTTTTCCCGCCACTTGATGCTTCTTTACTAAAGTAAATATGGTCATCTAGTGCTGAATCAATTGGTGAAGACGTTAGCGCCATTTGCTCTTTTGCTAACAAATCGCGTTCCCAAGGTTCAACACCTAAACTAGAGCAGCCAGATGCTAAAGTTACTGCAGCAAAAACCAGTGAATATTTAAATTTATTATTCATTTTAAAGCCTCATTATTCTCTTTTTTTTTAAAAAATTACAGTGCAAGTAGTTGTTTTATTTCTTGTTCATATTGTGAAGTTCTCTCTGTATAAAAACCACTATGTGTGTATTTAATTTTACCTTTCTTGTCTATGATCAAACTACTTGGCATACCCTGAATTTTAAAAAAGCGGGCTAGCTCACCTTTGGGATCATATACAACTGTAAATTTTGCGGGATTATTTTTTAAAAACTTTGTCGCTAATGTTTGTTCTGCATCTACATTAATACTAATAACAGTAAAGTCTTCTGACTGATGTTCACTTTGTATTTTATTCATCCACGGAAACGACTTTCGACATGGTCCACACCAAGATGCCCAAAAATCGAGATAAATAACATCTCCTTGATGATGTTTAATTAATGTATCCAATTGAACCTTGGCTGATATATCAGATGAATCTTTAGCATAGGCGTCACTAAAAAACATAAAAGAAGTGAACATTAGTACTAAAATCAATTGGCATACTTTAGTAACCGATTGGGTTATTTTATAAGCGTGATTTACGTGAATTGTGTTCACTGGAATACCATCAAGAAATATAATGAATAAATCATAACTAAGTTTTCTTAAGGAAAGCTTAAGAAAACTTAATAAAGTATTTTTTACGTCTCGCCTCCAAAAATGATGACTTCCTTGTTTTCTTGCCAAAGTGGGTGTTGAGTCATTACCTTACTAAACATTCGGCTTTGTAA
>JASDWX010000004.1:2214-8395 GCA_041890515.1 Alteromonadaceae bacterium
TAACGATTAAGCCATTCTCGTAATTTTGGATATGGTGATTGTAAATACCATTGACGCTCTACTTTTGAAAATTTACGAATGAAAGGCAACAAAGCGATATCAGCTAAGCTGGCTTTGTCGGACATTAGAAAGTCATTAACTTGTAAGCGTTGTTCTAAATTTGTAATGTACTTTTCACAGGCTTGTCTGTCACTTTCAAGTGAATCTTCATGGTAACGTTTTGCGCATTGATATTTATCAAAACACGTTTTAAATTCATGATCGAACTGTGAGATTAACGATAACATTTCAGATAATATGTGGGGCGTTTCGTGATGCAACAAATTATCAGGGTCACTTTCATGTAATGCCCACAACATCACCTCTAAACTTTCATCAATTACTTGAGGTTGTTCAAGCTCATTACCTATGACTAAAACAGGGACTGTTCCTTTGGGGGATACCGCAAGCATTTCATCAGGTTTGTCAGTTAACACTAAATCTCGCAGTGCAACTTTTTGTTTTGCATAATATATTGCGATTCTTGCGCGCATGGCATACGGACAATTTCGAAGAGAATATAATATAGGTAAGGGTAAATTTGACGTCATGGTGATTTTATTTATAAAAAATATACAAGAATAAGTTACTTTAACGGTATTCTTTGAGGAAATATATCGGTAAAATCGCCACCTTTAAATTTAAGTGAAAGATAAGTGACCCCATGGATCCAAAAATAGAATTATTAGCACCCGGCGGTGATGTCGAAGCCATAAAAGCTGCAATTATTGCTGGTGCCGATGCCGTTTACTGTGGCCTAGATACGTTTAACGCCCGAAATCGTGCTACTAATATCTCATTTGATCAACTTGTTGGCGTTATTCGCTTAGCTCACCAGTATCAATGCGAAATATTTTTAACCTTGAATGTTGTTATTTTAGAGCGTGAATTTTCTTCACTCGCCAAATTACTAACCAAACTTGCCAATACCACGCTAGATGGTGTTATCGTGCAAGATATTGGCATGTTCTATCTGCTTACAAAGCACTTTCCAACCCTTGATATTCACGCATCAACACAATTAACAACACATAATGTCGGCCAAATTCCTTTTTTGAAAAAGTTAGGCGCGTCTCGTGTCAATTTATCAAGAGAGTTAGATTTACGTGAAATTACGGCTATGGCAGCAGCAGGTAAAAAGCACAATACGTTAACAGAAGTTTTTGTACATGGCTCTTTATGTGTAGCCTTTTCAGGCTTATGTTATTCAACTTCAGCCAGTGTCGGTAATTCAGGTAATCGTGGCCGTTGTAGCCAAGCTTGTCGTGAAGAATACCAACCAACAGAAACAGGCAATAAGTTCCCGTTAAATATTAAAGATAATTCGGCATTTTTTGATTTACCTGCGCTTATTGAAGCCGGTGTTCATTCATTTAAAATTGAAGGTCGAATTAAAGGCGCTAGCTACGTTCACACGGTTGTTGATAGCTTTCGTAAACAAATTGATGGTTTTCTTAAAACGGGTGAGCTACTTGAAGACGGAGAACGTCTTTACAAAGTGTTTAACCGCGACTTTTCAAACGCTTTTTTACGAGGTGATTTAAATCAGTCAATGTTTATAGAAAACCCACGTGACAATTCTAAATATCACGCTGTTGACCAAAGCAATGCTATATCTGTTGTACAAATCCAGGAAGTTGAACAAAAACTTAATGATGAAAAACAACTTATAAACGCTTCTGTTGACGATAAAATAAAACACTTAACCATTGATAAAATACCGTTGACACTCACTATTTCTGGTAAATTGGATCAACCATTAACCTTAACCGTGACAACAAAAGAGCTTTCTCAACAACAACCTTTTGTTGATGCTAACGATAGCGAAAAAGGCGTTGAAATAAAAAGATTTGAGCTGAAATCACAAAGTAATTTAGTAAAAAGTGGTAAGTTAAGTATTGATAGAGAAACCGTTGAAAAGCGTTTTAAAAGTTTCAACAATGCTGAATTTAATTTAATAACATTGTGCACACAAGCTTTAGATGATGGTTTAAGTATTCCTTTTAAAGAACTAACCGTATTAAAGAATCAAGCAGCGTTATTGCTAAATAACTCAAAGCCAGTGATAGCTGAAGTTCAATTACCGAAGTTAATAAGACATCCGAAAGTAACGACAACGGTTGATGCAAAAGCAGAGTTGTCGATACTAATTTGTGATGAAAGTGATGTAGAGTTAGCAAGTTTAACCACCGCTGACATTTACTTTAAATTGCCTGAAGCTTATAAACGAGGTTGTACTAAGTATGTTGGCTTTCTTAAAGAAAACCCTCGTCTGATCCCATGGTTTTCCTCGGTACTCATTGGTAAAGATTATGACGTTGCAGTTAACCTATTAGAACAAGTAAAACCTGAACTGATTGTAACAAATAATACCGGTATCGCTTATGAAGCAAATCGTTTAGGTATTCAGTGGATAGCAGGACCCTTCTTGAATACAACTAACTCGTACGCTTTACTTGCTATGCAGGAAGGATTTGACTGTAAAGGTGCTTTTATTTCTAACGAAATCAACCGTCAACAGATTAGAAATATCGCTCGTCCTGAGAACTTTAAATTGTTCTACAGTATTTATCACCCCATTTTATTAATGGCCAGCAGACAATGTTTCTTCCAACAAAGTGTCGGATGTGAAAAACCCCGTATTGATAATGGCTGCATGCTGTCATGTGATAAATCAACCAGTATTACTAACTTGAAAGGTGTTTCGTTTGCTATCGACAAACAAAAAGCCGGCTACCCAAGTATTTATAATCAAGACCAGTTTTTAAACACTGAGATTATTGAAGACTTAAGTGATTTATTTGACGGCTTTATGATTGATTTAACGAATATCGGTTCAGGTGATAAAAAAATGCCTGAGAAAGCGTTATTAATTACTCAGTTTGAGGCGTTACTTAAAGGTAACTCAAACGTTTCTGAAACACTCAACATTATGGTTCCTGAGTCAACTGACAGCCAATACCATACTGGCTTGTAGCCTTTTATAAACAGTATATATCAAAGCCTCTGCCCGAATAACTTTAAGTTATACGGGCAGATATATTAAGTTATAATACTGTTTTCAACATTAAAAAGAGGAGTTAGGTTGTTTTAAAAACTCAATTTCTTCATTGCTTGAAGTTCTATTAAGTATGTTATTTCGGTGAGGATAACGCCCAAACTTTTCTATTATTCTTTTATGCTTATTTTCAAAATCGATACTCGAATCAACGCCATTATCCGAATATAGCTTAACTGCAACCTCATGTATTATTATAGATTCGCTGTGCATGAATGGCATATAAAGAAAATTTCTTTCAACGGCACTCAAACGTTTATCAGCATCGGCAGCAATTGCTTCTTGAGCGATTGCTAACGCTAGGGGATCAGAGCTAAAAGAACGAGGCGTATCACGATACATATTACGTGAAAACTGATCTAAAATAATAATTTCAGCAAGCCGCCCTCTTGGGGAAGCTCTCCATTCAAAAAGCTCACAAGCAATTGCTGACTGATGAATTTTAAAAAACCTATCGGTAATTAATTGATCAAACGCTAAATCTTTTACCCACCATTGTGATTGATCTAACTCTTGAAACCAAAAATTTAAAATATCATCTGCATTCATTTTTAATACCTAAATAATATTATCAACATTATTGTTTGAACAAACCTTATTTAAAAGTAACTTTTCCACCAATCATTTTAAAAGCAGGCATGCCACGTATAAGCATTTCTCTTGCAAAAACAGTTTCACAGTTTGGGCAAACACAAGGGATAGCGGTAAAGTCTTTAACAATACGCTCTTTAAAGCATTTAATTAAAGCCCCTTTTCCACCCTTCTTGTACTTATACAAAGGTGAACGACACTTACTGCAATAAATATCTACAGACTTATCAGGGGCTTTCTTATTAGGCTTAGCCATCAGAAAAAATGACGTGTTCTGTTATTGATTTTCTTTTAATTTGGCTTTAGCTGCTTCTACTTTTGCAAAATCTAAACCTAATTCTTCTACGGCTTCTTTAATTAAATCGGGGCTAGTCATCACCATCATCATAATTGATTGCAGCTTTTCTGGCGGTAAACCTAATGCTTGAATATTCATCATAGCCATCATTGGGTTTTCAGTGAGCACTTGAAAAAGCTCTTTGATTTTATCTTCACTAACATTGAGTTCTTTTAACGCCTGGATAATTGGATTCATTATTTTTCCTAAAACATAAAACTTGGATTAACGGTATTGTCGCTATTTAGTTAGCTATTTACCAATACATTTTAACGATTTAACGCACTCTATTTAAAAATAATTTTCAGTGGGGTCTATCATAAATTTAAAAATAGCTTTTTTATAGTATTCATTAAATATAATAAAAATGCGCTCCACTTTATTCAAATTAATATCCAACAAAGACCACATAAGCTTTCACATCAAAGATTGAATCATCTTAAATTAATCAGGTAGTCAATCCATTTTTCTTCTTTATTGCCCCTTAATAACTCATAATAATACGCTTGGGTATTATTATGAGTAGATTGGTCAATGAAAGGAAATTGCAGGTAATGAGATTTTCGAACAGGATAGTATAAAATGCTATTTAATGTCTGACCTTGTTAAATTGAACCTAGTTCAATCCACGCTAATACAAACACGTTATACCTGTAATATTCGACTAACTTAAGATACAGCGGACAACCTGAAATAATCATACAGTATAAAGAGATAAAACTTACTCTGGTTCAACATATCCCGACCAGATATCGGCATTAACGGTTGGTTTTTTTTTGCGTTTTTTCTTACCCGTGCCTTCAGGTTTTGCCATTGGCTTTTCTGTGGCTGTAATAGAATCACTAGTCACTTCATCCGCTTCAAAACCTTTTACTTGTTCACGTTCAAGTCGGATTTTATTTTTCTTTTCGATGACAGTGAAATGATGAAAGTCTTCATGATCGATAAGCGATATTGCTAACCCTATTTCACCAGCACGACCACTTCGACCTATACGGTGCATGTAATCTGATGGACTTCTTGGTAAGTTAAAATTGATGACTACAGGTAGTTTTTCTATATCTAAACCACGGGCAGCAATATCGGTAGCAATTAACACTTCAATCTCACCAGCTTTAAAACCGTCAAGCACACGACTACGTTCGCCCTGCCCTTTATCGCCATGAAAGACTTCTGCGGTAATGCCACGTTTAGCGAGTTTTTCAGCTAAGTGCTCACAGTGATGTTTCGCATTAACAAAAATAAGTGCTTGTCGCCATTCGTTTTTTTGAATTAAATGCGCTAGTACGGCTGTTTTATTACCCTTGTTAACGGTAAACACTCGCTGTACTAAAGTGCTCGCATCGCTACTTTGTACTTGTATTTCAATTGGATTATTAAGCAGTTCTTGCGTTAACGCTTTTACTTGATCTGGGAATGTAGCTGAAAATAATAAAATTTGTTTTTTCTTTGGTAATAATGCTAATAACTCAGTCAGCTCTTCCGTAAAACCTAAACTTAGCATGCGATCGGCTTCATCAAGAACTAAGGTGTTTACCAAATCGAGTTTAATCGCATTACTTGAAATTAAATCAAGTAATCGACCCGGTGTTGCAACCAAAATATCTGCACCACCGCGTAATGCGAGCATTTGAGTATTAACGGATACACCACCAAAAACAGCAACTGTTTTAATTGCGCCATTAAAATGAGCCGCATAAGACTTAATACTATCAGCAACTTGCTTCGCTAGCTCACGAGTAGGTACTAAAATTAATCCGGTAACATAATTACCTTTACTTTTTGGGCTACTTAATGGTTTTTCAGCATGAAGCTTTTGTAACATTGGTAATGCAAAAGTCGCTGTTTTACCTGAACCGGTATTTGCCCCTGCAATTAAATCACGTCCTGCTAGTACACTTGGAATAGCTTGTGCTTGAATAGGCGTTGGCTGTTGATATTCCAGCTCCGTTAATCGAGCTAACAAGGGGGGAATAAGGCCAAGTTCTGTAAAATTTGCGGGTGTTGTAACAGAGGTCATGAATATAAAGGGCTCAAAGCTTAGTTAATAGTCGAACATTTTAACTTATTTCTTCACCGTGAGTTAGTAAAATCGCTCAAAGTCTGTCTTTAAGTCTTACGTTCATCTATTTACTCGCCAAAGAATTAGGCAACAA
>JASDWX010000005.1:0-8326 GCA_041890515.1 Alteromonadaceae bacterium
CGACCACTCAGCCATCTCACCTGAATGTTTCAAAACAATTGCTTGCTTCAAGACGGGGCGAATATTAAGACCTGCAATAACATTTGTAAAGCACTAATTTTACTATTTTCTTTTTATGTACAATAAATCAACAAGTGTGAGAAAAAAACACCTATTTACTCAAAATAAAAGGTCTATTGTTCATTTAACAAAAGACTTTATTCTTTTTTTGTCTTATATCCATTGGGCTGATATAAGTCTAAATACGTATGTAACTTTTTTTGTACATTTTTTGGTTGTGATTATATAAGTTCATCAGGCGCTTTTAATACTATAAAAAATGACAAACAAACCTCAACTCAGTTTTTGGCAAATATGGAATGTTAGCTTCGGCTTTCGAGGAGTTCAGTTTGGCTTTGCATTACAAAATGCGAATGTTAGTCGAATACTTTCAGATTTGGGTGCAAACCTCCACTATCTATCTTTATTCTGGTTGCTCCTATTATGGGGTTACTCATTCAACCAATAGTTGGCGCAACTTCAGATAAAACGTGGAATAAATTTGATCTTCGTAACCCTTATATTATGATTGGTGCAATATTCGCTACTATTTGCATGTTATTAATGTCAAATGCACCACTATTTTTTTCCATTATCACACCAATGCTTTTGGGCGCCATGATGTTAGCAGTTATGAACGCTTCTTTTAATATCGCCTTTCAACCATTCAGAGCGCTGATGTCAGTTATAACACTATCGAATACACAAAAAGTATACCCTGCCTCTAAAAAGATGATTTGGTCACTGAAACTTTAAGTGTTCCCGCGTTAAGCTTTGCTATTTATCAAGTGAAGTAAATATTTGAGTTAACTCAGATAGATAACTCCCGAATAGAGACTACAAGACAAGGTCTATTACGTGCATTTAATAAGCACATAAACAAAAACCAAGGAGGCATGGGAGTGCCCTTGGTTTTTAATCTTTATTCATAAGATAACACTATTCAAATATTTTCTGTTTCACCTCCTTACATATATTCAATAACCTACACCCCTAAAGCGACACTTAATAATTATTGGCGACTTGTTCAGTGTTACTGTGAAGCTTAATAACGACACGTCTATCATAAAAACTCACTTCTTTTTCACTCTTCGCAACAACAGGCGCTTGTTCACCAAAAGCAAATAACTGAATGCGTTCAGCTTCAACACCTTGGTCTATTAATGCATTTTTAACCGTATTCACTCGTGCAATAGAAAGCGCTTGATTCAACTTCGTATTGCCTTGTTTATCGGTATAGCCAGACAAATCAATAAACAATTTAGGTGATTGCTTTAACATTTCGGAAAGCGCAACTATTTGACCATGATAATGTGGCTGTAAATCACTAGAGCCCGTTGGAAATTGTAAAGTCATTAATAAATTTTCAGCTTGTAATTGACTTGCATGCTGGTACTTTTGATCAAAATTCTGTTCTAAAGCGGTTAACGCTAATTGATGATTTTTCGCCGAGCGTTCCAACTTATAACTAAACTGCTTTACCGCAGCTGAATATTCATTTTCTTGTTTATTTAATGTTGCCTTTAGTTCAACTAAGTTTTCTTTATCTATTTCAGTTTTTGCTAAAAGCGCGCCAGTAGCACCAACAAGAATAGCGCCGATTGGCCCTCCAAAAATAGCGCTAATAATCACGCCAGCTCCTAAACCAATACTTTCTTTATTTTTATCAGTAAGCTCGATTGTCACACTTTCATTGTGGCTGATATTGTCGAAAGAATAAGCAGGTTGGCTTAATATCGGTGCAGTAATCAGTGATGCGATTAAAAATAATTTTACTGGGTTTAATTTGTGGTTAAGTACTTTCATGTGAATTCCTAATGTAATTAATTGTTTTGTTGTTGACGAGGTAATTAAAACAATAAAAATAGTCTTTGAAACGGCACAAAAAAGGCAAAGTACTGAGCAAATGTGGCAACAATATGGCAATTACAACAATTGCGCGCATTTATAAATAAACTCTTATATAGTGCCTAAAATAAATCAATAAGTAGAGTTGATACCATATTGTTAAAACGCATTGCCATAGTAGAAGATGAAGCAGCTATCAGAGAGAATTATGCTGATGTGCTTCGTGTACAAGGCTATCAAGTTCAAACCTTTGCCAATAGAGAAAGCGCATGCGATGCCTTTGCTATAAGCTTGCCACATTTGGTTATTTTAGATATCGGTTTAGAACAAGAATATGATGGTGGTTTTACGCTTTGCCAATGGCTGAGAAATATATCAACGACCTTACCGATCATTTTTTTAACTGCTCGTGATAATGATGTGGATACAGTATCTGGTCTACGCATAGGTGCAGACGACTATTTAACTAAAGATATTAGCCTGCCACATTTATCTGCCCGTATTGCCGCTTTATTTCGTCGCCAAGAAGCGCTCAAACAGCCCACTCCTGAAAGTAGTTTATTAACATTAGGGCCTTTAACTATCGACAACCAACGCATGAGCATTGTTTGGCAGCAACAAAGTGTAGATTTAACGATCACCGAATTTTGGATGGTATTTGCTTTAGCTAAACACCCTGGTCATGTTAAAAACCGCCAACAGCTTATGAAAGATTCAAATATCTACGTGGACGACAGTACGATTACTTCTCATGTAAAACGCATTCGTAAAAAATTCAACCAAATTGACAATGGCTTTAATTGCATAGAAACAGTTTATGGTATGGGTTATCGTTGGAATGAAGATGAAAAATAAGCTTCATCTTCGTTTTGGCTTACGAACAAAGTTGTTACTGCTTTCTAGCTTCCTTTTTGCTATTCCTTGGTTTGGCTATCAATACGTATGGGAAATGGAAAAGTATTTACGGTTTGGTCAAGAGCAAACAATCATAGGAACCGCAAGAGCCCTTGCGACTTCTTTGCATGAACGACCTAACCTGTTTAATAACCAAGCCAGCTTTTTACCTGATGTAGAAAAAGGTAAAGATTTATATGGCTACCAACTTTCTCAAGCTATAAACCTCGACGGTTTACCCAATGACTGGCCAAATTTCCAAGAAAAAGCCCATTATTACGGAGTTAACAACCAATTAAGGGGAAAATTAACCGTTGATAAATTAACAAATCATTTTAGCGCAGCGGTAGGGAAATATGATAAACACCTCTACTTTTTTATACAAGTCGTTGATGATAAAGTAATTTACCGAGATAAAAATGCTCGTTCGATCAATAAAAATGATCACCTAGAATTAGCAATCAACGATGTAAATGGCAATTTACAACGATTTATTATCAGTAACAAAGATCAGGGGTGGATTTCTGCCTATCGTATTAATGATCTTGTAAGTAATGAAATACTTGAATTTCCCAAAGTAATCAGTTTTATTCAAGGACAATGGCTGAATACAAAACAAGGTTATAATATTGAGCTTCGTATTCCACTCATTAAAATTAGTGATCGCTTAGCCTTTGCTATTCACGATGTTGATACGCTATTAAGTCCTGCAATTTCTTCTATCGGCAGTGCTAACCCAAGTACTGCCGATACGCTAGGGACCATTTTAGTGCCCTCGCCTGAAATTGAACGCATCGTAAAAGGCATGAGTTATACACAGTCACGTATTTGGGTAGTTGACCAACATCATCGCGTTCTAGCTAAAAGTGGTGACATAAAAAAAGCCAGTGGGTTATGGCAGAAAAACATCAATAATCCTGATAAAGATAACTCTTGGTATGCTCTGACACAAAAATACTTAGACCCCTTGTTTCAGCATTTACTGAACAAACCACAAAACGATTTTATTGACCGGTTATATGATACACAAAACCTGACCGGTGAGCATATTGAATCGGCCCTAGCAGGAAACCCTAAGTCACAGTGGCGTTTAACAACGGATAAAAAAGCGGTTATTATCTCAGCAGCTTATCCTATATATATTAATGATAAAGTTAACGGTGCTGTGATAGTAGAAGAAACAACTAATGGCATTCTCAGTGTTAGAAATAAAGCATTAGAAAAGCTATTTACGTCAATTTTAGCCATTATGTTACTCGGCGCTTTAGCCTTTTTCTTTTTTGCCTCTCGAATTTCAAATCGTATTCGCCAACTTCGTAATCAAGCAGAGGTTGCCATTGATGAACACGGCAGAATAAATAATGATATTGCACAAAGCATGCAAATATCAAGAGCAAATGACGAAATTGGCGATTTGTCTCGAAGCTTTTCAACCGCAGTAAATCGGTTAAGCCAGTACAATCATTACTTAGAAAACATGTCGTCTCGTTTGTCACATGAATTACGTACACCGATAGCGATTGTAAGAACATCTCTCGAGAATCTATCTTTACAGGACTTACCTGAAAATAGCTCTGCGTATATTGACCGCGCCCAAAGTGGCATCAACCGATTAAACAATATCTTAACCAATATGAGTGAGGCGACTCGTCTTGAGCAAATGTTGAACCACACTGACAAAGTCAGCTTTAATATATTCGACGTACTTAATGGCTGTATTCAGGGTTATCAACAAATTTATCCTACCTTTGATATTGAGTATGTGACTTCAAATAAAAAAGTGGTTTTGGAAGGCTCTCCTGAGCATATTGCACAATTACTCGATAAGGTTGTTACAAATGCGGTTGAATTTAGTCAAGATAATAAGCTTTTTGTAACGGTTGAACTCAAAAGTAAAGAGATCACTATTCACATTAGTAATAACGGCACCTTATTACCTGAAACGATGGAACAACGACTCTTTGATTCAATGGTTTCAATGCGAAATACATCACAAACTAAAGACGATAAGACGCCACATTTAGGCTTAGGATTATATATAGCGCGGTTAATTTCAGAATTTCATCAGGGGAAAATAGTGGCAAGTAATCATCATAATCCACAAGGTGTGACTGTTTCGATTACTTTACCGTTACAAGTAAGATAGAAGCTTATTCAATACCAAGATACTTATGAACTTGAACGGACAAACGCCAGTTGTTTTCAATACACATTTTGATGGCTAACGCTGTAGCACGTTCTTTTTGACTGATAGGTTGCAGATAAACTTGCGTATCAACAATATTATGCTCGGTTAATAGCGCTTTTAAATCATCCACATGTTGCTCGGTTGCAACCGGATGTTTTATTTCATTTGCACGTAACATGGCTGAGTTTAATATCTTATACCCCCCCTTCATGTTTACTTTTGGTGAAACAGTGACCCAGCATTTTTCAGAGACATGAAGTTCAAAAGTACCTGACGTTTCTAACTGACAACTCAACCCTTGTTGTTCAAGTGCTTCACATAGAGGAAGTAAATCTACCATTGCAGGCTCTCCACCGGTAATAACAATATGCTTTGCTTGATAACCTTGTTCAGTGATAACAGCTAATACCTCTTTTACTGAAAGCGCAGACCAAGCTTGAGACTCTTCTTTTTTCGTTAACATTGCAGACGTGTTAACTTCATCTTCCAGGTTTATATCCCAAGTATGTTTGGTATCACACCATGAGCAGGCAACTGGACAACCTTGTAATCGGATAAAAATTGAAGGTTGACCGGTAAAAGCACCCTCGCCTTGAATAGTTTCAAATAATTCATTAATTTTATATTTTACGGTCATCGTGATCTTTGCCTGTTTATTGCTGGTGTAAATTGAAGTAAAATGTGCACCATTAATTATACCCTAAGAGACTTTAGAAATGACAAACAAAGTTGTTGTTATTTATTCCGGTGGCATGGATTCATTCACTGTACTTAATCGCGCCTTACATGACGGCAAAGAAGTGTATGCATTAACATTTGATTATGGTCAGCGCCATGTGAAAGAAATTGAGTATGCAAGCACAGTTTGTCAGTCACTTGACGTTAACCATAAAGTCATCGACATTTCAGCAATTAACCAACTACTCGCAGGTTCATCTTTGACTGATGATATTGATATTCCTGAAGGCCATTACGAAGCCGAAAGTATGAAATCTACAGTAGTACCTAACCGTAATATGATTTTATTATCACTTGCTGTAGGTTATGCCGTATCAGTAGGTGCTAGCCAAGTTTATTACGGCGCTCATTCTGGTGACCATGCGATATATCCTGATTGTCGTCCAGAATTTGTGATGAAAATGAATGAGGTTTGTAAAATAGCGAACTATGAATCAGTTGAAATATTTAGTCCTTATTTAACAGTAACTAAAAGTGATATTTTAACTGATGGATTAAGAATGGGTTTAAAATATGACAATACATGGACGTGTTATAACGGTCGTGAAAAAGCCTGCGGACAATGTGGAGCTTGCCAAGAACGCTTAGAAGCATTCAGTGATAATAATGTGACCGATCCCCTAAATTACGAGTAGGCGTAAATTATCAACCGTCGTTCATACTGTAAAAAAAAGATAAAACACTTAACCGTGTTTTATCTTTTTTGTATCTAAAATTACAGGAACGATAACGTCTAACGGTTAAGCAAACAAAGCGTCGTGTAACTTTTCAACCGTTTCATTGGCTTGTTTCTCATCAACCAAGAAACACAAATTATGTTCACTTGCTCCGTGACAGATCATACGTACGTTTATACCTGATATTGTGTCGAAAATACTCGTGCCTATACCATTGCTTTGATGCATTTTATTGCCGATAACAGCAACTAGCGATAAGCCATGTTCAACGGTAACTTCACAAAGCTGCTCTAATTCTTCAACAACCGTTGAATTTAGAAGTGCTTGAGTTGAACCTGTTGGATTATCAAAGGTAAGTGCAACGCTGATTTCACTGGTGGTGATCAAATCAACACTCAGTTCATGCTTCGCTAAAATACCAAAGACTTGAGCAAGAAAACCACTCGCATGTAACATCGCAGGGCTTTTTACGGTAACTAACGTTTGCTCTCGACGCAACGCTATTGAGCGATAAATAGGGCTTGATTCAACAAACTGTTGAATGCGTGTACCGCCCTTTTCCGGTTCTTTACTTGAACCAACAAAGACGGGAATATTTTTTCTCATAGCAGGAATGAGCGTAGCCGGATGAAGAATTTTTGCGCCAAAGGTTGCCATTTCCGCAGCTTCACCAAAACTGATTTCTTTAATCGCGCGGGCTTGGTCTGTAATACGAGGGTCTGTAGTAAAAATACCCACGACATCAGTCCAAATAGATAAATTATCTGCGTGCAAAGCCTCAGCTAAAAGCGCTGCACTGTAATCTGAACCACCACGTCCAAGGGTTGTCGTATGTCCATCTTCGTCTTGACCAATAAAGCCTTGAGTGACGATTACTTTATCAATGAGATGTGGAGCAAGAATTTTCTGTCCATTTTCAGATAATAGATCAAGATCTACGACAGCTTTACCATATGAAGCATTCGTTTTCATCACTTGACGAACATCAAACATTTCACCGTTGACGCCAATAGATTGAAGAACTTGTGCAAAAACGCGCGAGCTCATTTGTTCACCAAAAGATAAAATAGCATCCGAGATACGCGGACAATAATTAAGTGATTGAGCTTTAGAAAACTCGCTTAACTGCTTTAATAATTCAGTAATTTGACCATTTAGCATTTTTTCTTGAGCTAAGTGTTTAGTAATATTTAATTGGATAGCAAGAATGCTTGCAATGATTTCTGTTTGTTCGCTTTCAGAAACGTTCTCTTGGCTTAAACGTACAAGTGAATTAGTTACACCTGAGCTAGCAGAGACAACAATAAGCTTATTGCTGGGATCGTTTTTTATGATATGCGCACAGCGTAACATGGCTTGGTGATCAGCAACACTTGTGCCGCCAAACTTTGCAACAGTAAAAGATGATAATGACATTTAAGGTCTCCCTAATTAAGCCCCGAATAATCTATCGGATAACTTTATAAACTTCAAGGAAGAGCATGACTGAATGGAGAAGTGTTTATGATTAGAAAAACTTAACTTTTCAGCCAGAAGCTCTCCACCATAAACTAATTAGGTTTTATTCAAACACTAACTAGAGGTGACAATCCTAGGGATTCAGCCCTAGTAACCGAATAAATAACGCCACTCGCTAATTATCCTCGGCAGTAGTCTCCCTCAATAACAGTCAAAAGAATGGTGGTTCTTCGTGTTATTTACCTAGCTACTGCTCCTCTTCTGGTGGGAATATTAAACCGAAACTAAACACAAAATTGACAAGGTATGTATTTGAAGTATTTAGTCTAATAATCCACGAGGGAATTAAAACCTATATAACGATAAAAATCAACAAGCAGCTAATGATAATTTTACATAATTGATAATTATTGAAAGCTTAAACTCATCAGTTTATTAGGCGACAATTAGCTTGGCCGGCTCGCGACAATTAACTTGACCGGTT
>JASDWX010000006.1:0-8273 GCA_041890515.1 Alteromonadaceae bacterium
ACTCAACGGGGAGTCATTTGTTTTATCTAAGACCGAACACTTAGCCATGTTTGGTTGAGAATTTTTCATTACTATTTTTGCAACAGCGCCGTTTAAGTCAACTTCTTGTTCAAAGTCAACAATTTCATCTAACGCAGATAGCGTTACCGTTGTACGATTTTCATCAATAAAGTATTCATTGGCGATACGTTTGATGTCTTGTGCCGTAATATTGTCAAAACTATTATAGAGATGATTAATTGTTTCTGGATCGCGATCAAAGTGCATGTAACGGGCAAGTGTTGAAGCGATAGACTCTGAAGAATCTAATTTATTCACAAAACTGTATTTTAAGTTAGCTTTCAAATTATCAAGCTTTTCTGATGACACTAACTCGGTTCTTACTTTCGCATACGTACGGTTAACCGCATCACGAACTGTCGCTAAATCTTTTTCTTCATTCACTTTGATGAATACGTGACGTAAACCCGCATCTTTTGTTTCAGGATTGTAATTAAACATTTGGCTCGCCAACTGCTTATCTACCACGAGCTCTTGATACAATGCTGAATTATTTGAGAAATATAATTCAGAAATTAGGTCTAAAGCCGCGCGATCTTTCTTCTTTGGTTGCCAATCAGAGCCTTTATAAGAAACTAAAAGCCAATGCCCAGGTAAGCCATCAAATTGTTCATGAACATACTTCGCAGTTTCTTGCTTTGGCTCTGGTGCAATAGTGTTAACAAAATCACCTTTTTGCCAATTCCCCCAATGCTTCTCTACCATCGCCATGGTCGCTTCAGGTTCAACATCCCCCACAATGACTAAAGAAACATATTCTGGCTTATAAAACTGTTGAAAGAACTTTTCACCGTAAGCAATTTGGTCTGGCATTGCTTCTACATCTTCAAAGAAGCCCATTGTGGTATGTTCATAGGTATGCGTATCGTATGCTTCTTTTCGAACAGCCGCTAATAACTTGCGCGTAGGGCTGGCATTGTTCTTTAAGTATTCACCTTTTACCGTTAATGCTTCCGTTTTAAATTGTGCGTCGGTGTATTTTAAGTTTTTAAAATGATCCGCTTGAATCTCTAATACTTTGTCGAGATGATCTTTCGAAAAATCTAAGTGATAATTAGTGTAATCGTTGGTCGTGTAAGCACCGTTATCAACACCCGCATTTTTGAACAAATCAGCATAAACATCTTGTGGAAACTTATCTGAACCTTTAAACATCATATGTTCAAAGAAATGCGCGAAGCCTGTTTTGCCAACTTCATCTTCATCACGGGAACCTACAGACACGGGAATTTGTACTGAAACAAGATCTGGGTAATCTGTTTTTACCACTAAGACACGTAAACCATTAGCTAACTCTTTAAATAAGTATTTTTGGCTAAAGACTTTATTCGCATTACTTGAAGAGGTTTGTATTGACCCGTTATTGTTAGCATCAGGGGCGGTTACCATACAGGCGGACAACGTTAAACTTGCGGCTATTACAGCAGCTAAATATTTCTTTTTCATCATAGTTCCCTTTATTATTATCGCTGTATCTTATGAAAATCTGCGATATTTTTCATTATTTATTCAAGTAAATGCATCGCTATCATGTAACAAATTAAGTACACACCAGTAATAAAGAGAATTAATCAGCAGGTCAAAATTAAAATAAAACTTACACCTCAGTTTTCACAATTATCGAAAGGTAATAAAAAAAGACATAATAATACTGTTTAATAAGGCTTATCGTTAAATAGTTTAAACGTCATTTTCTATAACATCTGACTGTGTCTGCACAGCTTCTTGTAATTGTTGCTCCACAATACTTTGCAACGGTTTATCGTCAATAGAAGTGATTAATTCACTGTCTTCGATATCGTCAGAGTCTTGCAGTATTTCGAGCATATCTGATGCAACTTCTGGAAAAGAATCTACGAACGTACTAGCAACATCTACTGCATGCTCAGGAATATTTTCCACCATATGGTTAATATAATTATTTGCTGCATTCTCAATATTTTCTAAGGCTCCTTCTGAAAATATTTGCTCACTTTTATTTTCACTTTCATTTTCACTATTAATTAAGTTTTGAACATAAGCTTCCGCTACATCATTTGATGATTCAGGTAGTGATTCTGATACGGTAAAAGCAAGCTCTGCTGATTGTTCAGGAGATACATCTGTTAAACGATTGTAAAGCTCTGTTGCTGTATTTTCCGAGGCTGCTGCCACCCTATCGACTGGTCTCATTGCATCTAAAGAATCTGATAAATTGGTCATATATTCTCCAGTCATTTCAAGTAATTCACCAGGATATTCTTCGGCCATATTTTCAGCGGCCAGCTCCATTAAGTCAATTCCGTTATCAGGCATTGCATTGGCAATCGCGACAACAATATTAGTAAATTGATCGGGATACTCAGAGGTGATCCAATCAACAAGTTGATCTGCTTGCTCAGGAGAAGCATTGGTTAATGCTTCAGCAATGTGAATACTCATTTGCGGTGCTGCCGATGTTATTGCGGCATATAATTTACCAATATCTATCGCCTCAATGGTACTTAATGCAGCGGCTAAGTTTGAAGCATTGGTTGGGTCTCTGAGTACGAGCGCTTTAACCATATTAACTGCTGCTGATGGGTTTTTATTCGCCAAACTAATAGCCACCTCAACTTCTGCAGTTGGTTCGAATTGTGCCTCTGCATATTGTGTACGAGGATCCAGTTCTGACACAACGCCACTAGGTGTTTGCATAATAAAGCTTTCTTGATCATCAAGCGGTAAAGCTTGTTGTAGCGTCATACGAATACCGATAAAAAGTAGCAAGGTTAATGCGACGACATTCATAAAGCTAAAAAGAGCACTGCTACCGAAGGCCTCCATCACAACAGAAGCTAGGTAGGGACCTAAAATACTCCCCAATGCATAGATCAATAATAACGAACTCATTGCTGCCAAGATTTGCTCTTTTAATACAGTATCAAAAGTTTCAGACATACTCATGGGGTAAAGACAGGCAACCAAGCCAGTGATCAGTGCAATAGCAAACAAGGTAAGTTTGAACAAACCTCCTGACATAAGAAACGGTACAGATAAACACAAAAAAATGAGGGTTGTCACCATAAATAACATGACTTTTCGTCGGTCAAAGTTATCCGATAAATAGGCAATAGGAAATTGCAAGATGATTGCACCAGAGATAGCGGACCCCATAAATATGGATAAATCTAGGTCTGTAATACCATTTTGACTGGCAAAAATAGGCAACATATTCATTAAGCCTGCATAAAGAACCCCGCAATAAAAGCAACTGACCACCCCTAAAGGAGACAGTTTAAAAACAGTCACTAAAGACATCGATGGACTATCTTCAATATGTGGGCCTTTTTGTTTGCTAATAACAATTGGTGTAATTGACAAGCTAAATAAAACACCGCAGATTACAAAGAGGGTAATATCATCAATGGGTGCGACATTTAATAAAAACTGGCCAGAAAATAAAGCTGTCATTATCATCATTTGATTAATAGAAAGTATTCGACCTCTATTTTTTTTAGTCGCACTGTGGCTTAACCAGCTATCAAGTGTGGCATTGGTACAAACAATACAAAACCCGGTAATTATTCTCATAAAGGCAAGCATTAAAGGTTCTGGATAGAGACCCGAAATTAAGATAGCCACCGATGTTAAGCTACCACACATGGCAAATATTCTTATATGACCAACACGTTGTAATAATATACGGCTATAGCATGCACCTAACAAAAACCCCACGGATAACATAGACAAGACTAAACCGATATTCTCTAAGCTCACCCCATCATTTTGCATACGTATAGGGAGTAAAATATTACTTAATCCATAGCCTAACATTAACAAAAACCCACTGATCAGTAATAGGATAAAAGGTTTAAGGGTAGTAATCACAGGCAGTTCTCTTCTTTATGTTAAGCGGACAGTTTCTCAGGTATTAAGTAATGGGCTTTTTATGATAAATAATCACTTAGATAGAAAAAATCGATGGTATTTAAAGGTTGTTTACAGCAGTAAAGCATAATAACAGAATGTTATCGATTACAGCAAAAATGTTGAAGAGTATATTTACACGTTCGGTTGGCTTTTAACGCTTAATAGATACCCTCTTTTTAAATGATATTATTGAACGAACTCAATAGTGTGAAATCATCATTAATGATAAAGGTCATACGAGAGAACCTTGTAGCTTTTCCCTTGGTATATGTGTACTAACTCCCTTTTCCACAAAAAGCGAAGACCAATTTTTTCGTACTCGCTTCATCTGCCTTTATTGGTGACCGTTTAATTATTTTTTAACAATATAGCAGTTTCAAACTTGATCTGTGGTGATCATCAACTAATACATTCTCTTTATCCCTCTTAACCGGAGGGCAACTAAAAATCAAATGACGGTCTGCGAATAAGTCATCAATACAGTTAATCGTGGAACAGAATTTTTAACAGCTGGCACTGGGGGACATCATCCCAGCCATAATAACAAACTACAGGTAGTAACTTAAGCGTAATTATTTATAGCACCCCTTCTAGATAACGTGATTAAAATACGCTAGCCATGCCGAATTAATACAATATGAACAGATTAACGTTGGATCTGTTAAGGATGGGTGTTATTATGCGGCGCCTTTTATGGCTATTGAATTAATTTTCATTAGTAACATATAAAGGAACACGGTTGTTTTTGGTCGCAAAAAACAACTAAATTAACTCTTTAATATTAGGTATTAAACAATGACTGATTTATTTACTTTAGAAGCTGAAGTTCGTACTGACCTAGGGAAAGGTGCGAGCCGCCGCCTACGTCACGCAAACAAAGTTCCTGCAATTTTATACGGTGAAGGCCAAGAGCCTGTTTCTTTAACGTTAGAGCACAAAAGTGTTTTCCGTTCACAGCAAGAAGAAGCATTCTACTCTCACGTATTAACGATAAACATTGACGGAAAGCCAGTTGAGTGTCTTTTAAAAGACATGCAACGTCATCCGTTCAAGCAACTTGTAATGCACTTAGATTTCTTGCGCATTGATGCTACTCATGCAGTTCACGTTAACGCTCCTATTCACTTCATTAATGAAGAAGTAGCTGAGAAAAAAGGTGGCAAGATTGCTCACCAGATTAACGAAATTGCGGTTAGCTGTTTACCTGCAGACATTCCAGAATTCATTGAAGTTGATGTTGCTGGTTTAGAAGTTGGTCAAACTTTGCATTTATCAGATATTACATTGCCAAAAGGCGTAACTTCTGATGAATTAGCAAAAGGCGAAGATCACGATCAAGCTGTTGCTTCATTAAATGCACCGAAAGTTGTAAAAGATGAAGAAGAAGATAACAGCGCACCAGTTGCTCCTGTTAATACTACTGAAGATTAATCCAAAGGAATATTCCTTTAGATGACTATTCAACTAGTTGTGGGCCTGGGTAATCCAGGCCCCGAATATACTAAGACCCGTCATAATGCCGGAGTTTGGTTCGTCGAAGAACTTGCTTCTCGCTACAACATATCCCTCAGGCCAGAAAAAAAATATTTCGGACTTTACGGCAAAGGCCTAATAGGTAACGAAGTTGTTCATTTACTTATTCCAACAACGTTTATGAATAAAAGTGGTCAGTCAGTAGCTCCTCTCGCAAATTTTTTCAGAATTCCTGTAGAAAACATTCTTGTTGCTCACGATGAGTTAGATATGGAACCAGGCGTTTGTAAAATTAAGAAAGGTGGTGGACACGGTGGGCATAACGGCTTACGTGATATAATTTCATGTATGGCAAATAACAAAGAATTTTATCGATTACGCATTGGTATTGGCCACCCTGGTCATAGAGATCGCGTTACCGGACACGTACTTGGTAAAGCCCCTGCTATTGACCAAGACAAAATAGATCAAGCGATTGATGAAGCAAGCCGATGTATAGATATTTGGCAAAAAGACGATTTAAAGAAAGCTCAAAACCGTTTACATTCATTCAAAGTGCTATAACTCAAACGACAAAACATTTTTGTAAAATAATTAAGGTATTATCATGGGATTCAAATGCGGTATTGTTGGCTTGCCCAACGTAGGTAAATCAACACTTTTCAATGCACTCACTAAAGCAGGCATTGAAGCAGCTAACTTTCCCTTTTGTACTATAGAGCCAAATACGGGTGTTGTACCTGTTCCAGATCCTCGTTTAGATGCATTAGAAAAAATCGTAAATCCTGAACGCGTTTTAGCAACCACGATGGAGTTTGTTGATATTGCTGGTTTAGTTGCAGGCGCGTCTAAAGGTGAAGGTTTAGGTAATAAGTTTCTTGCTAACATTCGTGAAACTGATGCAATAGGTCATGTAGTGCGCTGTTTTGATAATGACAATATTATCCACGTTGCTAATAAAGTTAGCCCTGTTGATGATATTGAAGTAATCAATACTGAGCTCGCGTTATCTGATATGGACACAGCAGAGCGTGCGATTTTTCGTTTGGCTAAGAAAGCCAAAGGTGGCGATAAAGACGCAAAATTTGAAATGCCGGTGTTAGAAAAAATATTAAAGCATGTCGAAGAAGGACACATGGTACGTTCTTTAGAGTTAACTAAAGAAGAAAAAGCAGCTGTCGATTACTTAAACTTTTTAACCATTAAGCCTACAATGTATATCGCTAATGTGAATGATGATGGTTTTGAAAATAACCCTTACCTTGATCAAGTACAAAAAATAGCGGATGCAGAAGGCGCTATCGTTGTTGCCGTATGTGCTGAAATTGAGAGCGAATTGTCTGAAATGGATGATGAAGACCGTGTTGAATTTATGGCTGACCTTGGTTTAGAAGAGCCAGGGCTTAATCGTGTCATAAATGCAGGTTATTCTTTACTTCATTTACAGACTTATTTTACGGCAGGTGTTAAAGAAGTGCGCGCATGGACAGTAAAGCAAAATGCTACTGCGCCTCAAGCTGCCGGTGTTATACACACAGACTTTGAAAAAGGCTTTATCCGTGCTGAAGTAGTCGCTTATGATGACTTTATAGCGTTTAACGGTGAATCAGGCGCTAAAGATGCAGGTAAGTGGCGTCTAGAAGGTAAAGAGTACCGTGTTAAAGATGGTGATGTTGTTCACTTTAGATTCAATGTTTAATCATAAAAATTAAACCTATTTATAAAGGAGCTTCGGCTCCTTTTTTGTATTCTACAATAAGATAATGCTTAGTATGAAAATGATTAATTATAATTAATCATTAAAAAACATTATAAAACAACAGAGTAAAAATAAAAAATAGATATAAGGCATACAAAAAAACTTGTTTTATTTCTAAAATATACCACAATTACAATGATAACAGCCTGATCTCCCCCGTCAGACCAAAATATTCCAGAATCAATAAAATAAAGGCAGACCATGAAAAGAACACTTTTACTCGCTACTTTAATAGCAACAACAGTAACTTTCGCACCTGTAACTAAGGCAGATAATTTGTCACTTCGTATCTGTGAGTACGTTGCAGCCAATGATAAAAACCGTTTACGTTCTTTTATGAAGCAAAATAAATTAAAAATTCGTAACGTTTTTAAAACCATTAAGTGTAATGAGAAAAACTTATTAGTTTTTGCTGCATCAAACAATGCCTTAGAAACAGGTGAATTCTTAATAGGAAAGGTTTCATCAAAAGAAGTAGCAAAAAGTATTGATGAAATTGCAAAATATTCAAAACATCTAGAAGAAGAAGCAAAATATAGAATTAATTAATAAGACGTTGATTAATCTTTTTGTTTAACATAAAGCAAGCACCTAAGGTTCTTGCTTTTATATTATAGACAATCTGATTTTCTAGAATATTAAGTAAGCAATTTGTTGCCTAAACAAGCAAACAGAAAAAAAGTATCAATTTTTATAAAAAAACGGTTGACGTAGCCTAAGCAGATTTGCATAATACGCGCCACTTGCTGAGAGGCAATACGGAAAGGCTACATAGCTCAGCTGGTTAGAGCACATCACTCATAATGATGGGGTCCCAGGTTCAAATCCCGGTGTAGCCACCATTTATCTCTTAGTAGTGAAGTAGTATTAGAAGAAATGCGGGTTTGGCGGAATTGGTAGACGCGCTGGATTTAGGTTCCAGTATCGAAAGATGTGAGAGTTCAAGTCTCTTGACCCGTACCATTCTAACTAACAATTATCATCATGATATTTGTTAGAAAGTAAGTAACATTGCAGGGGTATAGCCAAGCGGTAAGGCAGCTGGTTTTGATCCAGTCATTCAGAGGTTCAAATCCTCTTACCCCTGCCA
>JASDWX010000007.1:0-8221 GCA_041890515.1 Alteromonadaceae bacterium
TAAATGAATTGAAAAAAGTGGCTTAAATACTCTCCAGATTCAGTTGACCATTACAATGAATATTAACTTTACATTAACGGAGCATCTAAAATTAACGTTGCATAAAAGAGATCAATGAAAATAAGTAATAAAATAGGAAGAAGCAATACGCATGGCTATAAAACAAAGGTATTGTTAGGGCTTATATCGAGTGAAAATCCTAGCCCTAACAATTAATACAGCGTTTATCAGACGAAATAAAATAATAAAAAAGTTAATTTTTCAAGTATTGAGTAAACCATTTTAATGCTTCTGCTCGGCCCTCTTTCAAATTATCACCTTTGTACATATCGTAATGTCCACCAGGAAAAGTACGATAACGAGTTTCTAAGCGATCTTTTATAGTGTGATAAAGTAATTGACCATTTTCTTTATTTTCAAATAACTTTTCATCTTTAGCATCCATAATTAACGTCGCTGCTTTTAAGTCTTTACTATGTGACATGGGATCAAAACGTTTCATAGCAACCCAATCTGGATAACCTCTTAACATAGGGTTTACTTTACTTTTTGGACCAGGGTAAGGGGGGATTATTCCTCTAGCTGCCATAGCTTCTACTTGACGCATTTGTTGTTCAGGAATAACACGTAGATTGTACTTGTAATTTAAAGGGGCTAATTGACTCACCAATGCTTTAACTCGATCATCATGAGCCGCAGCTACAAGCGCTAAACCTCCACCCATACTCGTCCCCCAAATTCCTAGGTTATTAGGCATAACTTGCGGTTCACTGCCTAGAAAATGTAGAGCAGCGCGCACATCTTCAATCATAGATAGTGGGTTAATGATCTGACGAATATGAGTAGCTTTAACGTTTATCTCGGTAGCTTCGTCAACAGCAGCCAATTTTTCTGCTAATACAATTGGACCATCGCTTTGTCCCCAGCTTTTGAAATCAAAACTAAGTACTATAAATCCAAGCTTAGCAAAATGAGGGGCGTAGTTTTTCTGTATATTTTTTTTATTTCCTCCCCAACCAGGGACCATTAAAATACCCGGTAATTTGTCTCCCGTTTTAAGACCTTTAGGCTTATAAAGGTCACCTTCTAGACGTACACCTTCACTCCAAATGGTCACCACTTGGAGATCAACGTCTGAAACAGTTATAGCGTAAGCACTCCGAGATATTAAGCTGGATAAAAAAATAGTCGATACAACAATAAATTTTGAATAAGCATTTAACATCACAGATATGTCCTTTTTATTATATTTATTAGAAATTACCATGTGAGAAAAATTAGAAAGTCACCTTCGTGACACATTAAAAGCTTTTTTATAACACTTTACGTTTTGCCAATACTCCTTTTTCAAAACCTAATACTTTTTCATAAGTTGCAGGAAACCATCGAGCAATACGATCAAGTAATTTAGCGTCATTACCTATCAATATTCTTCGTTTGTTGTTTACCAAACCATGCAAAATAACATCAGCAGCTTGCTCTGCAGTTGTTTTAGCCAATTTGTTAAAATCTTCTAAGATTTGGCTTTTAGGCACGTGGTTTGTTGATATTTTAGCATTGTTAGTAATATTGGTTTTAATCCCACCAGGATGAACACAATGTACTGAAACATTCGTGCCTGCCATTTCCATTTTTAATGACTCTGTAAAACCACGAACCGCAAACTTTGATGAGTTATAAGCACTTTGTAAAGGCAAAGATAACAAGCCAAATAAACTTGAAACGTTGACTAAATGGGCATGAGGTGACTTCTTAAGAAAAGGTAAAAAGGCATGTGTTCCATAAACGACGCCCCAAAAGTTTATATTCATTAACCAATGAAAATCGTCAAAACTTTGATCTTCTACAGAATCAATTAGACTAACGCCAGCATTATTGAATAACATATCAACGTGTGAAAACTGAGCAATAACTTTGTCAGCAAAGAGAGTAAACGCTTGTTTATCTGAAACATCAAAATCTTGTATAACACAGGTAACACCAAAAAAGATTAACTCTTCTTGAATGGCATATAAACCTTCAATATTTCTGTCCACTAATGCTAAATCACAACCTTTATCTGCTAACTTTAGTGCTAAGGCGCGCCCAATACCCGATGCAGCCCCCGTAATAACAGCAACCTTTCCTTGAAAATATGAATTTTTATCTATTTTATTATTACTCATTTGTCAACTCGACTAAATATGCATGACTGACAATATCGTCAACAATGCTAGGGATTAATTGAACAGGAAAATCATGTCCCATACCGGGATAAATTTTCAGTTTTGAATGTTTTATCGCTTTTGCCGTTGCTCTGCCTCCGTCACAATGAACCAATCCGTCAGCGTCTCCATGAATGACTAAGGTTGGCGTTAAGACTGACTTTAAACGTTCAGTTCTATCAGCAGCAACTAACATTGCCAGGATTTGTCGAATAGTGCCTTTTCCACTAATCCCCCTCTCCATCAAACGATTTACTCTAAACGTTAGTTCTAGCTCATCCAGTGGATATTTCGGACTACCAATAACGCGCCATTTGTTCATGTGGTAATTGAAACGATCAATATGTGCTTCAGAAGCTGGTTTTTGGGCTATTGCTTTATTTATTTCTGCAGTAATTGGCGGTAACTTTTTATAGCCGGTTGTCGACATAATTGAGGTTAAACTATGTAAACGTTCGGGATGATTGATCGCAATTAACTGTGCGATCATTCCTCCCATAGATGCCCCAACAAGGTGTACTTTTTCACGACTTAACTTATCCAATAAACGAACAACATCTGTCATCATATCTTCAAGTTTGTATGGTACTTTTACTGACAAGCCCAACTTATTTTTTAATACTGTCCACAGTAAATGAGGTATCGGTAATTCATTAAGTTCTTCCGATTGCCCCATATCACGATTATCGAGCAATAGAACTTGAAAACCTTTATCGACAAAATCATCCACCATTTCGATGGGCCATCCCGATAAAGGTGCAGCTAATCCATGAATGAGAACGATGGTTGGATCGTACTTATCACCGTGAATTTGATACGCTATATTAATGTTGTTCACTGTGACCTTTTCTTCAATAAAACTTGACATACTACCTACTTATCAATATATTGCTTAGTTACGCGTTACCAAAACAAACCTATTGGTGTACACTTAT
Source organism: Alteromonadaceae bacterium (assembly GCA_041890515.1). GTDB lineage: Bacteria > Pseudomonadota > Gammaproteobacteria > Enterobacterales > Alteromonadaceae > Colwellia_A. The sequence continues at coordinate 3,140 of JASDWX010000007.1, forward strand.
TTATAGGAAAACAAGTCATCGTCTAAATTGACTTTCGGTAGCACTTCTTTTTCAGACCAGTAATCTTGGCTATGCTGCCAATCTCCTTTACTGCCACGTTTGGGTAATAAATGCATTGATCTCATCATATAACCGGGATTAAATTCATTGGTATCAATCCAAGGAAGTAACTCCATATCCTTGTCTTCCTCACGTAAGGTCATTGTCACTTGCTTAACTTTCTTATCGTCCATGTGTCTAAGTAAACGACAAACAAAATCACCGATCAGGTCAACACGTAAAGTCCAACTTGCACGGAAATATCCCATCACCCATGTCATGTTTGGGATCCCAGTAAACATCATTCCGCGATACCCAACAGTCTGTGAAAAGTCGACAATTTCATTATCAACAGAAAACTCAATTCCCCCTAAAATACTCAAATTGAAACCTGTTGCTGAAACAATAATATCCGCTTCAAGTTGCTCTCCTGATTTTAATAAAATACCTTGTTTATTAAAGCATTCAATCTCATCAGTTTTAATGCTGGCTTTACCAGAACGAATACCTGCAAAAATATCACCATCAGGAACTACAGCAATACGCTGTCGCCAAGGGTTGTAGTTAGGTGTAAAATGTTTACCTACATCAAAGTCTGCTCCTAAATGTTCTTGTACACCTTCAATTAGGGCTTTCTTCACCTCATTTGGATAAGCTTGAGACGTTTTTATAAACCCATCTTGTTCTTGTAAAATTTGCTGACGAGAAATTTCATGTATCCACATGTCGTCTATTTTAAGTGCGCGTAACTCATCAGTAAGTGGATTTTCATTTTTACGAGGAAAAAAATAGGTGGGTGAACGTTGTAATATCGTCACATGCTTAGTGTCAGCAGCAATATTAGGCACTAGTGTTGCTGCCGTTGCACCTGAGCCGATTACGACTACATTTTTATCTTTATAATCTAAATCTTCTGGCCATGTTTGTGGATGAATTAATTCACCTTTAAAAGTATCCATGCCATCCCACTTCGGCGTATAACCTTTTTCGTGTTTATAATAGCCCTGACACATCCATAAGAAGTTAGCGGTAAAAACGCGCGTTTCTTGCGTGCCTTTATTTAACGCCGTAATGGTCCAAAGCTGTTTTTTATTACACCATTTAGCGGTGTTTACATGATGGTTATAGCGAATATGTGGCGCTAAATCATTTTCATCAATGACTTCTCGTAAATAGTTCATGATCTCTTGACCACTGGCAATAGGCTTTCCTGTCCATGCTTTAAAACGATAACCAAAGGTAAATAAATCACTGTCCGAGCGTATGCCAGGATATTTATGCATGTGCCATGTGCCACCAAAACTTTCCATACCATCAAGTACACAAAAGGTCTTATGAGGATTTTGGTCTTTTAAATGATAAGCAGAGCCAAGGCCTGAAATGCCAGCCCCAATGATCATGACATCAAAATGTTCGCTATTTGTATTCTTTGATTTTTCGTTTTGTATGCTCATAATTTTACCTATTGAATAATAAAAAATTTAGTCTCTGTGCTTTAAGATAAAGCGGTAAACTGACAAAATAATTTATCTTTTTCTTTAATTTTCTTATGTCACCTGGGTGACTATACGTTTTGTAAAATGACAAAATTCAAAGGTTATTTCTTGTTTATTCATCATTATCTAATAGTGTTTTTGCTTTTAAAGCAGAGATGTCTTTGATGAGGTATTGCTGACCTTGCATATTTAATATGCCATCACGTTCCCACTCTTTTAATGCTTTATTTATGCGCTGTCTTGATCCCATCGTTAATTCGGCCAATTCTTGTTGACTCATTTTTTTATTGATCAACACCCCTTCTTCAACATCTTTTCCATAATGGTGAGCGAACCATAAAATTCGACCTGCAAGCCTAGCACCCAATGGATAAAACAACATGCCGCCCAGTAGCTCTGACATTTTTAACGTACGTGATGCTTGAAATAGAAATAAGTTTTTATAGATTATTGGAAATTGCTCTGCAACTGATTGCACAACTCTTTTAGGTATTTCGATAACGCTAGAATTCTCTAATACTTGTGCTTCAAACATTTCAATAGGTTGATTAGTTAACGAAAGTTCTCCTAACCATTCATTAGTTGAAAATTCGGTTATTGAAAATTCTTGTCCTTGAATACTGCTGATTTTAATGCGAACAAAACCAGACACCACACCATAAACAAATTCACTTTCTTGCGCTAAGCGGTAAAGATATTTACTGTGATTGAAATGCTTTAAGCGTGCAGATTTAATAAGTGTTTCTATGCCCTTTTCTGGTACATCAGTAAAACATTCACAGTTTCTTATTAAAAAATCAATACTACTCATTGTAATATCCAAACATAAAAAATGCAAAGACCTTATTTTATGTCTTTGATAAATTTTTAGTTATTCAAAGTTATAACTAAGTTGAAGACCATATGAAATAGGATCAGACAAGGTAGAAGCTTGCATACGCGTTACTGTTGAAGGTGAGCTATTATAAATAGCGTCACGTTCATCACCTGCATTTTTAACAAATGCAGCAATAACAAATGTTTCTTCTGGTGATGTCCAGCTAACACGAGCATCGATATTGTCGTAACTATCAACCTTATCCCACTTATCAAGGTTAAAGGCACGAGAGTATTGCTCGCCTACATACGAATAACCTGCAGTAATGGTTATCAATCCCATATCTTCTAGTTCAACATATTGTGTAGCTGTTAGGCTGAATTTAGTTTCAGGTGCCATGTTAAGTTGGTTACCTGATAAATCTTGTATTGCACATGCCTCTTCAGTACCGTAAAAAGCACAAGAAGTAGAATCAACAACGTTGTAATCATCGTACTCAGATTTATTATACGAATAAGTAATATTCACAAATAAATCATCAGTTACGGCTGTTTGCATATCTAACTCAAGGCCGGTAATTGAAGCGGCTGCCGCATTATCAAAAGATGGGGTCCCAACACCACCTTCAACAACCGTTGTTGTAACTTGTAAATCGGTATAATCGTAATAGTAAGCCGCTAAACTTAAATTAACTTGGTTATCAAACATTGAACGTTTGTATCCAATCTCATAAGCCGTTAATTCTTCTGGGTCAACAACATCAACGTCGCCAGCAGATGCAGCGCCTAAGTTAAAACCACCAGAGCGGTAACCTGTTGCCACGTATGCGTATAAGAATGTATCTGAGTCAATTGTCCAATCACCTTGTACACGCCAAGTAACTTTGCTCCAGCTGTCTTCTACTTTGTGATCCGTATCAGGTACAGATAAGTAAGCAAATACGTTGTCAGTTCCAACTTTTTCATCTTTTGAATAACGTAAGCCTGTGGTTAGTTTAAAGTTGTCTGTTACGTTATATTCAAGTTGACCGTATGCAGCCGTTGCCGTTGTTTCTAGCTCATTTTGACCTCGGTACAAGTAGCCGCCAGAACCATCTTCCGTTGCTTCATAAGAATAAAAACCTAGCGAACCAAATGATGCCCAAGCATATGTTTCATATAAACTTAATGGCCCTAAACTTGGCGCACCAATTAATGCACTTGACGTTACAGCACCACCATAATATGTCGATATAGCATCTCCATTCATTAAACCAAAACCACGTTCAACAAAATCGTTGTATGAGCTTTCTTCACTGTTGTAATAATACAAACCTGCAATGAAGTTAATATTGCCATCATAATTCGACATTAATTGTAATTCATGAGATTGCGCTTCAGACGCTTGATTAAAGCTTGTTGTCATATCTGAGGCTAGGGTTATCGGTGCACCTGTCGCAGGGTTCGGTAAATAAACACCTCCACTAAGTTCAGCAAGCATCATTGAAAGATCAATTGCACCATTAACTTTATTTGTTACATCACCATCTCTTAGATAGTCATATTCAAAACTAGCATCACCGAAGCTATATTTAAGCTCTAAATCACCAAATGAAACGGTATTAACAAAAATAAGACGTTCCGATGAAGAGTCTAAATAACCAGGAGTATCAACATTAACCTTACTCGAATCTGATGCAGCTGGGTTATCTGATGTATGACCCATTAATTGATTTAACGCATTAGAACCAGGGTACATACCCCCAAAGTTAAAACCTGAAGCGGAAAATCCTTGGTTAACGTATGCTGTTCTATTTAATTCACCGGCACCTTCGTCATAACTATTGGTTAAATAACCCGGTGATGAAGATTCTTCAGATTCTGATTTAACATAACGAAGTGAACTTGACCAATTCTCAGTCCAGTTACCTTTCAATGTACCTGAATAATAGAAGGTATCTTCATCATCAAAATCGTTGACTCCTTCTGCAATATTTTCTTGTAAACCATCACGTTCTTTTTGAGAAAATGTAGCAATTGCAGAAAGTTTATCCGTTAAAGCGCCTGTTACTTGACCTTGGTAAAGTAAATACCCATCGTTTCCGGCTTCTACATTTACATAACCACCAAAATCTTCTTCTGGTGCCTTACTAATAAGATTAATTGCACCACCAACTGCATTGCGGCCATATAGTGTACCTTGTGGGCCACGTAAAACTTCTACACGCTCAATATCACAGAAATTACACCAACCAAAAATGTCATTCTCAGTACTATAAACACCGTCTGTATATAGACCAACACCAGGATCTGAGCCCAAAGCAAGGTTTGGACGACCAACACCACGGATAGACACTCGACTACCCGCAATAATTAAAGAAGGAGAATATTGAACAAGATCTTGTGCGCCATCAATAGCGAGATCTTCCATTGTACCTTCATTAAAGGCATTAACCGCCTGCCCTGTTTGCATAATGTTCGTTATGCGTTTGGTTGACGTCACTTCAATAATTTCAATACCAACGGCTGTAGACTTGGTTTCTTCTGCCAAAACATTAGACCCAACGCCCATAGCCATAAAAGCACATGCTAACTGCGTTAGTTTAAAAGACTGTTGTGAACATGTTGTAATACTCATATTTATTCCCCTGATTATATTTATATTTATATTTATATTTATATTTATTTTGTAATATTGTTGGTTGTATTTAGGTATTAACTAATGAATAAGCCAGATAGGACTAATTCCCTC
>JASDWX010000008.1:0-7874 GCA_041890515.1 Alteromonadaceae bacterium
TAATAAAAACAACCTGTTCAAAGCTCAACAACACTTAGCGGGAACATAGCCAATATTAATGCTGATAACTCACAAAGCTAACGAAGTTTTATGAAGTTTTATGAAGTTTTATGAAGGAAAATATATTTGATACTGTCGATATACAATCAAGTAGAACAGCTATATTTTCTGCCAAAAAGTACTTACTTTTAATGATTTAAATCGTGTTTCCCCATCACTCAATATTAACAAAGACGATTAGCCACGTCATATGTCGAGTGATTTTTAAAAAAAATACATTAATAAAACTCATTCGTAAAAATTAATAACAATATTTAAGATTGTTTTAGTGTGCAAAGTAAGCGATTATCGGTATATCACCTTACAATAAAGTTCTATGATGAAAAAAGAAAAAAAACCAACAAAATCAAATACTCCAAATAATAACATCGGTAATTTTAAAGCTACGGCTAAAAGTGTCGGTGCTGCTTTTTTTGGCGTACAAAGTGATAATAATCGAGAGCGAGATTTTAGCCAAGGAAAGTTAAGTCACTTCATCATTGCAGCTGTTATAGGTGTCGCTATTTTTATTGGTGTATTGTTTGCATTAGTATCTTTAGTTTTACCCTAGGTTGAGCTATTTATAGAGCACAAGCAACTCAGCAACCTTAGTACGCTTACTTGTTGAACGACTTATAGTACGAGCAACTTGTATGGTTTTTTGTTGATTAGCATGTTCGTATATTTTACGTGTCCAGATAGTGTCATGATTACTGATCAATACAGATATTTTATGTTGCTGTGTTACTTCTTCCGCAGCATTTGCTAAATCAGCTTGTTCATCCAAACCAAAACCATTACCTGAATAACTCGTAAAACTCGCCGTTTTACTTAAGGGAACATAAGGTGGATCACAGTAAATTACGTCACCATCTTTCGCCCGTGCAAATGTTTCTCGATACCCTTCACAAACAAAGGTCGCTTTCTTTGCCTTTTCGGCAAAATAAAACATTTCGTCTTCAGGAAAATATGGCCGTTTATATTTTCCAAAAGGCACATTGTAACCACCCGATTTATTATAACGGCATAAGCCATTGTAACCGTGACGGTTCATATAAAGAAAAACAAGTGATCGAAAATAACTATCCGTACTCGCATTAAACTCTTTACGTAACTGGTAATATACTTCGGATTGATTATATTCTTGCGTGAAGTATTTAGCTGCATCTTGAATAAATGTTTCAGGATTATCTTTAAGAATATTATAGAGATTGATCAAGTCTTGATTAATATCATTTAATAAGTAGTGTTCAAATTTGCTGTTCAAAAATACTGAGCCAGCACCAACAAAAGGCTCTATTAAGCGGTCTCCTTTGGGAAGCATCTTATTAATAACATCGCTGAGGCCATATTTTCCACCTGCCCACTTTAAAAATGCCCGATGCTTTTTTATCATTTGACCCATTTGCCTTACAACTGATTATTTAAGTGAGAGACTTAAATATGACGTTTGAAAAAAAACGAATTGTATCCTGATTAGCGCATTATTGGGAGCGTTGATAAGCATTGATTTCATTATTAATTGCTTCAATAGACTTTACCCAAGGCTGATACGCCCTAATTGCGCTGGGTAATAACGTCACAGCCTGTTCAGCAGCCAAGCGCGTTTGAAACACCTCAGAAGTTATCATTAACATAGTTTGTTGGTTAAATAGCCTGTAGTAACTCTTAAGTTTAATATTTTGAAAGTCAGGGAGAAATTTTTGATAGTCGTTAAGACGTGTAAAACCCGAAATTTGAATCACAAAGCCAGTCTGTGCAGAAATATAATAACTCGCCTCTACACGAATACTTTCGATCGAGCTAACATTGTTTATTTTTCTGATCGCTTCTGGATATACTAATGATTTAACAATCGGTTGCGCATTATCACTTTCAGGTGTTGTACCTTGTTTAGTATCTGACTGAACAGTTTTTGACTTTAACGCTACTGTAACGCCCCCCTTAACTGCTTTTTTTTTATCAAGAAAAGATACAAAGCGTTTGGGTTTATTTACAGTTTTTGGTGTTATTAAGTCAACAGAGGCTTGTTCAAAACTACTAATGGCTTCGACAATATCAGCTGGTTTAGCAGGGAAATTTGGTATGTTTTTTAGTTGAGCTTCTGCTGCAGTTAAAGAGAGGAAAATATCTTCTGTTTTTGCTGAAGCATTGATTTCTTTCTCTTTATAAGCTGAAACTATATTTGTTGAATTCGATATTGCCTCTTGCAGGCTCAGTTTTGTTTGTAAACTAAAAGTATCTTGCTGAATTAACCAATAACCTGTCAACCCTAAACAAATCACAAAACTGATAAAAACCATCACCCATTGAGTAAAACGCGTGAATCCAAAAAAGGGCTTGCTCGTTTTGAATAATTTTGCAGTCAGGGGTAATAATTGTCCAGTTTCGCCAGATAACACAGATATTTTTTTATAAAATAATGATTTATTATTTGCAAGTAAAAGACCTGCTTGAGGACTACCTAGCATAAGAACGCTAATAGCATAGCCTGCTTTTTTAGCTATGTCGGTTAATTGACATAATTCATGCAAAATCTGTACAGAGAGAAATTGAGCGTGTTCAATGACAATATCAATTGCGTGCTTTTCTTGCTTCGCCAAATTAATTAAACTAACAGCCAACGATTGTTCAGGGTCAAATAATGTATCAGAAAATAGCTGTTCAACAATACGACAACGAATTTGTATATCATTTAACTTGGGTGAGATGGCAATGAAAGCTGCATTGTGATCTGCAGCCAAAGAGCCTAAAAACTGACTTGCCACTTGAGAATAAACATTCACATCTTGATCAACAACCAAAACAGCATGCTTTGAAAAGCGTAAAATATAGTCAACACGCGCATTAGCACTTATTGTGGTAACACTTTGTGGAGCGTTATTTTCTGTGTCATGTGCTTGTGCAGACATGTTTCACCTGTTCTGTATTAAAAATTACAGAATTCGCTTAAGCATGTCCTCACTAATATCATCACGCATTTCTGATTGACCAATAGCGGTAGGTACAATTAAACGTAATACACCCGCTAAATTCTTTTTATCACGACGCATGTGACAAATAAATTCTTCAAACCCCATATTTTCAGGAGCAATTAATGGTAAATCAAACGCGGCAATTAAAGTTTCTATACGACGAAGATCTGACGCTTCAAGCAAATTCAATGCTACTGACAATTTAGAAGCAAGTACCATGCCAGCAGCTACCGCTTCCCCATGTAACCAATTACCATAACCTTGATCTGCTTCAATAGCATGGCCAAAAGTATGACCCAAGTTTAATAATGCACGAACGCCCGCTTCAGTTTCGTCAGCTGCAACAATATCAGCTTTACACTGACAGCACGTTTGGACCATTTTAATCAGAGTATTTTTATCCCCTGACTTTATTTTATCAATCTTATTTTCTAACCAAGTAAAAAAATCGCCATCACCTAATATTCCGTATTTAATAACTTCAGCCATTCCTGCATTAAATTCGCGAGTAGGCAAGGTAACTAGACTATCAATATCAATAAAAACTGCTTTGGGCTGATAAAACGCGCCAATCATGTTTTTACCGAGAGGATGATTAACCGCTGTTTTACCTCCAACAGAAGAGTCGACTTGTGAAAGTAATGTCGTTGGTACTTGAATAAAATTAATGCCGCGTTGATAACACGCTGCAGCAAAACCAGTAATATCACCAATTACACCGCCACCTAAAGCAATTAATGTTGAATCACGACCATGACCATTTGAAAGTAAATGAGACATAATCACATCAAAATTCGCTAATGATTTTTGTGCTTCACCATCTGGCAATATGATTTCATCAACTTGAAAATCTGTTAACTTTGCTTTTAAAGCAGCAAGGTAAAGAGGTTCAACAATATTATTTGAAACTATACAGACCCGTTTACCACGAATATGTTGAGTAAGCAGACTATTATCATTTAATAGTCCACTATCAATATAGATGGGGTAACTACGTGTACCGAGCTCAACATTTAGCGTTGTCATGTTTAGGTCTTTTTGGGAGTGCTGCTCGCTTATTAGAAATCTAAGCGTTCAACAATTTTGTGGGCAACAACTTTAGCACTTTGATCATCAGTCTTTACAATAACATCCGCAATTTCTTCATATAAAGGATTGCGTTCTACTGCAAGGTTCTCAAGTACTGTTCGTGGTTCTTCTGAGGTTTGCAATAATGGACGTTTGCGATCGCGCTGCGTACGAGCCACTTGCTTGTCTATCGTTGTTTCTAAATAAACAACGATACCGCGTGCAGATAAACGATTACGCACTTGTGTGCTAATCACTGATCCACCACCGGTAGCTAAAACAATACCTTGTTTTTCGCTCAGGTCTTCAATCACACCTTCTTCTCTTTTACGAAAGCCTTCTTCGCCTTCAAGATCGAAAACCCATGCGATGTCTGCACCTGTTCGGCGTTCAATTTCTTGATCAGAGTCAAAAAATTCAAGATGTAGCCTATCAGCTAATTCTCTACCTATTGTGCTTTTACCAGCGCCCATAGGGCCTATAAGGAAAATATTACGTTTTTCTGCCATTAGATTAACTTCAGCTCGTATCAATAATTACGTTTACAAATATGAGGGAACCCCCTCCGAAAATTTTAAGGGCGTAATTATCGCAATTGTTCGGTGTAAATTGCAAGTTAACTAAGACGAAAAAAAATTTAAAATACTCAGTAACTCACAAAGTTGTTTAAAAACGCTCAGTTACGATGCGCGGTGTCACAAAAATTAATAGTTCTTTTTTCTCATTAAAGTTGTTGCTATTTCTAAATAACCAACCGAAATAAGGAATGTCTCCTAAAACAGGTACTTTTGATACCGTACTTATAATTGCTTGTTGGTAAATTCCGCCAAGTACGATTGTCTCACCATTATTTACTAAGACTTGAGTACCTATTCGTTGGGTATCAATTCCTGGCGCTGAACCATTCTGCACAGTAGAAACAGTATCTTGAGTGACAATTAAATCAAGAATAATACGATCATCAGGTGTAATATGCGGCGTAACCGTTAAACTAAGCACTGCCTTTTTAAATTGAGTTGTCGTCGCACCACTTGAAGAGGCTTCTTGGTAAGGTATTTCTACCCCTTGCTCAATATAGGCTTGTTTTTGATTGGCGGTGGTAATTCTTGGGCTAGCAATGATTTCCCCTTTATTTTCTTTCTCCATAGCACTCAGTTCAAGATCTAAGATTGTGCCATCTGCTAGTCGCGCCACTTGGAATGCAAGACTTGCAGCAGGGTTTGCCACAGGTAAGTTAACATTCAATCGGTCAGCTAAATCAGGGACAAGACCACTACCTGCGGTATTTGCTCCTTCTAATGTGCCTGATGTGGCAAATTCACTATCAGTATCTGTAACTCCCCACCTAATACCTAATTCTTCGTTTATACTATCTTTAACCGTTACCATACGTGCTTCTATAATAACTTGGCGGACAGGAATATCTAAAACATTTACCATCCTCCTAATATCTTCAATACTTTTAGCTGTATCACGTATCAATAACGTATTCGTTCTTTCATCGACACTAACACTTCCTCGTATTGATAAAATACTATTAGATTCATTTTTAATTAACTCTGCAAAATCTGATGCTTCGGCGTAATTCACTTGAACATATTCTGTATATAGAGGAGCAAGCTCAGCAACTTGTTGCTTGGCTTGTAAATCACGCGCTTCTCGGGCAGAAAGCTCATCGCTAGGAGCAACCATTAAAATATTGCCTTCCATACGCTTATCTAACCCTTTAACCTTTAATATAATATCAAGGGCTTGGTCCCAAGGAACTCCATCTAAACGTAATGTAACGTTTCCAGAAACAGTATCACTAGTGACTAAGTTAAAGCCGTTGTAGTCTGCAATTATTTGTAAAACTGTACGAACGGGAATATCTTGAAAATTTAAAGAAATGGCACGTCCACTAAAATCAGCATCTTCCTCTAAATAACCTGGCGCTTTATCATTTTTAACAACCGTTAGTGAAAAAACATTATTAAGTTGTTGATGCTTAAATGTAAAATCACTATTGATGTCTACGATAAACTTTGCATTACGGCCATCCCTAAACGTTTCAATGCCCGTGACTAAGGTACCGAAGTCTGTAACATCTAACTTATAAAGAAGGTCATCAATAATTTTAGTGTTGTGGAATTCAATATATAATTTTCCTAGCGTTTCAGTAACATCGACGGCAACCTTACTATCCTCAAGATAAACAAGGATTTGAGCTTCGTCATTATCACCATTACGAAAATCTAATGAATCAATGTTATTGATAAAATTGTTACCTAATGGATTTACTTTAGTTACAGGTGAATCACTAACTCCTTTATTTAGGATTAATGAAAATAAATTTCCACTTTGTTGAACATCAAAAACTGAAAGTTGATCTAAATGAACAGTCGCCACTACTTTCCCGATTAATTTCTGAACGCTAATATGACTAACACCAGCATGCTCAACCTTAGTTTGTAACAAATGTTCATTAAACTCGTCTGCATCAAAGGTGATTTGAATTTGAGCAGGGTTCATCGCCGTTTTCATTTTTGGCTGATTTACAATGTTTTCAGTAAATTCAAACTGCAACTCTATTTCATCATTTTGTAACGTATTATATTGAATACCAACAAGGTCACTAGACCATGCCGAAAAAGTACAAAAACAAAGCATCACAGTGGTAACCAAACTTTGTGTTAAATATAATACTTTCATTGAGTGATGACTTTTCATTTTATTAAATAGCAACATTAATTCCCTTGCCCCTCAGTACCTGACTTAATCATTCTAATAGTCGTTTCACGTTCTACCCAACAGCCAGTGCCATCAGGAATTAATTCTATAATTTTAACATTGAATGGATTTACAGTCGTAATACGACCATTATTCAATCCCAAAAAACTATCAACAGCAACTCGATGCAACGTTGTATCAGAGGCTTCAACAAGCGCCCAAATAACGTCTTTTTCACCCAAAGTCCCTCGCATTGATAAATTGCTCAATGGAAACTTTTCCAATGGCTGTTTTCGCCTACGAGGATCTGGACTTAAGCATCCTGACATCTGTTGGGTTTTCTGTTGTATTGCTTCAGCTTTTGGTTCATCAAAAGGGCTTCGTAACGCTTGCGCTGAATAGTCAAAATGATCATATTTTGAGACAGCAGGCATCGGTTCGATTATATTAGGAGTAGACGACTGCACTTTAACTACGTGGGCACGTAAATCACTCGTATCATCAAAACAACCGCTAGTAACTATAGTTACTATCATAAAAAAGACTAATTTCCTCACTTTTCTTCGGACTCCCGATAGCGGTAAGTTTTAGCTTGCAGCTTTAAACTCAGTAAACCATTTGCCGTTTTTTTCATATTCACTTCAAAATCATGTAGCGTCACAATACGAGGTAAGCCTGCTATTTTACTAACAAAGTTACCAAAATCATGATAAGAACCGACTACTTCAATATCAATAGGCAGTTCAATATAAATTTCACGCGTTATTTCTGGTTGCCAATTAAGTTTGACAAACTTAAGTCCACTTGTTGTTCCAACAAAGGTAATATCATCAAGTAAACCTGGTGTTTCATGACTTTCTGGTAAACGTCTTAATTGATTCGCAAAGAGTGTTTCAGCTTCTTTCATCTGCTGCTCAAATAATGCCAAATTGGCAACAACATGATATTTTACTTGATACTCATTTTTAAGTAACACTTCTTCAGCCTCGTATTTATCTAACTGAGTTATCTTGTCACTTATTAAAAACAAAGGCTATGTTCCCTTAAATTGTTGCTATACTGTATATAACATCAGTTGATGAG
>JASDWX010000009.1:0-7629 GCA_041890515.1 Alteromonadaceae bacterium
AGAGTTTAAAGTAGAAATAGTTGAGAGCCTTGAAGATGATGCTCAAGCTATGCTTATGGCTAAATTAGAAGGTGATGCGAATACCTATATTCTAGGAAAGGATTTACCGCTTGAACAAACAATCACTGATATGACAGGTCTCTTGTCTGATTTAGGGATGAAAATTGAAATATCTTCTTGGCGAAACATTGTTCCTAACGTTTGGTCACTTCACATTCGTGATGCAGCATCTCCGATGTGTTTTACTAACGGTAAAGGGGCAACTAAAGAAAGTGCGCTTTGTTCTGCGCTCGGTGAGTTTATTGAGCGTCTTAATTGTAATTTCTTTTATAACGATCAGTTTTTCGGTACTGACATAGCAAACAGTGATTTCGTACATTACCCCAATGAAAAATGGTTTGTTCCTGGCGAGAATGATGAACTACCAAGCGATATTTTAGATGATTACTGCTTAGGTATATATAACCCAGAAGATGAACTTCGTGGCTCGAACCTTATCGATACCAACTCAGGTATGGCTGAGCGAGGTATTTGTTCAATTCCTTATGTACGCCACTCCGATGGCGAAACCGTGTATTTTCCTTCGAATTTAATTGAAAATTTATTCTTAAGTAATGGCATGAGTGCAGGTAATAACTTACCAGAAGCACAAGTACAATGTTTATCAGAAATATTTGAACGCGCGGTTAAAAAGCAAATTATTGCAGAAGAAATTGTTTTACCTGACGTACCTAAAGACGTTATTGCCAAATACCCAAGTATTTTAGCTGGTATTGAAGGGTTAGAGGCGCAGGGATTTCCTGTTGTCGTCAAAGATGCTTCGTTAGGTGGTCAATTTCCTGTTATGTGTGTAACGCTAATGAATCCTAAAACAGGTGGTGTTTTTGCTTCTTTTGGTGCTCATCCAAGTTTTGAAGTTGCCCTTGAACGTAGCTTAACTGAATTATTGCAAGGCAGAAGCTTTGAAGGTTTAAATGATGTCCCTAAACCTACGTTTAATAGTATGGCAGTCACTGAACCTGAAAATTTTGTCGATCACTTTATTGATTCAACGGGTGTGGTTTCTTGGCGTTTCTTTAGTAACAAACATGACTATGAATTTTGCGAATGGGATTTTTCAGGTACCAATGAAGAAGAAAATGACCTATTAATGAGTATTTTGAAAGACCTAGGCAAGGACGTTTATATTGCAGAGTTTAATCAACTAGGTGCTACCGCTGGTCGTATTTTAGTGCCTGACTATTCAGAAGTGTATCCAGTTGAAGATCTTATTTGGGATAATACTAATAAATCTCTAGATTACCGTGAAGATATTTTAAATCTTCAGATTTTGAGTGAAGAAGCTTTAGTTGCCTTGGTTGAGCGTCTAGAAGACAGCCAGCAAGACAACTACATAGATATTAAAACGTTAATTGGTATTGAGTTTGATGAAAATACGGTTTGGGGCCAATTAACAATTCTAGAGTTAAAGATACTTAGCTATCTTGCCTTAGGCGCTTTAGAAGATGCTATTGAATTAGTGGGCGAATTTTTACAATACAACGACAATACCGTTGAACGTGGTTTATTCTATCAAGCAATTCATGCCGTACTTGAGGTTACCCTAGACGAAGAAATGGAACTTGAAGACTATATGGATAACTTTAACAGAATGTTTGGTGAAGATAACATGGAGCAAGTTGTGGGTTCGGTATTCGGTGAAGTCAGGTTTTACGGTTTAACGCCAACGAGTCTGAAACTCGAAGGTTTAGATAAACATTTAAGATTAATAGAAAGCTATAAAAAATTGCATCAAGCACGCAAGATTGCTGCTGAAAAATAGATAATATACTTCATCAGAAAAGCCAATTTTTATTATGAACATTGGCTTTTTTATTTTAACTTCAACCATGTTTAAGGTATTACAAATTACTTGTTTTAATATTTTACTTTTTAACTAATGCTCACAACTCCCTTTGAAATAAAGATGGAGTCGTTTTTTTAGGTGAAAGTTTAAAAAATTTCTTGTTGTTATGTTGCTTATTCGTAACGGTGATTTCTATTGTTTTTTCAGAGGGCATCGTTCCGAACAAGTCTACTTTATATTGCAGCTCACTATTGGGTGAAACTATCGTATAACGTCCCATAACGATTAGCTGCGATGCTTGCGCTTGAGGATAATGATGGGAAGTTACAGGTGCTAATATCATTTCTTGAAGCGTAACTTTACCCTTTGTATCACTCAGTATTATTTTTTCATGCACAGTGCGGGCAATTATCGAACAGTGCAGGATGAACTCTTCGGCAGATAACTTATCATCATTATCGTTATCAGTATTTTTAAATGCAGAAACGGGTAATGAAATCACTATAAAAATACCGTCATCGACAATATTTACGCGCTCACCACCAGTAAAGCTCCATTGCGCCATACTGTCATCAAACACATAAGTTGAATCATTGTATTCGTTATAATTGTAATCACACAAAACACCAGTTGTTGAGCCACTTACGACTTCTGAAACAGTGATCTCAACACTATCAACTTCACTGTTCAAAAACTATCATATCCGTTAGGTTTATAGAATAACTGCCGACAACATCCGCGGTGAAGGTAGGTGAAACTGTCGTATCGTTAGATAAAGTTGAAAAGCTTCCATCGGGTATTGAAGAAAAACGCTATGAGTAACTGAGTTAATTATCATCAACATCGCCACTTAATTTGCCCATTAATGTAACTGTTTCATTGATAAATATTGTTTGACCACGCCCTGCATTGGTAGTGGGAACTGCATTTACAGTATCGCTGGCATTGTTACTTCTCCCATAGGCGGCTAACGAAAAAATTAAAACTAACTTTATTAATACCGAAGTTGTATTGTCAAAAGAATTAATTGTATTTTTCATTGTGAATGACTTTTTACGGATATTTGTTCGTCGTAGATATTATAAAAAATTAATTGGCATAAAATATTTACCAATAATCGGCTTTGTCTCTTTTAGAAAAAAATTTCTGATCCCCTTTCTTCGGAGCCTTTTGTGCCGAAAATACGTCAAAATCAATATATCCATTATTATTAATATCTATGTCAGAGAATAATGGACACGGTGGAGGTCCATTTTCATGATGTGAATTTTTTCTTGCTTGTGTTTGCGTTAATCCAGCACAAAGTAATGTGACCGCTATAATTGTTTTTGAACTTATGTTCATATGAAACTCTGTTACTTAACTTTAATTTATAAGTAAAGTTAACAAGAGAAAATGCAAATAATGTGCAAATAAAAAGGAAATGTATAAAAAAGTTACCTTGTTATTCAATCTTTTTGCGTCAGTTGGGTGTAGTGGTATCTTTGAGAAATCTCTTTCATGACATAAGGTGTTGACTTTTTAAACAAGGGAATAGAATGAGGCGAGGTGAGGGAGAAATAATCGTTATTAAAATGTTAGCTAAACTTGAAAAATATATTATGATTTTTGACCGTCTAGGGTTAGGAGTAAGTCCCCGTGGAATTGTCCCATTTACTGTATAATGCAAGTCAGTCATTGTTGAAGGGGCGGTTCAGGGTTATATACTTGACAAGCCAGAAGAAGTAGCACTTTATAAACAATTTATTCATGCTATAAAATAAATTTAATAAGACTGTTTTTGATGCTTATCTAATTGAATAACTATTAGTGACAAATATTTATCAGTTAATTAACTGACTGATGAAAGTCTTGTAAAATAAGGTATAAAGATAGCTTAAATAAGCAATGTAATTAGGTGTTAGCGCATTACTATCGTTCATTATTGCTCGGTAACATAAACCTCAGTTCTATTTCTTCCAAGGTCTTTTGCTTTGTAAACTGCCTTGTCTGCTTGTGCATGAAAATCTGTAAATGAAATCTTATCATTACATATACTTGCACCAATACTGACGTGTATTGGATGATTACCCACTTTAATTTTTGCGATTAATTCATGTAACCTTTTACAGAATAATAATGTGTCTGTTTTATTTGTGTCAGGTAGCATAATCAAAAACTCTTCGCCTCCAATACGGGCAACAAGATCTGTTTTTCGACAAAATACTTTCAATTCATGTCCTAGTTCTTTGAGTACTCTGTCACCTGCTAAATGTCCAAAAGTGTCATTTATTTTTTTAAAATAATCAATATCTAGCATTAACAAACTAACAGACTGATGAGACCTCGCCGTTTGTTCCAGTACTAATATGCTTCGTTTTTTCATTTCTCTTCGATTTAATAATCCGGTTAACTCATCAGTTGAAGCTAGTAATTTTAACTGTTCTGCTTGTTCCTCAAGTGTTTCCCGTGTTTTTATTAATTCCCCGTATAACTTATCTCTTTTAGATGCGTTAAAAAAGCTCCAGTAAATACAATCATCTTTACTGATATGAGCATTAATGGTAACTGGAATACGTACCCCTTTAGCATTTAATATGATCAGTTGCATTTCTTCACAGGTTTTTTCGTGTAAAAGTGTGGGGATTAAGTAGCTCTGAAAAAATATTTTTGACGATTGAGTAAAAATCACATCGGCGTTTTTACCAATGAGTTCACCTGGCTTCCATAATAGTTCAGAGGTAAAATATGAGTTTACATAAGTAATAACTCTTGATGAATTCGTAACGAAAGCCCCACAAGGGAAATTGTCGGGTGTATAATTCAATTTTTTATTTTGTGATTTATTATTGCCAGCCATCGTTATGATTTCGCATACTCTATTATTAAGTCAACAATGTCTTCTGGGTGTGTCATGTGTAAACAATGGCCATCGGCTTGAATAATTTCAAGCTTACTATCAGTGATGTGATTATGAATATATTCGCCAACAGAAGTTGAAGCCAATGCATCGTTTCGACTTTGAAAGATTAATGACGGTTTTTTTATCTCTTTCAAAATATGGCGATAATCAGAGAGGAATGTTGCTTCGGCAAAATTCTTAGCTATAACAGGGTCTGTTGAGCAAAAGCTTCCTGATAATTCACCTATAAGATCGTTCGAATTATTACTGCCTATAACTAAAGGTGCTAAATAATCCGCCCAGCCAATGTAATTTTTATCCATTAGGCTTAATAGTTCGAGTAAGTCTTCTTTTTCAAACCCACCCATATATTCAGGAGGAAAATTTAAAAAACAGGGGGAAGGGCATACCATGATAAGTTTCGAAAATAATGCAGGTTTTTGAGTGGCTGCAATAGCACCAATAATGCTACTAACAGAATGCCCGACAAATATAGCATCTGATAACGTTAATGCATCACATATTTCAAGAATATCTTCTGCGTATCCTTCGAGTCGGCTATAACGTTTTTTATCGTATTGTGATATATCAGATGCACCTGAGCCAACATAGTCAAATAACACAATGGTAAATTGACTTATGAGTGCAGGGGTTAAAAAGCGCCACATGTTTTGATCACAACCAAAGCCATGAGCAAGAAAAAGTGTTTTGTCACCTGTTCCAATCAATTTGACATTATTTCTAACCAGTACATCACTTGAAAAGGTCATGCTATCTCCTAATTATCTTTATACTTAATGACTTACACTTAATTTAAGTTGACTTTCAATTGAGGGGGTGTTTATTCACAACCGCAACATCGCATAAGTGCTTGTTTAGTAGGTGTTGTTTTTTTTGATCGTTAAACCTATGTTGAGTATAATAGTGATTATTAAATAATATTAATTATATTCAAACAATGCAACGTGCTTTTTAATAAGGGATGTTTATTTCAGTAACAAACCCCCAATAGACTAACCTATTTTTTTCAAACTTTTCGTATACTTATGATTACTATCAACATAATGAACCGCGCCCTCTGCAATCATTTTTTTGGTTTCTTCATCAAGTTGCTTTATTACTTTGGCTGGCGAGCCTAAGACTAAACTACCGTCAGGAATAACCATATTTTCGGTCACTAAAGCATTGGCTCCCACTAAACAGTTTTTACCTATTTTAGCGCCATTTAGCACCACAGCATTTATACCAATTAAACTACCTTCACCAATAGAGCAACCATGTAACATCACCTTATGTCCAATAGTTACGTTCTCTGCAACGTTAATAGGATATCCTTCATCAACATGTAAAATACACCCATCTTGAATATTTGAATTTTTCCCTATTTTTACTTGTGCTAAATCAGCTCTGATCACGACATTAAACCAGATACTTGTATTGTCCTCTAATTCTACATTTCCTATAACACTAGCATTTGGTGCTATAAAACAACTTTTTGAAATCTTTGGATAAAGTTCACCTAACTGATAAATCATATGCTATGCCTTACTATTTATATATTGATTTAATGTAACGAATAAGACGTTAACATTCATTAACTTTATGACACTAAAATATAACCAGTAAGAGGAGTTATAAACAAAATCACCTAAATGTTAGCATTCCTCTGCCTGTTAATCTCCTGTATAATTCTGCGCATTAAACAACAGCCTTTATTTCAAATCTTGCGTAATCATTGAATTTGCAATAAAGACCGTTAAATCACTAATTATGACGCTACTCTTTTTATTTTATAAAAGATGGGTAAAAGCATCCATCAGTAGCCATTTAAAGAGTAAGTTGAGGCAAAGCATGACCGTAGAACAATTCGACCCAAGCACAAGTAATTCAGCCCAAAGCCAAACAACCACGTTAGATATTCCCTCTAAAATGATTGAAGCGCAACATCAAGTAGTTGTTGCATCACATCCAGAAGCAAATCGCGCTGCAAAGGTAGGCTTCGTGAGTCTTGGCTGTCCAAAAAATTTAGTAGACAGCGAACGTATTCTTACACAACTTCGCACTGAAGGTTACGATGTAACCAATAGCTATGACGATGCTGAACTCGTGATTGTAAATACCTGTGGCTTTATTGATTCAGCCGTTCAAGAGTCATTAGATACTATCGGTGAAGCGCTTGCTGCCAATGGTAAAGTGTTGGTTACCGGTTGTTTAGGCGTAAAAAAAGATGAAATAATTGAACTACATCCCAATGTTTTAGGTGTAACAGGTCCTCATGCTTATGACGAAGTCTTAACGCAAGTACATAAACATGTGCCTAAGCCAGTACATAATCCTTTTATTGATTTAGTCCCGCCACAAGGGGTTAAACTTACCCCTAAGCATTATGCTTATTTGAAAATTTCAGAAGGGTGTAACCACCGTTGTACGTTCTGTATTATCCCGTCAATGCGTGGTGATTTAGACTCGCGTCCTGTTGGCGATGTGTTAGGTGAAGCTAAACGTTTGGTTGATGCTGGCGTTAAAGAATTATTGGTTATTTCACAAGACACTTCAGCTTATGGTGTTGATGTTAAGCACAAAACAGATTTTTGGGATGGTATGCCCGTTAAAACTCACATGCAGCAGTTATGTGAAGAATTAGCGAAGCAGGGCGTTTGGATCCGTCTTCATTATGTTTATCCATACCCGCATGTTGATAAAATTATTCCCCTTATGGCTGAAGGTAAAATACTGCCGTATTTAGACATTCCCTTTCAGCATGCCAATAAACGTATATTGAAATTAATGAAACGCCCTGGTAGTTCAGACCGAGTATTAGAACGCATTGCTAAATGGCGAGACATTTGTCCTGAATTAGTTATTCGTTCGACGTTCAGTGTTGGGTTCCCAGGTGAAACAG
>JASDWX010000010.1:0-7525 GCA_041890515.1 Alteromonadaceae bacterium
TGATAGGCTCTGTCGCATGGCTGATATCTTAAAACCTTAACAAAGTGAACATAAAACAGGGTTGTTTTGACCAGTGAATCAAGTCAGGTTTTTGGCCAGCCTGTGTGAAAACTATTTTGGTCTGGCATAGTTAGGGTCTATTAGCTAAATAATGCTCTGTAGCTTAAATTCTGAAGTAAGTTTGCTGTCAAAGTGCTATTTATTTTACATAGCGTTCCATAAAAATTTTTGGCTATGAGTTTTCACACAGCCTGTGGCATTAGTGATCGTTAAGGCTATTAATCCTAATGAGTACAATGTTGAATAAATTGCCTTTATAGAAATGATTATACCGAAAACTTCGTTACAATAGATTATGAAAAAAGACCGAGAATATCGGTCTGTTTTGAAATTTTAATTTGCATCTTTATTATTCAATATGATGCTTTTATTTTCTGCCCGTTTAGTTCATCTAATGTCAAATGTACGGCTCAAAAGGAATAAAAACATTACTCTATAATGTTGTTTTTTTTCTTTTCTTCCTCAGCAATGGTTACTAACGTTGTTTCAATATAGGTGTTAATTTGGTCTTCAAGTACTTGTAAAGGTACCGAGCCGTTTTTCAAAATTTGATGATGAAATTCACGCACATCAAAGTTTTGGCCTAATGTAGTTTCTGTTTTTTTACGTAGTTTTCTAATGGTGATTTCACCGATCTTGTATGATAACGCTTGTCCTGCCCAAGAAATATAACGATCAATTTCTGTTTTTACATTATGTGTGGAGAGCGCGGTGTTATTCGTCATAAAATTGATGGCACGTTCCCTTGACCACCCTTTAACATGCATACCTGTATCAACAACGAGACGGGCTGCACGCCACATTTCATAAGTCAATCGACCAAAGTTACTGTAATGGTCTGGGTAAATGCCCGCTTCAATCCCTAACCACTCAGCATACAACCCCCAACCTTCACCGAAGGCCGAAATGTAAGCATTTTGGCGATATGATGGTAAATTATCTAATTCGCTATTGAGGGATATTTGCAGGTGATGGCCCGGCACGCCTTCATGTAATGTCAGGGCAGGTAATACATAAAGAGGACGTTTGTCTAACGCGTAGGTATTTACCCAATAATAACCTGGCTGTGTATCATTTTTGGCGCCAATATAACGACCCGTTGTATATTTAGGCGCAATACTGTCTGGTACAGCGGCAACGCCATAAGGTGTGCGTGGTAAATGCTTAAATAAGCTGGGTAATTTAGCATCCATTTGTTTTGCTATATATGAAGCTTCTTTGATTAATGCTAATGGTGTTTTTGCATAAAATTGTGGATCCGTACGTAAAAAATGAATGAACTCCGAGAAAATGCCTTTAAAACCTGTCTTGATAATAATCTCAGCCATTTCTTTGCGAATACGTTTAACTTCACTCAAACCTAAGATATGTATTTGATCAGGCGTCATGTCTGTAGTTGTGTAGTGTTTTACACGATTACTATAAAATTCAATACCGTTAGGCGTTTCGGAAACACCGATAGTTTTACGTGCCTTGGGGAAGTATTCTTGGGTAAAGAATTGATAGTAGCTTTGATAAGCAGGAATAACTTTAGCTTTCAGTATTTTAATGAGCTGCTGTTTTGTATCTGCTAGCACTTTAGTATCAATTAAATTTGACGCTGTGGTAAAAGGTTTAAGAAATTCAGAGTCTTCTATATGCTCAGGGATAAAGGCAAGAATTGACTGTTCGTATCCTACTAACACGGCTTGGGGCTGAGTAATGCCCGATGCCAAGCCTTTACGCATCCAATAAATGTTTTGATTGAAATAGGCAGGAAGCGCCGATAGTTTACTTAAATATACCTCTATATCTTTTTCTTTGTTAAATTTTGTATTACTGATAACAAAGTTTAAATTTGAATGGAAACCTGACTCAGATTTGAACGGCATGTAATGAGATTTAAAATGATAGTGGGCAATATTATTATCAAGCTGAGCCTTAATAATTGAATAGTTGATCTTATTGTCTTCTGAAAGGAAATTTTGATTGATATCTTCAAATATAGTGGCGATGATTATACGTTCTTGATGTTTTTTTTCTAATGCCTCTGGTGATAAATCAGGCCAGTAAGTTTCTTCTGTGTCGCTTTCATTTTGTAAATAAAGTTCTTTGTTTGAACGATGATCTAAGAGTTGCTTAACCGCACCATCAAATTTTGTTGTAGCGATCTCTTCGCTAGTACTTCTGCTACTGCTTGTTATTTGACAAGCGTTAAGTGTAAGTAAAATTGCTGGAACAACAAGTAACTTACCAAAATAAAAATTCATATTTATGCATTCCTGCAGTAAAAAAACGACCATTAAAATAACCTAAATCAGTATAAGTAAATAGGTTTGTACGACGAATCGTTTCACTTTTCAGATTAAAGACGAATAAGCTTAAGTAATTCATCTTTTTTAGGAGAAAATGAGTTTTCGTTAGCGGAACATATAAACGCTCAATGTAGACTGTTTTTCTCCTAATTGATGTTATTTGAAATAATTTTGCGTATTCTGTGTTTTAGTTGGTTTTTGGTTGCTCGTATTCGGTTTTTTGTTAGAATTATTTTATCAAAACAACCCGCGAGTTAAAAATCATGTCACTTGAAAATCACTTCCTCCCCTTTAGAAATAATATTATTGGTCAGTCTTTAACACATGAAATTAATGGCAAGCAATTAGATATTGTCTATGCGGATTGGACAGCAAGTGGCCGACTGTACGCACCAATCGAAGATTATATTACTAACACCTTAGGCCCCTTTGTTGCTAATACGCATACAGAAACCAACTTAACTGGGTGTGCGATGACCAATGCTTATCATGATGCACAGCAAATCATAAAACATCATGTCAATGCTTGCGATAATGACGTATTGATCACGGCAGATGCCGGAATGACTGGTGTTATTAATAAGTTCCAACGTATTTTAGGTTTACGTATTCCTGAGCGTATGCAAGACCAAGTGAAGTTTGATGATTGTGATAAGCCAGTGGTTTTCATAACGCATATGGAGCATCATTCAAACCAAACGACATGGTATGAATGTGATGTAACCCTAGAAATTGTTGACCCTGACAGCCAAGGTTTACCATCGTTAGAACACTTAAGTCTATTGCTTGAACAGTATCAAGATCGAAAAGTGAAAATAGGTTCATTTTCATCTTGTTCAAATGTTACTGGCATTAAAACACCTTATTATCAATTAGCTGAATTAATGCATGAGCATGGTGGCTTATGTTTTGTTGATTTCGCTTGTTCAGCGCCTTATGTTGATATTGATATGCATCCAACAAACGCAAAGCAAGCATTAGACGCTATATTCTTTTCACCCCATAAATTTCTTGGTGGACCAGGCAGTTCGGGAGTTTTGATTTTCAATAAAGCACTCTATAAAAATAAAGTGCCAGATCACCCAGGTGGTGGAACAGTTACATGGACAAATCCCTGGGGAGAGCATAGCTTTTTCAATAATATTGAAATGCGTGAAGATGGCGGAACTCCAGGATTTTTACAATGTATTCGTACGGCATTAGCGATAAAAGTAAAGAACGCTATGGGTGTTGATAATATTACCGCCCGTGAAAAAGAAATTACGAGCTATGTGATGGGCGAATTAGCAAAAAATGACAAAGTAGTCATGTTAGAAAAGAATATTCAAGACCGCCTAGCGATTGTTTCTTTTTATATACCGAATGCGCATTATAATTTAGTCGTGCGGTTGCTTAATGATAAATTTGGCGTGCAAACGCGTGGTGGTTGTTCATGTGCTGGAACTTATGGACACATATTACTCAATGTTGATCACGATACGTCAAATAAGATCACTGAAAAAATTAACATGGGTGATTATGCTGAAAAGCCCGGTTGGATCCGTGCATCGTTTCATCCAACAACTTCTGATAAGGAAGTTAAATACATTGTTGATGCGATTAATCAAGTCAGTGAAAACATTACTGAGTGGGCAAACGAATATCGCTTTAATCCAGCAACTGGAGATTTTGAGCATAAAAATTCAGCGGTTGAATACCCAAGCCTCACAGATTTTCAACCATTAGGGCTAAGTGATATTGAAGGAATACCGATCGAAGACAATAATATAGAGCAAGGGAGTGTCCATGAGATTAAAGCGTCACCTTCATTACTCAAGAAATTTTTTGGCTAATACCGATTAATTTTAAATACTGTGGAAATGATTATTGTTCAAAGTTAATGATCATTTCTGCGGCAACACAATGACATTCATCATCACAAGCAGGGCATTCATAACCTTGTTTACTTAGCTCATTCCAGCATTCAGGATGCTCTTTTACTAATATACCGCCACATTTTGTGAAATATTTTACCGCACTGTTACCGGGGCTTTGTTTCCATAAATGACTAATTCCAGCACTTGCACCTTGCTTAATAGCTGCTTGTGAAGATAGTTTAAGTAACTGACTGCCAACACCATAACCTCGATAGTGTTCATCAACGGTATTACATTTGAAATAACAAACTTTATTAGTGGGCTGTTGCCATAATTCAGGGCTGCACCATTGATCTATTTCCCATTGATTAATAGCGTAAGTTAATCGAAAGCCAATCAGATCTTCATTAAGGTAAGCGACAAAGTTTGCATTAACTTCTGCTGCGTCATTCGTCTTTAATAAGCCTTTTTTATACCAAGTAATAATTATTGAATCATCGATATAGCCAGCCCCATGGACTGCTGTCGCTAAAGTGATGACTGCAGAGAAATCTTCAGGTTGCATCTCACGATAGAATACTTGATATTTTACGTCTTCGTTATGTTTTTTCATTTTTAATATTTATTTAAATAAAATGGCTTTATAGGTATTCAGCTTAGCAAATTTTAAATAAATACGGTAAGATTTCTAGGGTTTTCTTATTTAAAGTAGTTATTAAAATGTACGATCCTTTACACGATAAATCTCCGGGTTGTGGCGTAGCATATCCTCAAAGTTATTGGGCTGAGAATGCTGATGTCCAAACTAATGCTCCGCAAAGTGATGGTGAAATTAGTCAAGATATCGATGTTGATGTAGCAATTATTGGTGCAGGTTATACCGGATTATCTTGTGCATTACATTTAGCGCGTGACCACGGCATTAAAGCGCATGTGCTCGAAGCAAATCAAACTGCTTGGGGTTGTAGTGGCAGAAATGCTGGCTTTATTCTTAAGTCTTCAGGCCGTAAATCTTATAGCGATATGGCTAAGAAATGGGGTGAAGAAGTGATGCGCGGCATTTATGATGAAATGTGCGATGGCGTTGAAACGGTAAAGTCACTGATAGCTGAAGGCATTGATTGTGACGTGCAAGAACGTGGTTTTTTAAAGGTCGCTCATAAGCCGAGTAAGTTAGCTGAACTGATCAGCCAAGCAGAACTTCAACAAAAAACCTTTGCAGACATTAAAAATAGTGATGTAGAGGTATTGACGAGAAATGAAGTTCGCCAACAATACATGGACGATAAGAATGCCTATGGTGCTATTCGTTATCCAGACGGTTTTGGCTTAAACCCGCTAAAACTTGCATGGGGGTATCAACGTTTAGCTCGTGAAGCTGGGGCTAAAGTGCATACAAGCTCTCCAGTGTTAGAAGTTTTAGATGAAAGAAACCAACAAAAACTAGTAACACCTAAGGGCGTAGTAACGGCTAAAAAAGTGGTGATCGCGACAAATGGCTATACCCCAAAAGGTTTTCATGCGTTAACCACAGATCGTACCTTGCCGGTAATTTCACAAATTATTGTTACAGAGCCCTTGTCAGAGCAACAATTAGCAGAATGTAATTTCTTAACGTCAAATGTTGTAATGGATACGCGTGCACTGAAGTACTATTACCGCAAGTTACCTGACAATCGTATTTTGTTTGGTGGTCGTGGTGCAATTACAGGGAAATCTGCGGATGATCCTTATTACGCACAACGTTTATTAGCAGTATTAAAAACAAGTTTTCCACCACTGCAAAACTTGAAATACCAATATGCTTGGTCTGGATGGATTTGTATGGCGTTAGATGATTTACCACATATTTATCAAAATAAGAAAAAGAGCGTTTTTTATAGTATGGGGTATTGTGGTTCAGGTGTTTCATTTTCTGTGCAGGCAGGTAAGCGTTTAGCCGAAAAAGTCGCTGAAAAAACGATTGATCCAAAAATAGCGAATTTGCCTTTATATAATAGTGAATTGCCCAAGTTTCCATTTGCGCCATTAAGACGCGTTGGGCAATGGGGATATTTTCATTATGGGAAAGTTAAGGATGATTGGCTTTAGTGAAAACTTGTTTTTAATTTCTTGTGTTTAAAATCATTATCTTGGATAAGGGTATGTTATTTAAAGGTGATTTTTCTAGATCACGTTTAGATAAACCCATAACTTTGAAAGTGTTTTTATCTAAACGGTACTCTAATGGCGCGTGATTGTCGTTAAAAATATGAATGATATATTCAATGTGGTTTTCTGACGAGAAAGACCACAGCCATTTATTTTGAGTATCCAACGCTTTGTTTGAACGTTTATATTGCTTGAGTTGCTCAATGGATAAGTCTATTATTTCAGCTCTATCCTCTTGCGCCTTACCCTGTTCTATTTTATTGAAGCGCGTCATAATCATTGGCGATGCAGCCATCATGCGTTCAGCGGTTTGTGGTTTAATCAACTGAGCCTTCTTTTCATATTGTGTGGCGCGTACCATTTTTTCTTCAGCCGCAATCTTAATTGTATTAGACATTTTAGTTGTCGTAGCACTGGCGTTTTCCACTTGACTCGGCATAGCTGAATAGCCCACTTGTGCTTGATAATCAATTTGTTCAACGACAACTTCTTGATCAGCAATAGACTCGTTATCACTGGTTGATGCCATTGGCTTTTGTAAAACAACACCCTGCTTTAACATGTTATTAGCTTGTTCATTAGGCAGTATGTTGCTTTGCTGTAAAACCACCAAACTGATGACAAGTGTCAAAGACGCTGCAGTGGCGAGCGATGAATACCATTTGAATTTGTTGTTTCCTTTTGGCTTATTCGACGTATTAACTGCTTTATGTGCGGCGTTGATAATGCGTTGATCTAATAATTCACTGGGTTGGCTTTGACTTTCTTGTGATACTGCATCATAAAGTTCATTGATAAACGCTTCATCATTTTGCTGCTGCAATGTTGCATTGTGAGTTTGTCTGTCGTTATTGTCAGTGCGTTTATTTGGCATAATGCTGTAACCCCTTACGTAAGCGTTTTAAGGCATAACGCCAACTGCTTTTTACTTTTTCTTGATGTTGTGCTGTTATTTGTGCAATTTGTTCGAGCGAAAAACCAGATTCCTGTTTCAATAAAAAAACTTCACGTTGTGCTATAGGTAATGCTGCAATATTGAGAGACAGCGCTATTTGTAATTGTTCTTTTTGTTGTTCTTCATAAATAGAAGGTGTTGCTATTTTTTCAGATAAACCATTATGATTAACGTCAGTGATGCTCTCTTCGTTACCAGAGTTGTTATCG
>JASDWX010000011.1:0-17607 GCA_041890515.1 Alteromonadaceae bacterium
ATACAATAACCCCACTGTTCACTGAACGGTGTGGTGTTAAATTAACGGGTGAGCGTTTACAGAAAAAAGTAGATCAATGGCAAAAAATAGTTATAGGTGCTTGTGAACAAAGTGGTCGTTGTACGGTCCCTTCTGTTAAGCCACCCATTTACTTAGATGAATGGCTGGGGCAGCAAAGTATAGCGTTAAAACTAAATTTACACCCTAAAGCACAATATTCCATTATGAATTTGCCTGAAGAGAACCAAGCTGATTCAAAACAACGCGTTCGTTTACTGATAGGTCCAGAAGGTGGTTTAAACGATGATGAAATTAAAAAAGCGAATGAGGCATCCTTTGTCGATGTGTTATTAGGACCACGAGTATTAAGAACAGAAACCGCAGCATTAACAGCAATTACCGCATTACAATGTCGTTTTGGCGATATTAAATAGCAACGAACACATTAGGAAACACAAATGACAATTAAACTTGGCGTAGTAATGGACCCTATTTCACAGGTCAATGTAAAAAAAGATTCATCTATGGCGATGATGTTCGAAGCTCAAAAGCGCGGTTATGAAATTTATTACATGGAAATGAAGGACTTGTACCTTGACCAAGGCCAATGCCGTGCAACCGCTCAAAAATTAAAAGTGTTCGACGACACAGAACATTGGTATGAACTTGACGACGTAAACGATATCGCTGTGTCGGAACTTGACGCAGTATTAATGCGCAAAGATCCTCCTTTTGATACCGAATTTATTTACGCAACATACATGCTTGAACGTGCGGAAGTTGAAGGCACATTAATCGTAAACAAACCACAAAGCCTTCGCGACTGTAACGAAAAACTTTTCACCGCTTGGTTTGCAGAATTAACCCCTCGCACGTTAGTTACACGTAATAACGATAAGATCCGTGAATTTCATCAAAAAGAAAAAGACATTATTATCAAACCTCTCGATGGAATGGGTGGCGCCTCAATTTTCCGTATTAAAGAAAATGATGCGAATGTTGGCGTTATTTTAGAAACGCTCACCAACCACGGTAATCAATACGCCATGGTGCAAGAATTCATGCCTGAAATTAAAGATGGCGACAAAAGAATACTTATTGTGAATGGCGAACCTATGCCATATTGCCTAGCGCGCATTCCTGCACAAGGTGAAACACGTGGCAATTTAGCTGCTGGCGGTCGTGGTGAAGCAAGACCACTTAGCGCGACGGATAAATTAATTGCTGAAACAATTGCTCCTGAATTAAAGAAACGTGGTCTATACTTTGTAGGGTTAGATGTTATTGGTGACAAAGTTACCGAAATTAATGTCACCAGCCCAACCTGTATTCGAGAAATAGAAGCCGCATATCCTATCAATATCAGCGGTAAATTAATGGATGCAATCGAAGAAAATATTCGTCCTAGAGTGTAAAAACTTTAGTTAACATTTTTCATCACAACCTATAGTTATTCAATTTCTGAACAGCCGTGATCCTTCTGTAAATAAAGGGTCGCAATACCTCTAAAAACAATTATGCATAGAGTTTCAACAAACTTAAGATGTAAAAGGTGAAGGTATGAAAAGCTTAGAAAATCAACTTTTAATCGCAATGCCCGCATTAGATGATGCGTTTTTTAATAAAACAGTGACCTATATCTGTGAGCATAATGAAGAAGGTGCGATGGGACTTATTATTAACTTACCTGTCAATGTCACGTTAAATGAATTGCTCGTCCAAATTGATTCAGATAAAGACGAAGCACCTGAATTAGGACAACAAGTACTAACAGGAGGGCCTGTTTCTCAAGACCGTGGTTTTGTTTTACACAGCCCACAAGACTGCTGGAAGCAATCTTTGACGTTAAGTAAAGATGTGATGATTACTACCTCTAAAGATATATTAATGGCGTTAGGTACAGATGAGGGGCCAGAGAAGTATATGGTGACTTTAGGTTACGCTGGATGGGGACCTGGTCAGTTGGAAGAAGAAATAAAAACAAATTCTTGGCTTTTAACGCCAGCAGATGGTGACATTGTATTTAATACACCTATTGAACAGCGCTGGAAAAAAGCGACCGAAAAGCTAGGCATTGATATGGCGCATTTATCCGCTGACATTGGACATGCTTAACATATGAATATTAATTTAAGGAAAATAAGTGGCAAATAAAGTAGGCCAACGTAGCGTCTTAGGTTTTGATTTTGGTAAAAAGTATATTGGTGTTGCTGTCGGACAAGAACTCACCGGCAGTGCTTCACCATTAGGCTCAATTAAAGCCAAAGATGGTATTCCTAATGAAATGGAATTAACAAAATTCATTAAAGAATGGCAACCTGATTATTTAGTTGTCGGTTTACCTTTACATATGGACGGTAGTGAGCAACAACTCACGCTTGACGCGAAAAAATTTGGTCATCGCTTATCAAATAAATTTGCTTTGAGAGTAGAGTTTCAAGATGAACGTTTAACAACCGCTGATGCGAAAGAACGATTATTTGCAGAAGGTGGTTATCGTAACTTGAAAAAAGATAATATTGATGCAGAATCTGCAAGGCTTATTATTGAAAGTTTCTTTGAATCAGGATACCAGTGAACAAAGTCCTGACCAAGCATAGGCTATTAAAATCAAACATTAGATCGGTTATGTTTAATTTTTCTCATAGCCTAGCGCTTTAATTTTTATTCTCTTGTCATTTAGCCATCTTTTGGTGATAAACCATCAATTGTAACGCCACTTAATGAACCCGCCCCCCCTTGATCATTATTACGCAATTTGATCATTAAACGTAAATCATTCGGTGAATCAGCATGATGAAGCGCATCAGCATAATTAATCAATCCTTTTTGATACAGTTCAAATAGAGCACCATCAAATGTTTGCATGCCTAGCTCTTTTGATTTTTGCATGACTCCTTTAATACCATCAATATCGCCCTTCTTAATAAGCTCTGCGATATAAGGTGAATTAAGTAAAATTTCAATAGCAGCAATTCGACCATGACCATCGCATGTTGGGATCAATTGCTGAGCAATAATACCCCGTAGATTTAGGGCTAAATCAAACAATAATTTACCATGTTGGTCTGCCGGTACTAAATGCATAATACGGTCAATCGCTTGGTTAGCATTGTTTGCGTGTAATGTTGCAATACATAAATGCCCTGTTTCAGCAAAACTTAATGCATGCTCCATGGTTTCTTGATTACGGATCTCACCAATTAAAATGACGTCAGGTGCTTGGCGTAATGAACTTTTTAATGCAGCATCGAAACTTTCAGTGTCTAAACCCACTTCGCGTTGTGTCACCATACAACGTCCATGTTCATGAACAAATTCCACAGGATCTTCAATAGTCAGGATATGACCACGAGAATTTTTATTGCGATAACCAATCAATGAAGCCATGGATGTCGACTTACCTGTACCTGTGCCACCAACAAAAAGTACTAAACCGCGTTTCGACATCACAACATCTTTCAAAACTGATGGTAAACCGAGTTCATCAGCATCAGGGATCTCAGTCACGATACGCCTAATGACCATACCAGCCATATCTCGCTGCCAAAATGCTGAAATACGGAAGCGACCTATGTCATCGATGGAAATGGCAAAATTACATTCTTTTTCTTCATCAAATTGTTTTTTTTGTTTGTCGTTCATAGCATTATGAACAAGTGCTAACGATTCATCGCTTGTTAAAAGATGATCACCAATCGCTAGTAATTCACCATTCACTTTTGCACTTACGGCAAGTTTGGCGGTAACAAACATATCTGATGCGCCTTCGCGCACCATTTTTTGTAATAAATCATGAAAATTCATTTTTGTATCTCTTATCATTTTTACCGTAACTTGGGGAATGCAACTGAAGCTTCTACTTTCAAAAAACATTCGACTAAAGCTTCATCAACAATTAAAAACCTCTAAATTGGTTTTTATCGACTGCTTTCTCCATTGCATCTTGTTTCGTAATCAAACCACGATTTACAAGTCCTTGAAGACATTGATCCATCGTTTGCATGCCATGCGACATTCCCGTTTGAATCGCACTATACATTTGTGGAATTTTATCTTCTCGAATCAAATTTCTGATTGCGGGAATACCTAGCATAATCTCATGAGCAGCAACACGCCCGCCGCCGACCTTTTTAATCAACGTTTGAGAAATAACGGCGCGCAGTGATTCAGACAACATTGAACGAACCATAGATTTTTCTTCGCCAGGAAAAACATCAACAATACGATCTATCGTTTTGGGCGCTGAGGTTGTATGTAGAGTACCAAACACTAAGTGGCCTGTTTCTGCCGCTGTCATGGCTAAACGAATGGTTTCTAAATCACGCATTTCACCGACGAGAATAACATCAGGGTCTTCACGCAATGCACTTCGAAGTGCCGCCTCAAAACTTAACGTATCACGATGTACTTCTCGTTGATTAATTAAACATTGTTTATTTTCGTGAACAAATTCGATAGGATCTTCGATCGTAAGTATATGATCATTTTTACTGTTATTAATATAATCGACCATTGCCGCTAAGGTTGTTGATTTACCTGAGCCTGTAGGGCCGGTAACTAAAACTAAACCACGAGGTGTATCAGCAATATCTCGGAAAATATCAGGACAGCCTAAATCATCCAATGATAGAATTTTACTGGGAATTGTTCGAAATACAGCAGCAGGCCCGCGATTTTGATTAAATGCATTCACACGAAAACGTGCTAAATTTGGTACTTCAAATGAGAAATCGACTTCTAAATTTTCTTCATAGTCTTTGCGTTGACGATCATTCATAATATCATAGACCAATGCATTAACGTCTTTCTCATCAAAGGCTGGAATATTAAGTTTACGTACGTCACCGTCAACACGAATTAATGGCGGGCTGCCTGAAGATAAATGAAGATCAGATGCATTATTTTGCACACTAAAGGCGAGTAATTCGGTAATATCCATAAAAGACCTCTTAAAAATTCTTTATTAAAATAGAAAGTAAGTTGAAACTAAATTGACACATAACGATATGACATCCATTAAAGATAATCTTGCTAAGATAAATCTGCAAATTTTAAATGCTTGTGACAAAGCAAAGCGCTCAATTTCACAAGTTACCCTGCTTGCCGTGAGTAAAACTAAAACCAGTGCCATGGTTGAACAAGCGTACTTTGCTGGTCAGCGAGAATTTGGCGAAAGCTATATTCAAGAAGCGGTAGAAAAAATAGCAAACTTACAAAATTTGTCTAACATTATTTGGCACTTTATAGGCCCTATTCAGTCAAACAAAACTCGATTAATTGCCGATAATTTTGCTTGGGTGCATAGTCTGGACCGAATAAAAATTGCAAAACGCCTTAATGATCATAGGTCTAGCCAAGATACTCCCCTCAACGTTTGTTTACAAGTCAATATTAGTGGCGAAGAAGGCAAGTCAGGCGTTGCTTTAGAAAATATTAAAGAGTTAGTTGAATTTATTGATAGCTGTGAACATTTAACCTTACGCGGTTTAATGGCGATTCCTGAAAAAAATGCTTCAACAAAAAGCTTTGAAAAAATGCAGCAACTTTTTGTAGAGCTTAAACAAGAACACAGCAGCATTAATACCTTATCAATGGGCATGTCAGGTGACTTAAGCGATGCCATTGCCAAAGGATCCACCATGGTGAGAGTTGGCTCTGCTATTTTTGGGGCAAGAGAATACAAATAATTACCTGAGTATAAAAATCTATTTCACTTTTTTAAAGCATAATTAGTTACAATAGCGAAAAGTGTTATAGCATTCTATTACATCATTTATTCACTATAGGAATTTCATGACAAAAATTGCTTTTATTGGCGCAGGTAACATGAATGGCGCAATTATTTCTGGCTTAGTAAAAACAGGATTCATCGCGCAAAATATTATTGTATCGAATCCTTCTCCTGAGAAGAGACTCGCTTTACAACAGCAACTTGGCATTAAAGAAACATCAGATAATATAGAAGCAACTAAATTTGCAGACTTTATTGTTCTCGGTGTAAAACCTCATTTGATTGCTGGTGTTTGCCAAAAGATTAGTCAAGAAATAGACATTACGAGTAAATGTTTTATTTCTGTTGCTGCTGGTTGCACTGTGGAACAAATGCAAAAAGCGTTAGTAAAGCCTTGTGCCATTATTCGAACTATGCCTAACACCCCATCGCAGCTAGGTTTGGGTGTCGCTGGTCTTTATGCTGATAAGCACGTTAATAGTCAGCAAAAACAAATTGCTGAAGAACTGATGAGTTCTGTTGGGATTGTCAAATGGTTAAACACTGAAGCTGAAATAGATCACATTATTGCCGTTTCAGGTTCTGGCCCAGCTTATTTCTTTTTGTTTATGGAAGCGATGGAAAAGCAAGCGTTAGCCTTAGGATTTTCTGTACAAGAAAGCCGTGAATTAGTGCAGCAAACTGCTTTAGGCGCAGCGCAAATGGTCGCTAATAACGATATACCTATTAGTGAGTTACGCGCTAAGGTCACCTCAAAAGGAGGTACAACAAACGCTGCCATTAACTCTTTTATTGATGATGGCTTGGAACAAATAGTAACAAATGCAATGAATAGTGCATTGCATCGCGCTAAAGAAATGGCGCAAAATAACACCTAGATATTTAAAGTTTTTAATAAACAGTTAAGTTTTGGAGAAGTCGATGGAAGCCATTAATTATTTGCTAAGTTTTGCCTTTGATGCATTATTAATGTTATTAGTTTTACGTGTATGGTTACAAATTGTTCGCGCTGACTTTTATAATCCACTCAGTCAATTTATTGTAAAAGTGACCAACCCAATGGTTATCCCATTGCGCCGTATTATTCCTGGCTTTGGTGGTGTTGATGTTTCAACCTTATTATTAGCTTTTACGGTTGCATCGTTAAAATTCATTGTTATCCCCTTAATTAACGGGGCCGACTTTAATGTTATTATTTCACTTTACAAAGGCTTGTTGTATTTAATTAAACAAACAGGTGTACTCTTATTTATGCTGATGTTAGTCATGGCATTAATGAGCTGGGTCGTTCAAGGTTATAATCCGACTCAGGCAATATTTCACCAATTAACAGAACCCTTTTTAAAGCCTATAAAACGGATAGTGCCAAGTATTGGTGGTCTAGATTTATCAGTACTTATCGCCTTTTTATTATTAAATGTCATTAATATCTTCTTGTCTGGCTCTTTACCTGGCTGGACAATGGTATAAAAAGCAGACAGGTGTTGTAAGTATTTATCTATAAAGCCTGTCATATTAATATATGAATAGTTTAGATCAATAAGGAGCTCATTATGAAAAACTTTTTACAAACCTGTTTATTAGTTATTATAGTTTCACTGACCTTTGTTAATAACGTTTATGCTGAAAACATGAAAAAAATGGGGTCAATGCAAGTGCATTACATGGCGATTAATGCCACGTTTTTAACCCCAAAAATAGCGAAAGCTTACAATATTGAGCGCAGCCGTTTCAATGGTTTACTTAATATCTCAGTATTAGATGACACCAAAGACTCAGCACCTGCAAAAAAAGTGATGCTTCAAGGTAAAGCACGTAATGATCTTGGACAAATTAAAAATCTTGAGTTTGACGAAGTAAAAGAAGGTGATGCTATTTATTATTTAGCACAAATTAAATATAGCGACGAAGAAACCTTTTACTTTGATATCACCGTTAGTGACGGTAAAGAAACTCATCAGCTTAAGTTCAAGCAAAAATTTTATGTTGATTAATTTTCATCACTAATCAAAAAACAGATAAAATCAGGTTATTAGCCTGATTTTATCTTTCATCATTCCAATTTCCCAAGGTAAAAAATGTCAACCATCGTATTAGCTACAGGTAATAAAGGTAAAGTAAAAGAGCTCAGTCATTTATTAGCCGCGCATAACATTCAAATAAAACCACAGAGCGAATTAAATGTTAGTGACGTTGCAGAGACCGGCACAACGTTTGTTGAGAATGCCATCATCAAAGCTCGCCATGCAGCAAAGATTACTGGCCTTCCGGCAATTGCTGACGATTCAGGTTTAGAAGTAGATGCATTAAATGGTGAACCTGGTGTTTATTCTGCGCGTTATGCAGGAGAAAATGCCAGTGATAACGACAATACCAACAAACTATTAAAAGCATTAGAAAACACGCCGGATGGTTTCCGCACCGCACGCTTTCATTGTGTACTGGTTTATATGAAACATGAAAATGATCCTACACCGATAATTTGTCACGGTGCATGGGAGGGTTCTATTACCCGCGAAAAAATGGGTGAGCAAGGCTTTGGTTATGATCCTATTTTTTGGCAAGAAGCACAGCAAAAAACGTCGGCACAATTGCCTCGCGACTTAAAAAATAGCTTAAGCCACCGCGGTCAAGCACTCGCGAAACTTGTTCAACATTTTGGTGTTAAATAATAATGTTACAGGCACCACCTCTCTCTTTATATATTCACATACCTTGGTGCGTGGAGAAATGTCCCTATTGTGATTTCAACTCACATGCTTTGAAATCAGCAGTTCCAGAAGAAGAGTATGTAAAGCATCTTATTGAAGATTTGGATGCAGACATTGAAAAATTTTCACTCAACAATCGCCCACTGCACACCATTTTTATTGGTGGTGGCACACCCAGTTTATTCTCTGCTCAAGCGATAGAAAGCTTATTGACCCAAGTACTTGAACGTTTCGAACATAAAGAAACGATTGAAATAACGTTAGAAGCGAACCCAGGCACAGTAGAAGCTGAGAAATTCATTGGTTTTTTTAATGGCGGTGTATCAAGGCTTTCAATTGGCGTGCAAAGTTTTGAATCTGACAAACTTATAAAACTAGGTCGTATTCATGATAGCAACCAAGCTAAAAGAGCAGCCGAGTTAGCTTATTCATGTGGTATAAAAACCTTTAATTTAGATTTGATGCATGGTTTACCTCAACAGAATATTGCTAATGCCCTTGATGATATAACTACTGCGATATCACTTAACCCAACACACTTGTCTTGGTATCAACTAACGATTGAACCTAATACTGCCTTTCATTCTCGTCCACCAAAATTACCTGAAGACGAAGTGCTGTGGGATATTCAAGACCAAGGTTTCGCATTATTAGCAGAAGCAGGTTATCAGCAATATGAAATTTCAGCTTTCAGTAAGCCTGGCTTTGAATGTCAGCATAATATCAATTACTGGCAGTTTGGTGACTATCTTGGCATCGGTTGTGGCTCACATGGCAAGATAACCGATCCGGTAAATAATAAAATCTTTCGCACGATAAAGGTTAAACATCCTAAAGGTTACCTCGACACAAGTCGTCAACACCTTGACCATCTCATAGAAGTAAGTGCAGAAGAATTACCGTTCGAATATATGATGAACAGACTTCGTTTACATGAAAGCTTTAATTTAAATGAATACGAACAAAGAACAGGGTTATCTGTTGAAACTGTATTGCCAAATTTGATGATTGCCAAACAGAAAGACTTAATGATTGAAAATACTGATGGCACTTGGCAAGTCAGTAAATTAGGCCATCGCTACTTAAATGATTTACTCGAGATGTTTTTATAATGCTCATTAGCGAAGCACAACAAGCACGCGACAAACAGTTTATGTTTAGAGCATTTGAACTGGCCCAACAAGCTGAAGCGATTGACGAAATTCCTGTTGGTGCGGTTGTTGTAGCAAATAATCAAATCATTAGTGAAGGATATAATCAGTCTATTACCCTAAACGATCCTTCTGCACATGCTGAAATGGTTGCTATTCGCCAAGCAGGAGCCGTATTACAAAACTATCGTCTACTCGATTGTACTTTGTATGTAACGTTAGAGCCTTGTTCTATGTGTGCTGGCTTATTGGTACATAGCCGAATAAAACGTGTGGTTTACGCTAGCGCTGATTTAAAAACAGGTGCAGCAGGTAGCGCCTTTAATTTACTTTGTGATGAAAAGCATAACCATCAGATAGAATTAGATTCAGGAATTATGGCAGAAGAGTGCAGTCAGCTACTTTCAGCTTTTTTTAAACGTCGCAGAGCAGAGAAGAAAGTATTAAAACAGAAAACGACGTTGGCATTAAAAAAAAATCGTTAATAAACACTATAATGAATATTCCAGTTAAGCTTACCTAGGAAGGTATTATTGAAATCACTTTTTTACATGTGTTTACTATTAAACAGCTTTACTCTTTATGTCATTGCCGATGATGAAGTAAACGTATACCAATATAAATCATCAAATGGGATCAGCTCTTTTTCTGATATCCCACCAATAAACACTCATTTTCAACAATTACGCATCGGTTGCTTTGCCTGTAAACTTAATTCTTTAGTTAATTGGCATAATACGCGTTTATTTCTTAATCACTTCAATAAAACAATCAATCAACAAGCACGACTCTATAAAATTGATCCTGCTCTTATCCGGGCAATTATTCATGCAGAATCACACTTTGATCCGTTAGCATTATCTAAAACTGGTGCACAAGGTTTAATGCAATTAATGCCTGAAACGGCAAAGGAACTGGGGATTATAAATTCATTTAATGCCAAACAAAATATCCGAGCAGGCAGTAAACATTTAGCACGTTTAATCAGAAAGTATGGCGGAAATATCACATTAGTATCAGCAGCCTACAATGCAGGAGAAGTTGCGGTAACAAGACATAAAGGTGTGCCACCTTACCCTGAAACTAAAGTTTATGTGGAACGGATAAAGATATTACATCAGCGTTATAACGCTGAAATTTAGCAGCGGCTGACGGTTGTCTGCCTCGTAAATTCATCAATAATTTCATGTGATTTATTAGTTGTAAATCAGATATCACAATATCTAAATTTCACCAGATTACTCTGTTTGTCCCTTATTGTACCAACGAATAAGTTCTTTTTGGTCAGCTGGAGCATCTTCACCATTTGCTATTTTACTTAAGGCTTGTTTTGATAATAATTGCTCAACTTTATCTTCAATTTTACTGAGGGCATTATAAAAAGCAGCTGTTTCATCATCAGTTAACACACTTTCTAGCTCTATTGAGCGCAATTCCATCGCGGCAGTAAGTTTTGCATAAATGTCTTTGCCTTTTTCATTTAGTGCTAATATTTTAATATTTTTACTTTTCTTGTCTCGCCGAATATCTATGAGGTTTTTCTTATTTAACGCTTTTACTGCTCGGCTTACATTATAAGAATCAATACGAGATTGATAAGCAATATCAGCTGACTTTATTGGCATATATGAACCAATATTTAATAAGACTCGCATTTCTCTTGGCTCTAAATCACATAGTTCACGAATTTTCCAATCACGATTTAACGCTAATAAATTACTCACAACAGCTACCCTAAAAGGTAGGTGTGTTGTTAAATCTAATGGCTCAGCTATTTCTTGCGTTAGCGTGAAAGCCTTATTTCTGGCTAATTTAGTAATAATAGTACCTGGGCGATTAAGCGTATTTTTGCTACTTTATCATTAAGTTTAGGTAAATAACACGGTACAAATATAAGAGCTAATAATCATAAATATAATCAACGCAACTAAACATGGTGCTAGATATAAGCATTCATCGCCTCTCATATGATGAGAAATAATCACGTTAATAAGCCCTATCTTCTGTCCGTCACTTTTTCTTAAATATTTATAAAAAAGTGGCTATTTCATTGAGTGGTTTCTTAACTTGAGCATGATGGGGTAACGTGGCATTTTCACTTGGATACCCTGTAATAAGTAACATGTAAGCCCGATCGTTTTCAGGCCGTCCACAGACTTTACTTAAAAATGACATGGGTTTAGGCGTATGTGTTAACGTGACTAAACCTGATGTATGTAATGCATTAATTAGAAATCCTGTCGCAATTCCAACAGACTCATGTACGTAATAGTTGGAATTTTTATCTTCTGAACTTATGCCCCCTTTCTTTTGGCTAAAAATAGCAATAAGCCAAGGTGCATGTTCTAAATAAGGCTTATTAGCGTCAGTTCCTAGTGCTTTCAAAGCACCTAACCACTCTTTCCCTGCCCGCCCTTCATAGAAGCCACGTTCATGGAATTCTGCTTGTTCTCTAATTTGCTTTTTTATGTCGTTACTGTGTACGGCTACAAAATGCCAAGGCTGATGATTAGCGCCACTGGGTGCAGTTGCCGCAGCTTTTATGCAGTTCTCAATAATTTCTTGAGGTACCGGTCGGTTACTAAAACTACGAATACTATGACGACGTTTTATATCAAGATAAAAACGTTCAGATCGTAAGAGCATCTCTTCTACTGGGTATTCAATATAATCATTAAGTGGGGTTGAGTCATGGTCTTGCATAGTAATTGATCCTTTTTACAGCTAATAGAGAAAGGATATAACACTCAAACGATATTGCAAGTGCAATATCGTTTGAGTGTTATATAAAATCATAAATATTCGATTAGTACGCTTTATTCAATACATTATCGAATAGAATCAAAAAAGACGCCGAAGCGTCTTTTTTGAAGCGTAAAAATGTATTTATCGATTAACCAATAAAAGCACGGGCATTACGGAACATACGTACCCAAGGTGAATCTTCTTGCCATTCATCTGGATGCCAAGAGTTAGCGACTGTTCTAAATACACGTTCAGGATGCGGCATCATAATAGTAACGCGACCATCTGTCGTTGTTAGTGCAGTAATGCCGTCTGGCGAACCGTTAGGGTTAGCTGGATACGTTTCAGTAACTTGACCATAGTTGTCAACATAACGCATTGAAACAGTACCTGAATCGTTCGCTTCACCTATAGCTTCTTCAGAGCTAAACTCTGCATGGCCTTCACCATGAGAAACAGCGATAGGCATACGAGAACCTGCCATACCTTTAAATAACACTGACGGGCTTTCTTGTATTTCAACTAATGAGAAGCGTGCTTCAAAACGTTCCGATTTGTTTTGTACAAAGTGTGGCCAAGCTTCAGAGCCAGGAATAATTTCTTTCAAATTAGATAGCATCTGACAACCATTACAAACACCTAATGTGAACGTATCTTCACGTTCAAAGAATGCAGTAAACATTGCTTTTGCGTTTTTGTTAAATAATATTGATTTTGCCCAACCTTCGCCAGCGCCTAATACGTCACCGTACGAGAAACCACCACAAGCCACTAAACCATTGAAGTCAGCTAAATCAGTTCGGCCAGATAAAATATCAGACATGTGAACGTCAATTGCTACAAAGCCAGCACGGTCAAAGGCGGCTGCCATTTCAACATGCGAGTTAACACCCTGCTCACGTAAGATAGCAATCTTAGGATTAGAGCCTTTAAGTGCATCTTGTGCAATTAACTTAGCAACTATATCTTCATTGATATCAAAGGTAAGTTCAGCACTTAAACCTGGGTCTTCAGTATCGAATTTAACGTCATGTTCTTGTTGTGCACATTCAGGGTTATCACGAAGTGACTGCATTCTATACGTTGTTTGTGCCCATGTTGTACGGTAATAAGTACGAGAGTTTTCAAGGACAACTTCACCATCTCGACTGAAACGAATCGTATCTTCGTTATTGATACGTCCAATATCAGTACAACAGTCTTCAATACCATGTTCAGCGAATACCGCATGAATAGCATCAGCATCACTTTCACGAATTTGAATGACAGCACCTAATTCTTCACTAAACAATACATCGACGTCATTACCAGAAGCAGAGGTCAATTCAGTTAAATTAATGTCTACACCGGTGTGACCTGCAAAAGCCATTTCAACAACAGTTGTAAATAAACCACCATCAGAAATATCATGATAAGCAATAAGCTTTTCGTCACGAACAAGCGTTTGCATCGCGTTGAAGAAACCTTTTAAGGTTTCAGGGCTATCAACATCTGGGGTTTCGTTGCCAAGGTGCTTATAAACCTGTGCTAAACATGAACCACCTAAACG
The DNA here is from genome assembly GCA_041890515.1 of Alteromonadaceae bacterium. Classification (GTDB taxonomy): domain Bacteria; phylum Pseudomonadota; class Gammaproteobacteria; order Enterobacterales; family Alteromonadaceae; genus Colwellia_A. Next base: position 13,891 of record JASDWX010000011.1, read on the forward strand.
CTTTTTACCTTTTGATAAATCAATCGCAACAATTCGAGTGTCGCCTTGATCTATTCTTAATTCAGGGGTTACCGTTTTGCGAATATCTTCTACCACACCAAAAGCAGTAATGATTAATGACATAGGCGAAGTCACTGACTTCTGCTCGCCATTATCTTCCCACTTGGTTTTCATTGACATTGAATCTTTGCCAACAGGAATAGTTAAACCAAGCGCAGGACAAAGTTCTTCACCAATGGCTTTAACCGCTTCGTATAAACCTGCATCTTCACCTGGGTGACCCGCTGGAGACATCCAGTTAGCAGACAATTTAATACGGTTCAAATCGCCTATATCGGTGCCAGCAATGTTGGTTAAAGACTCAGCGACAGCTAAACGAGCAGAAGCACCAAAGTTCAATAAAGCAACAGGAGTACGTTCACCTAAAGACATTGCTTCGCCGTGGTAAGAATCAAGCGCAGAAGCGGTAACACCACAATCGGCTACAGGCACTTGCCAAGGACCAACCATTTGGTCACGATTAACCATACCGGTTACCGAGCGATCACCAATAGTAATTAAAAAGGTTTTCTCTGCAACAGTCGGTAACGACAAAATACGGTCTGCAGCATCAGCTAACGTTATATTAGCTAAAGAGAAGTCATCACCTTTTGTCGTTTTAGTTTCTACATCTTTGTAAATTTTAGGTGTTTTACCTAATAAAACATCAAGCGGTAAATCAATGGGCGTATCTAGTTTATCGTTACCTTCAAAATGTGAATCAGTAACAGTTAAGTGCATTTCTTCTGTTGCACGACCAACGACAGCATAAGGTGCGCGTTCACGTGCACAAATTTGCTCAAAGGCTGCTAAGTTTTTATCTGATACGGCAATAACATAACGTTCTTGAGACTCGTTACACCAAATTTCATGTGGTGCCATACTGCGTTCATCATTTGGTACGTTACGAAGTTCGAAAACACCACCACGCCCGCCATCAGCAACTAATTCAGGGAAAGCATTTGATAAACCACCAGCACCAACATCGTGAATGAAAGCAATAGGATTTTCTTCACCTAACTGCCAACACTTATCGATAACTTCTTGGCAACGACGTTCCATTTCAGGATTCTCACGTTGAACCGAAGCAAAATCTAAACTTTCAGCAGATTGACCTGAAGCCATTGAAGAAGCAGCACCGCCACCTAAACCAATGTTCATTGCAGGGCCACCAAGGGCAATTAAGTTAGCGCCAACGATAATTTCACGTTTCTGTACATGTTCATCACGAATATTACCTAAACCACCTGCAAGCATAATAGGCTTATGGTAACCACGCACTTCTTTGCCGTTAAACGAGTTAACTTCTTCTTCGTAAGTACGAAAGTAACCTAAAATAGCTGGACGACCAAATTCATTGTTAAATGCCGCGCCGCCTAACGGACCTTCCATCATTATATCTAATGCTGAAACGATACGACCTGGCTTACCAAAGTCAGTTTCCCAAGGTTGTTCGAAATTAGGAATACGTAAATTTGATACTGAAAAACCCACTAAACCGGCTTTAGGTTTAGAGCCAATACCTGTTGCGCCTTCATCACGAATTTCACCACCTGAACCTGTAGCTGCTCCTGGGTATGGAGAAATAGCAGTTGGGTGATTGTGAGTTTCAACTTTCATTAATATTTGAATATCTTCATGATGGTAACTGTAAACATTCGTTTTGGGATTAGGAAAGAAACGGCCGCCTTTGTTACCAACCATAACCGCTGCATTATCTTTATAAGCACTTAACACATAGTCAGGGTTTATTTCATGCGTATTACGGATCATTTTAAATAATGATTTAGGTTGTTTTACGCCATCAATAGTCCAATCAGCGTTAAATATTTTATGACGACAATGTTCAGAGTTTGCTTGAGCAAACATATAAAGTTCGATGTCGTGTGGATTACGACCTAATTTTGTAAAGTTTTCGAATAAGTAATTAACTTCATCGTCAGCTAGGGCTAATCCTAATTCAACATTTGCTGTTACTAATGCACTTTTACCACCATTCTCAATATCAATAGCGGTTAATTCGCCCGGCTCAGCCGTAGCAAATAAAGACGTTGTTTCTGATACTTCAGTAAAGACCACTTCCATCATACGGTCTGAAATTAAATGATTAAGCTGAACTTGCTGTTCTGCATTCAAATCGTCGCTCGTGATGTAATAAGCAATACCACGTTCTAAACGAGTCACTTTAGCTAAACCACAGTTATGCGCAATATCTGTCGATTTTGATGACCATGGAGAAATAGTACCCGGACGCGGAGTCACCAATAAGAGCTGACCTACTGGTTCATGTTCTTCAATGCTGGGTCCATACTTAAGAAGCTGTTGTAAAACTTGAAACTCTTCATCGTTAAGATCTGCGGAGATATGCGCAAAATGCGTGAATTCAGCATAAACATCTGAAACAGGAAGTTGTAATTCAGCACATTGAGCTAATAATTTTTTAACTCGAAAGTCTGAAAGTGCCGGAGCGCCGCGAAGGGTTTTCATCAACATCGTCATAAACGTAATCACCAGTTTAGTTTTATTTTAGCCACATTGAATGCCTAAAATAATGGAAGAAAAAATCGCGCGTATTATAATTGATATTAAAGGTTTTGATAAGCCTTAAAAGACTAACTTCAACAGTTAATCACTATAATTGATAAAAAGTCCTTTGAATAAAACCGGAATCACGACACAATGATATACAATGATAAAATTAAATTTTAAAATAGCTAAAAAAATCAGCAAGTTTGCAGGCATACTTTGCCTAAGCGTTTTTTTACTATTCGGCTGCCAGCCCAAAGAAAAAAATGCCAGTTTGCAGCGAATTATTGAGCGCGGCTATATTTCTGTGGGTACAATTTACGGACTGACAAGTTATTACCTCGAAGCAGAGGGTGCTGCTGGCTTTGAATATGAGTTGGTCAGAAACTATGCAGACTCTTTAGGCGTAGAATTAAAAGTGGTACCGAGTTACAGCCTTGAAGAACTTTTCAATAAATTAGACAGTGGTGAGGTCGATATTCTAGCAGCTGGTTTAGCGGTTACCGACAAACGACGCCAACAATACAACTTCTCTCCTAGCTACGACAATATCAGTCAAAAACTTGTTTTTAAACAAGGCGGTATCCGTCCACGAAAATTGAAAGATTTAACGGGGAACCTCTTGATCATGGCTCATTCTAGTCATGAAGAAAATCTCGTCCAATTAAAAGAAAACAATAGTGATTTAAACTGGCAAGTCAGTGATGAGTTTGACAGTGAAGAACTGTTATTAAAAGTGTTGTCAGAAGAAGTAGACTATACGGTTATCGACAGTAACACGCTTGCTGTTAATCGCCGCTATTACCCTGAAATAAGTATTGGCTTTACGATTAAAAAATCACAACCTGTCGCTTGGGCGGTTAAAAAAAATAACGACCAGTCAATATATGCAAGTCTCGTAGAGTTTTTTGGTAAAGTACATCACGACGGTACTTTGTTAGCGCTTGATGACAAATATTACGGGCATGTTGAAGAGTTCAACTATGTTGATACTCGTATGTTCATAAAAGCGGTAGAAAATAAGTTACCAAAATACCAGCCTCTTTTTGAAAAGTATGGACAAGACCTCGATTGGCGCTTACTCGCCGCGATTAGTTATCAGGAATCCCATTGGAAGCCCCATGCTCGCTCTTATACCGGTGTACGTGGCAT
>JASDWX010000011.1:17617-32878 GCA_041890515.1 Alteromonadaceae bacterium
GCTCTTGCTTCATATAATATCGGCTTAGGTCACTTAAATGACGCACGTAAAATTACGGAGAAGCAAGGCGGTGATCCAGACAGATGGGTAGAAGTTAAAGACCGCTTACCTTTATTGAAACAAAAAAAATATTATAAGCCAACAAAGTATGGGTATGCTCGTGGCGATGAAGCGGTGAATTATGTTGAAAATATCAGACGATATTACGACACACTTGCTTGGATGGATAATAAGTCCAAAGAAAATGCACTGCCTCCTCTTACTGAAATAAAAGCAGTAACGATTACAGAATAAGTACTCTATCTGATCATTTGTCATAAAAGTGAAACAAAGTTTAGTGATACTGAGTGAACATACAATGTAGATAAAGAGATAATATGAACAATCGAATTAGACGGCAAGTGCAAGGTACACACAGAAAAAGACAACTACAACGCCAAAAACATAAAATAAATACACGCCGTTTAGGCCAATTCTTAACTGAAAACTCATCGTTCACCCCATATGAGTCTTCACAGCATAATTAATTAAATATGTTTTCCCTGAGTCCATGTTGACGCTGTTAATAAACGTTTGCCTGCATCAACAGCACCTGTTTCCATGGTTGTTCCCATAGAGTCATTCCAACGGTTTAAGTAACCAAATAAAGATATAACGCCAAGAATTTCTACAATCTCACCATCATCCCAATATTTATGCAGCTCAGCTGAAATATTATCATCAACAGCATTAGGGACACTTGAGGCTGCAAGCGCAAAGTCAAAAGCCGCTTTCTCCCCTGCACTGTACATTTCACTCTCCCTAAAAGACCAAATATTAGCGAGTCGCTCATCAGTTCCACCATAACGTTCAGCGGCTAGAATTGTATGTGCTTCACAATAACGACACCCCGTATTTGCACTGGTAATGTACCCAATTAACCGTTTTTGTTCTGCCGTAACACTCCCGTCATTTGCCATAACAGCCATATTCAAATTTATAAAAGCCTTAGCAATCGCAGGACGACGTTGCATAGTTAATACGCTATTCGGGCAAAAACCTAATGTCTCATTAAAAAAACGTGCTAATTCTGTCACTTCATCATTTTCATCTGTCGAAAGTGGGCTTACTAATGCCATATGCATCTCCGATTATTAAGTGGATTTATAAATATTCAAATCAATATAAAGTATAGATATTGCAATTGCAATATCTATACTTTATGCGACTAACCTATGCAAAGTTAATTTTTCACAATGTTATATCAGACTTTATTACATTGTTTGAAAATATGTTATTCGCATGAAGACTTAAAATGACTTGCAAGATTTTCTAACTACCCTATTATGTTGTGCACAAGTTAATTTTAAGCAATTTAAATTAATCACTCCATACAAAGGTTAATATTATGTCTATATTGAATAAAAAGATGCCACTACTCTCTGGCGATATGCAAGATTTGTCAGAATACCAAGGCAAAGTAGTCCTAGTCGTTAATACGGCAAGTAAATGTGGTTTTACAAAACAATATGAAGGTCTAGAAGATTTATATGCAAAATATAAAGACCAAGGTTTAGTTGTATTAGGCTTTCCATGTAATCAATTTGGCGAACAAGAAAAAGGGGCGGATACAGAAATAGCCGCTTTTTGTCAGAAAAATTATGGCGTTAATTTCCCAATGTTTTCTAAAATTGAGGTAAATGGCGATAACACTGCTGAGCTTTACCAAGAACTTAAAGTAAAAGCCCCTGGCATCATGGGAACAAAGAAAATCAAATGGAATTTCACCAAATTTCTCATCAATAAAGATGGCAATGTTGTTACTCGATATGCTCCTCTGACAAAGCCAGAAGCTTTAGCGTCTGATATTGAAGCCGCATTAGCATAAAGATTATGAAAAACAATGAAAAAGGGTTGGAGCACTTTCCTGCCCTGCATTTGGAGAAACAATTTTGCTTTAGTTTATACAGCTTATCCCGTCGTGTAATTCAGAGCTATACCCCACTTTTAAAACCGCTTGATTTAACCTACCCGCAATATTTAGTGCTATTAGTTTTATGGCAGCAATTAGAAAACAATATACACACAATATCGGTAAGTAAATTAACGTATGAATTAAAATTAGATACTGGCACCGTTACACCATTATTAAAGCGTATGGAAAGTAAAAGTTTACTCAGCCGGACCCGTAGTAAGAAAGATGAAAGAATTGTAATGGTTGAATTATCAATAAAAGGTTTATCTTTACGTGATCAAGCAAAGAAAATACCGCAATCATTACTTTGCCAATCGAATGCTGAACCCCAACAAGTTATAGGGCTTAGAGAACAACTACAGCAAATGCTAGCTTTGCTGGATTAACGACTTCCTTCATATAAGTGCCCGAATGTACTTTGTATCGATTCAGATACCACAATAAAAAAAACCTCAGTTACAGCAATGTAATTGAGGTTTCTAATTTATAATGGATGGGATTAACCAAAACCATTACGAGGTTGTTTATTTAACCTTTACGCCAAGTGGTTTTACCTGCACTGTCTTCCACAATAATATTCATCGCCGCTAACTTATCACGCGCTTCATCCGCTAGCGCCCAGTTTTTACTGGCTCTGGCATCATTACGTTGTTTAATTAAAGCTTCAACTTCAACAACTTCGTCATTATCACTTTCACCTTGTAAAAAGCTTGCAGGACTTAATTGCAATAAACCGATTAAATCACCTAAAGCTTTAAGTGTTGCCGCTAAATAAGGTGCTTTGTCACTGCTTTCGTTTTTAGCAACATTTAACTCTTTTGCTAAATCAAATAATACCGCTAAAGCTTGAGGTGTATTAAAGTCGTCATTCATTACTTTAATAAATTCAGCAACAAACGAATCATCTTTGTCTAAAGAGAATTCAGCAAGCACATCAACATCACGTAAAGCGGTATATATACGCTCTAAACCCGAACGAGCTTGATCTAAATTATCAGTAGAATAATTCAACTGGCTTCGATAATGTCCAGAGGTTAAAAAGAACCTAACCGTTTCTGAATCGTACTGTTTTAACACATCACGAATCGTGAAAAAATTATTAAGTGATTTTGACATTTTTTCTTGGTCAACTTGCACCATCCCCGTGTGCATCCAATAATTCACATAAGGCGTATCAAGTGCACAACAACTCTGTGCCACTTCATTTTCATGATGCGGAAACTGTAAATCTGAACCACCACCGTGGATGTCAAAATGACGACCTAACTCTTTAGCACTCATTGCAGAACATTCAATATGCCAACCCGGACGCCCTGCTCCCCAAGGTGACTCCCAGCTTGGCTCGCCCGGCTTAGTAGACTTCCATAGAACAAAATCTAAAGGTGATCTTTTACTTTCGTCAACTTCAACACGCGAACCTGCTTGTAATTGTGCTAAATTTTGGCCACTCAGTTTGCCATAATCTGCATAACTAGCAACAGAAAACAGTACATCGCCACTTGTTGCTACGTAAGCATATTCTTTTTCAATAAGTGTCACGATCATGGCAATAATTTCATCCATGTGTGTGGTGACCCTAGGTTCAAGATCTGGTCGTTTTATGTTTAATGCATCAAAATCTTCATGCATTAATGCAATAGTACGCTCTGTCAGCTGATCTGGCGTTTCGTTATTTTCTTGTGCACGCTTAATAATCTTGTCTTCAACATCAGTAATATTGCGAACATAATTCACGTCATAACCAGAAAATCGTAGATATCTGGCGATATTGTCAAAACTAATGTAAGTTCGACCATGACCAATATGACATAAATCGTAAACAGTACAACCACACACATACAAACCGACTTTACCTGCTTCAATTGGGGTAAAAATTTCTTTCTGACGGGTTAATGTATTGTATATCTGTAACATAAGGTTTTCTGTCTCCATTTACGATTTAAAAGTTGTATGTATTAGTTATTAAAAATTCAACGAATTTTCGATAATTGTACCCGAACAAAGCGCTAGGGTCATTAGTTAACATGCAGAATATCTATAAGTTTTCTTTACAGTTCTGTGCTTTCGTTTACAATTCTCCCATCAAAATTAAAGAGTAAATAAAATGATTACATTAAAAACAAATTTAGGCGATATCAAAATTACATTAGACTTTGATAAAGCACCCGTTACCGCAAAAAACTTTCAGCAATATGTTGAAGACGGCTTTTATAACGGCACTATTTTTCACCGTGTTATTAAAGGCTTTATGGCACAAGGTGGTGGTTTTTCTTCGGGGTTAGAAGAAAAAGATTCACGTGAATCTATTGCGAATGAAGCGAGCAATGGCTTAGGTAACAAACGCGGAACGTTAGCGATGGCCAGAACGCAAGAGCCACATTCCGCTTCAGCACAATTTTTCATTAACTTAAGCGACAACGACTTTTTAGATTTTAAAAGCGAATCTGTACAAGGTTGGGGTTACTGTGTTTTCGGTGCAGTTGTTGAAGGTATGGATATCGTTGATAAAATGACTTTAGTTGAGACAGGCCGTATGGGTGGTCATGACGACGTTCCAACCGAAGACATCGTTATTGAATCTGCAATTGTTGCGTCATAATTTTTAGTGACGGACATTGCAAAAAAAGAATCAGTCACTTACTTTATTGCTGATTTACATTTAGCTCAAAACAGGCCTGATATCACGGCCTGCTTTTTGTCATTCCTTGAAAACGATGCACCCAAAGCACAAACACTTTATATTTTAGGCGACTTATTCGAGTACTGGATTGGCGATGACGATAAAAACCCCTTTGTTATTGAAGTGGCTAACGCTTTAAAAACACTGAATTTGCTTGGTACACACATTTACTTTATTCATGGTAATCGGGATTTTCTTTTAGGTAAGCGTTTTGCAAAAGCTTGTGGCATGCAGTTGCTTCCTGAAAAAGACCTAATAGATTTATACGGAAAACCTGTACTTATTATGCACGGTGATACGCTATGTACTCGAGACATTGCTTATCAAGCATTTCGAAAAAAATCACGTTCTTGGTGGTGGCAAGCGATTATAAAAAACCTACCACTTTTTGTACGTAAAACTATTGCAGAAAACTACCGTAAGAAAAGTGCCAGTGCAACCGCATTGAAGTCTCAAGAAATAATGGATGTTACTGAAACAGAAGTTATTTGCCAGCTTGAGTTACATAATAGTCAATTACTTATTCATGGACACACGCATCGTCCAAAAATTCATAACATACAAGCAAATAAAATTTCCGCTCAACGTATCGTTTTAGGTGATTGGTACGAACAAGGAGCATGGCTTAAAGTCACTCCAAATAGTGTTGAACTGCTTAACCACTCATTTTAAGCTTGAAATAAATAACTTAATCAATAATATGCTCACTCCTTATAAATATTAGTTATAAATAAAAATATAAAAATCCATAAAATCATCACTTTTCATGATTTTACATTGGGTTTACTTTTAATTAACTGCTAACATATGGAAAAATTTAGAGGGAAGACATAATATGACGCAGGGAAGTTTTCATGAGGCTACGCAATTTTGTGAAGAAGCTCTACAATTTATGCTTTTGCATTGTATAGCTCCTACACCTCCTCATTATTCTGTCACTTATTGCTATTTTACTAAAGAAAATTTGGACCTAAATCATAAAATAGACATTCAATTATTAGCTGATAAACCGCTAGATGCTATCTTTCTCGATGCTTTATTTACTGAATTTTTATCAAATACTCAACTCATCGAAGATAAGATATTTACGCCAATCGGGGATACATTGGATAGTGCACTAGCGCAACTTGATATTCAAGTGTCGAGCGAACAAGAAACGATGAGTAACCTAAATAAAATAGGCGAAGCGCTTGGCCAATTAGAAGAGTATAAACCTCTACAGAATATTACCACATTTTTACTCAATGCCATTAGCGAATCACAAAGTCAGCATCAATCCTTATCATCTGAGCTTTATAAGGTCTCAGAAGAAGTTTCACAGCTAAAACAAAAATTGGAAGAATCTCGTCAAGAAGCTATCATTGATACATTAACAGGACTATTAAATCGTCGAGGATGTGATCAACGACTGCAAGAGCTCTCACTTGATAATACACACTCATCAATAGTCATTGATATTGACCATTTCAAAAAAGTGAATGATTCATTTGGACACAGCATTGGTGATAAAGTGATTAAACTCGTCGCTAAAATAATCAAAGAGCATGTATCTGTTGATGATATTACGGTGAGGTATGGTGGTGAGGAGTTTGTTGTCGTTTTATCGAATAAGTCGCAGGAAATAGCCCATCAAGTTGCTGAAAACATTCGAACGACTATTTCAACGCTAAAGTTAGTACAACGACAAAATAATATTCAACTTCCGCCAATAACAGTCTCTATCGGTGTTGCTGAATTACAAAGTAATATGACTTGGTCAACATTGTTTAATAATGCAGACCAAGCTTTATATAAAGCCAAAAATTCAGGCAGAAATTGTTGTGTATTAGCAAATATTAATACAACCTCAACACTGGAAAGTACTTACTAACCTCAGAATATTTATGCAGGTAAAACGCTTTAACACTTAAAGTTTTCATCGGAGCTAATACGTAATTCTGCTTCGATATTAGCGAAGTAATTAACACGTTCAGAAGTATCCTCCCTGCAACCTTAGCCGCTAAGGTTAAATAACCTTGATAATGCCTAACTTCTCAATGAAGTAAATATATATAGAAATCACCCAATTTTTTATCTACATGTGCAGCTATTTTGGCAAAACGTTCACATGTTATCGCTTCAATAAAGGCCCCAACAATGAGCTTGTCAACCATTGCAGCAGGTGACTTTACATAACGAAGTAAATTTTTCACGTAATGTCATGGTTAATGCTTTGATATTAAATGTTGTACTCATCCATAATTTAAAGCACTTGATAGAAGTAATGTATCTCTTCTTTTATCAATAAACCAATTTATCGAGAAGATCTTGTTCTCGAGCAGATCCTGATTTAGGGACTCTCAATTTAATTAGTTTGTTTTTCAGGTAACGTTCGCCAATCATCTAGTCGCTTGTATATAAATTACTCAAAGGATTGAAACGATGCTAATAATGCATCGTTACTCTCTTTATCAACGGCATATTTACTTATCAAAAAAATCGCTGATTGTGATACTGTTATTTCACTAAAGTCAACATTCGACAAACCAATAATCCATGCGTTTTGATACAAAATTTAGTTCAGATATTTAACTGACAACATCAGACTATTATATGTGAAAGAATTTTTGTGGTTTTACTCGAAAAGACAATTTAGTGTACTAAACGCAATAGAAGGCTTTAAATTGTCTGTTTTGTTAGAGGTCAACTATACACACGTTAGTTGACTTAAGCAGGTACTCAGCTAACTTAATAATCATTGGTATAGCGGACGTTCCTGAAATCGATTTTGAGACTAATTTCCTGTCCCCAATTAACCATGATACTTCACCTAAACTTGAATTCATTCATTGGCCAGTTTTACTTGACCACTACATAGTGATGTTCGTATGAAAAGTGTTCTTCATAAAGTATAATAGGTACATAGCTTTATATTAAAATTAATTAAATAAGGTGTATTATCATTAAATTAGCGCTATATATCCGATCAATGAAAAACTCCATCATATTAATCCTTTTATGCTTGTACACTGCGAATGTTTTTGCAAATAAATTAACCGTAGTAACAGAGCAACTCTCGTTCTTTCAATACCAGAATAATGGCAACATTGAAGGCTATGCTGTTGATATTATAAATGAATTATCTAAATTGGCGGATGAAGATATAGATATACAAATAGTCCCTTGGGCGCGCGCATTTTATATTGCCAGCAATCAACCAAATGTTTTGATATTTTCAATAGCCTATACACAAAGTCGTGATGATAGTTTCATATGGGCCGGTGAAATATTCGATGAGCCTTTGTATTTTTGGAAATTAAAAAATGAAGATGCTTCTCTCAATTACTCTATTAAAGAAGATGATACTTATGCGGCATCTCGAAGCTCTGTTGGTTTAGAGTATCTCAAAAAGCATAAAACTAAGAATATCAACATAGTAAACACTCAAAAACAAAGCCTACTACTATTGTACAGTAAACGCGTAGATTTTATTATAAGTGGGGAACGAAGTATTGAATACAGAGCCAAGAAGTTAAATTTAGATAGCTCAAAACTTATAAGGCTATCCTCTGAATTAAAGATGCAACAAAAGTTATATTTTGCATTTAGTTTGGGAACAGACCCTAATATCATCGAAAAATATAAAAAGGCTTACAAAACGTTAGTTCATACGAAGAAATTATCAAAAATCAGGAAGAAATGGGATGTTGAAAACTCTCCTTAATATTTCATTTTATATTCAGGGTATGAATCAAATGTCCGTTCTTGCGATATTTTCAGAGTAATGTGATTATTCAACTATGTGCGTTGTAGCTAAAAGATAAAAAACTTTCAATGTAAATTATAAAAACTCCACCTTTTTATCTGTGGCATTAGTGACTAAAAATCACCCTTAATTGGTACGCCACTATGAAATTTAAAGTCACCGTCAGGTGTGCTGATTAGCTCAGCATCTCGTGCACCGAAAAAACTCACTCGCTCTCTGATATCAAAATCAGCTATTTCTTGAGCAAGTGTTAAATAATCTTGGTAATGCCTTGCTTCAGAACGTAGCAACGATATGTAAAAATCGCCCAATTTCTTATCAACATGCGGGGCTAATTTAGCAAAACGTTCGCACGACCTTGCTTCAATAAAAGCGCCAATAATTAACTTGTCTACCATGGCATCAGGTTCAAAAGATTTTACATGTCGCAACATACCTTTCGCGTAACGGCACGGAGTAATACTTTGATATTCAACACCGTATTCGTCCATCATTTCGAGTACTTGATAAAAGTGATGTAACTCTTCCTTTATCAGTAATACCATTTTATCAATAAGTTCTTGCCCGTGAGCGGAACCAGATTTAGGTAGTATTGCTTTTGTTAATTTATTTTTTGAAGGCAATGAACGCCAGTCACCTTGCCTTTTGTAAATTAATTGCTCAAATGGCTGTAGCCAAGCTAATAAAGCACTACTACTTTCTTTATCTACCGCATATTTTCTGATCAAAAACATCGCAGATTGCGCGGCTTTAAGCTCACACACGAGATGATCGATGAGTAAAACAGGTAAGTTTTCTTTTTTTACCGCTTCATCAATCCATGCTTGAGGCGTTTCGCATTTAAGGAATGACAATATTGGAGATAACAGTTCTTGAGTCGACATTGGCACTAATTCTTTATTTAAAACTTAGATATAGGCGGATTTTATCATATGAATATTAAGAGACGTTTGATTATTTACACTAAAAGACAATATTCTTTGTCTATTCATTTAAGAAAAGCAGTCTTGAGTCACCATATGAGCTTAGTTATCCAATAGCGAACACAAAAAAACACCAATCATGACAATTGATGCTTTCTGGAATCATAGCTTAAATCAATATTAAGATTGTTTCTTAAATCTTCTTGATGCTAACCCCATCATGCCTAATGCAAAAATAGCAAGTGCTGATGGCTCCGGTACGGCGGCCACTTGTCCGAATGAGCTAGCATCACTGTGAATTCTAATAAAATCCACTGAACCAGCGAAATCCTCACCGCCATTATCTTTAAAAAATCGCAAAGTATTGAGGGCCGAGGGTGTAGTGTGACCATCAGTATCAAACGAAGTTACTGAGGTTCCATTAATAGATATCGTATAAGAACCATTATTATTCACGAAACCCAAAACATAGGGAGTGTTTTGTAAGAGGGTCCCTGAAACATATGTTGAACTGCTGTAAGGATAAACCCCTACACCAGAATACCCACTATAATATAAGGCTCTATCATTCGTCCCATTATCACTAAAATTAACTAAACTGTTCCAACTGTTACGCCATAAGCTTGCAGAAAACCCAACTTCGAATGCATAGGATGTTGTAGAAGCGAGCGCAGAATTCATAATCAGCCCTTGAGCTGCCTCGAAATGGTACTGCCCACCGGAAATAGAGCCTCCTAAACCTAATAAGTCTACTCCATTGCCTAAAGTATCAGTTAAATCACCATTAAAATCATAGCTTTTAATTAAACCTGCATTAGCTACATTAGGCAAAAAAGTAACAGATAATATTAATCCTACTATAGCTGCACTTATAAATTTAAATTTCATTGTTCTTCCTTTTTATTATTTTAATAGATATCTGTAAAACAGGAATTTGTAAATACAAATAAACTATTACGACTAACAAGAAAAAATAAATTGCAAAAAACACACCACAAAAAAAATACACTTACATTACAGTAAATTAACAACCGACCCAGCCCCCTCAACATTTAACATGTAAAGAAAACCGACATAAGCCATTGGTTTTAAATAAAAAAAAACAAAAAAAACAAAAAAAGTAAAAATTAAAATTTTAAATTTATACTAAAAAAAACACAAACACAAACTTTACAGATGTATTGGCAAAATTGTGGAGGTATTAGACGCGTTTGCGCTATTTACTAGGTCGAGCATAGCTAAAAAGGCAAAATAAGGGATAAATTAGAGGCTGTCTTTCTTAATAGCTAGCCACTGAGTGAGAAACAAACTATAGCAATAACGAGTTCCTAGCTTTTAGCTTAAAGTGAGCTTTAGATAATCCCCTACTATTTGGATTACCGACGTTTAACTTGTGTACATTTACTTTAAGCTCAACAACCAGATGTCCAATTAGTGCAACATCTGAATTTACTTTTTTAGATGTCACTCTTCTTTATAAAAGCAAACCGTAACGGTTAGTAACGCAAATGTGTCTAACACTGGCGCTGATGAGTCTATCGCCCCTAAACGTTTGCCCGTTTACAACGTTTCGAGTAACTTTATTTTAATATCTGTGGTTCGCGTTGTGTGTCTTATTCTACAGTGCTTTAACATTTTTATTGATTAGTTATTCAACTGGTTGATGTTAATTTTGTAGCGTAAATTATTACATTTGTTTGATGATATAAAGCAGCACTATAACCTCCCCAGGTTGTGCTGCTTTTTTTTTACGATATAGCGAAAATGTACCTAATTAAGGCAATAATGGACCCATAAACGACTAAAGCGTTAAAACCGTCACCTAGAATGTATCGCATTAGTAAGTTCGTAATAATTGATGTATTTTTTCTTTTATTATCTGTGAATCACAGTTTGCGTTTTTTATACTCCGGTACTTTATCATTTTTGAATGATGAGTTACTCAGGTAATTGACATTAATCACGTAGAGTAAATTATTCTATTTTTGTGATAATAAGAACACAAAGCAGCACTATAACCTACCCAGTTTGTGCTGCTTTTTTTTTTACGATATAGCGCAAATGTACCTAATAAAGGCAAGAATGGACCAATAAACGACTAAAGTGTTAAAAACGCTCCCGAAAGGTGTATCTTAATTATCAAGTTTTTTCTGCAACAAAATTGCAACAAGGTGTTACTTAAAATGGCTTCAATCAGTGTGAAGAGGAATATCAAACGTATTACCTTAACGTGGCTGTCAACATTAATGCTCTTTGGGTTTGCTAATACAACGCAAGCAGGGTTAATTACTTATAACTATACAACCCCGGAAATTACTTATTCTGATCCATCCAGCCCTTCCAACCTCTTAACCGGACAACTCGTAGGTTCGGTGACTTTCGAACAATCACTATTAGACGCCAGCGGGTCTGGGTCAGTCAGTGCAGCACGAAGATTGGAGCTTGACTTTAATACTTTTACTGTAATTTTATCAGATTACGACCAGTTTAACAGCTGGAGCTTTGGCTCGAGCTTTATCTCGAGTTATTTGTATACCCAAGTTTTAACTAGTGCTTCCCCTGGGGATGGCTTTGGTATAAATATTCGTTTTGATGATTATGCAGTAAAGGACTGGGATATATACTTTTATGAAGTAAAAGAACTAGAAGGATTGAAGTTTTCTACGGAAGGTAGCCAAATTACTCAAACAGTTAAGTGACGTGGCGGCAGCAGGGCTGGAATAACAGTACCAAGCGCAAAAAGTTGGACAGGTGGACAGGTGGACCTGCTATTGCAGTACCCGAGGCAAGTTCATTGGCACTGTTTAGTTTAGGTATTATTGGCCTGGCTATTCGCCGTTGCCAACGAACAACGCATCGGTCAGTAAAGGTTTAGTGCAACTAATGTTACACGCTTTATGGATAATATTGTTATGAAACGTAAAGACCCTTCGGGGTATTCTAACGTATTTAGCCAAACTGATTGTTCACTGTCAGGCTTTACTTGCATAACCTTGTTCAGCCTATAAAATAATTTAGATAGTTTCCTGCTCTTTTACCCGCGAACTTTTGCGCTGTAGAGACAGTAATCTATAAAAAAGATATCTAAAGCGCCACAAGCACCATGAAGTGATCTTAATGATTAATGACATCGTGTATGTGGTTAGTGAGTCAAAATTAAACATGCCTCCAATGAATTAACCACTATAGGTCTCACATGGGGATAGTGTTTGTGGAGTTAAGGTAAAATGACAGAGAAAAGCACTACTGATTTATATTACTTAAAAGACGGTATGAAGCACCACCTGAATGAATTTATTTTAAATACACAGTTGATGGTCAAAAGTGCCCCCACATTTAGAGGCAGTATCTGCAATCATTTATTAACGAAGAATCTTAGAAAATCACTACTCTTATCAAAAGAATTACTGCTATGTCTGAATAACTTGGAAAATCAACAACCCAAGCAAGGTCATACCGTGATTAAAGAGAACAGCCAAGATGAGTTAGGTGTTTTTTTTAACCTATCAACTCACATGGCTTGTATCGCTAGTTCTGACGGTTTTTTTCAAAAAGTCAGCTCGGGATTCATTGAAACGTTGGGGTTTTCTGAACAAGAGCTGCTCGCTAAACCTTTTGTCGAATTTGTGCACCCTGACGATGTACAACAAACGATTGACATTATGAAGCCTCTCAAGCTAGGCGAGCCTGTTGTGCGATTTTTAAACCGCTATATATGTAAAAATGGCTCTTACAAATCGCTTGAATGGACCGCTCGCTTTACTACAAGCAAACAAGCCATTTATGCGGTGGCACGTGATATCTCGGACTACAATAAAGCGAAAGAAAAATTATCCAAGCTGGAGTTCCTTTACAACAACTTAGGTAGACAAACTCTGATAGACAGCAGTGATGTAGATAGTGAGCAGAATTTCATTTCTAGAGTAACAGGTACACTCATGATTCACATCGCAGATAGTAACTATGACGTAAGTGCGCTTGCTGAAAGTCTATTTATGAGTCGTTCAACATTACAACGAAAAATAAAAATAGAAAGTGGGATGACGGCGGCAGTATTTATTCGCGACGTAAGGTTAGCTAAAGCCCATGATTATATCATGAAAGATATGCACAGAACTTTTGCAGAAACGGCATATGCTGTCGGTTTTAAGCACATAGGCCATTTTTCGAAACTCTATAAAAAATATGTGCTAAAAATAACTAATCTTGATGTGTAATACTTTGAACTCAATCTGCCAAGCAAAAATCAATTTTTCCTGTGCATTAAATATTTGTGTATTTTGAAACACCACATGATTAAATATATTTAATCATGTGGTCATTCTATTCTTTGATTGCTACATGTTTTACCTTTATATATATTCATTTAGCTCACAAAGCAGGTGATCAATTAACATGATAGGTAAATTTTCTGGCTTTTTGGCCTCATTGATCCAAGATTGAGGTGTTTCACATTGTAGGAATGATAGTATTGGAGATAATAATTCTTGAGTCGACATTTACGCTAATTATTCACGATAATTTTAGATAGATTTGAATTTTATCATGGTCATATTAAGAGCACCGTGGTTATTTACGAGAAAATTTATATTGGGGATTATTCAATATCAAATACATGTACTCTACGATCACTCAAACCACAAACTTGACCTAAGTTTTTGCTCTAATTCATTCAGAGGTACATTCACTTGGATAAGAGTAATACCTGAGACAGCTGTAGTTAACACTAAAAAACTGCTCTTATATAGCAGTCGTTTAGTGTTACGTTAATCACAGTTCATCACCATGTTGATCAATTGCGATTATTTGATCTCCATTAGGGTCTTGACCTTCATCGTCCATCAATAACCATGGCATCATACATTCTCTATCTGTTACACATGGGTCAGATAATGCATGTAAAAATCCAACTAAATCGGCTATATCTTGCTCATTAACCTCTAACATACCTCCTTCAAAATTATCACTCTCCATCGCTTTTTGAGCAAAAATTGAGGCAGTGTCTAAGTTTTGAATACCGGGTTGATTAAGGACTATGTTGTGGTACGATTCAATAGACTGCTTCGCGTTGACCGAATGTTTAACAACATCGATTAGCTCTACGTAAGCACCAGAATGCATCCATGGCCCTGTGTTAACAACATTTAATAAGCTAGGTGTTCTAAAGGCAAACATATCACGTTCTAAATTTGTTTCTCTAAAACGACCAAAATCTTCATGGCCTGAGTTACCATCTCCTTTACCATTACCTAATTGTGGCGCTGCTACATTATGAAATTTTTCATCCGTAAAAAAATCACCTGAGTGGCAAAAAGCGCAATTGGCGCCGCCTTGTTCTTCGCTTTGATAAAAGAGTATTGCACCACGTTTTGCTGAATCGGTTAATGCTGACGTATCTCCTTCAATGTAGTGTAACCACGGAGTGGCTGAAAATACTTGAGACAATTCATATTGTGCAATAGCAAACGATATATTTTGCTCTGTGATAAGCTGCTCTGAGTTTGCATTTGGTTGTTGAAAGGCTTCTTTAAATTTATCGAGCCAAAAAGAATGATCGCTTAATTCTGTTTCTGCTTCACTGAATCCACCTAAGCGTCCTGCCAAGTAATCTCTCATTTCTTGATTATTTTTAGTTAAATGATTAAATCCTTTCATTTCTTCATTGGATGTTACAGGGAATCGAGCTTGTGCCTGAGTTAATGAACTACCTGCTTTAGGGTCAGCTATACCAAAACTGCTGTCGGGTGTTCGAATACCCACACCATCATGACCATTTTTTCCTGTCGTTTTTCCTATACTTTCTACACGGCCATCGTGAAATATAAACTGATCCCACCCACCAATATTAAAGGTTGTGGGAGCATTTCTTGGCACTGTAGGTCCACCATCGTATGTTGGAGAGTTTACATCGTGCTCTCTGCCTAAACCTAACAAGTCAGGTAGTTGAGCATCCAAACAA
>JASDWX010000012.1:0-7351 GCA_041890515.1 Alteromonadaceae bacterium
ATCTAAAAGTTCAGCAACTTTCTGCATATCTTCGAAAATTTCTATTCCCCACTCTTTAACTGACCGATCACAACCATCATCATTGATAAGTAACTGTGGGTCCCTTCCACGAACAACCACTTCATCCATATTAGCATCACAGTTTTTCTGTTGCTCGCCGTTAAATAACGGACTATCGGCTAAAGCGCAATAGGTAATAAAAATATCAAGAAAGTAAACTTGTTCAATGCTTATACCAGTATCAGAGAACGGATTAACATCAAGGGCACGAACTTCAATATATTCAACGCCCCTATTTCTTAAAGCCTCAGACGGTTTCTCTCCTGATCTAGCGACTTGTTTTGGACGAATAGGGGCGTAAAGTTCATTTTCAATCTGGAGAATATTGCTATTAAGTTGTTGATACTTTCCGTCAACTTTTATGCCTAACTCCGCAAATTGTTCAGAAGGTAAATTGATCGCATTTTGCACACCATCTAAATAACCATCTAAGTCGTTATAACAAATTTGTAATGAAGACTGTTCACTGTTTGTGTAACCTAAATCACTCATTCTTAATGAAGTCGCGTATTCTAGATACATATACCCACTCGCAGACTTTTTAAAAGGCAAGGAAGTGGCTTTATTTTTAAGGAATGAACCACAAATTGTTGGCGAGCTACCGTAAAGATAAGGTATCAACCAACAATAGCGTTTGTAATTACGTAATAATGCAAAATATTTTTCTGATATAAAATCATTTATTGGCGCATTATTTTCTGAAATATTTTGCAAGCTTTGCCAAAAGTTTTGTGAAAATGAGAAGTTGAAATGAATACCAGAAATAACCTGCATCATACTACCGTAACGATTCTTTAAGCCCTGACGATATGCAGTTTTCATTAAACCTACATTTGATGAGCCATAGTTTGCCAGTGGTATTGCGTCTTCATCATCAACAAAACAAGGCATACTCATTGGCCACAGCAATTCTCCATCAATTTGGCTTAAGGTATATTTTTGAATATCTTGCAGCTGTGCAATGGTCGTTTCGGCATCAAAACTTACGGGAGTAATAAACTCTAATAATGTTTCTGAATAGTCCGTGGTGATATAAGGATGGGTCAACGCCGAGCCTAAGTTTTCATGATGGGGTTGCAATGACAAACGCCCTTCCGGCAAAACGCGTAATCCTTCACGTTCTATCCCTCGTCCAATACCGGTTAACGAAGATAGATGTTCGTCTTGGCTAAATGCCATTACATAGTCATTAAAAGAAAGTTTCAAAATAATCCCTAATACATTAAGCGTAAGCTACTGTTCACTATTTGAGGGTAATAATTAGCTTTTCAATCCTTTAACGTATTAAAAGCCAATCTAAAGTGCGATCTTAAAATAAACAAACTAATCGTACTGATTTAGTGCCCTATTTGATTTGTGTTCTATTTCTAAAAACATCAGACCGTGCTACTCAACATATATTTTTAAAATAAAACATAATCGGTTGTCAAAGCAGTTTCTAAACATTTGCGCTTACGGTAAAGTGTTCAACAAAATAATAATAAGAAAATATATTAAATCATGCAAGATAGTCCTTTATCATTACTTCCCCCACTTGTTGCAATCATTATTGCTGTTTGGCGAAAAAATGCGTTATTAGCCTTATTTTGCGGTTTAATTTTAGCGACATTAATGTCAACAAACTGGCAATTAATAAATGGTTTAACTGATGGTTTACTCGCAATTGGTGCTGTATTTAGCTCTACCAGTAACCTTTACATTATTAGCTTTAGCCTATTAATCGGCTCTTTAGTCACCTTGATGAATAAATCAGGTGCGGTGAATGGCTTTATCGAAAAGCTTGCGTCATTAAATTTGGTAAAAAATGCTCGGCAAGCCAGTATGCTGCCGACCATTATAGGTACGAGTATATTTACTGACACTAACTTAAGTATGTTTACTGCGGGTATGGCAAGCCAAAAGTTATTTGATAAATATCAAATGAGTCGCGCAAAACTGGCATACCTTATCGATTCAACATGCGCACCAGTAAGTATATTATTATTAGTTAATGGCTGGGGCGCCTATGTTTTAGGCTTATTAGATGATTATCAACTTGCTGATTCTGTTGGCGTATTAATTGGTACTGTTAGTTACAACTTTTATGCAATCATTGCTATTTTATTAGCTTTTTATACCGCTTACAGCGGCAAAATTTATGGCCCAATGAGAAAAGCAGAGTCGTTGGTCAAGGAGCAACAACGAGACTTAGTCAACAAAACAGCTCCTGCTTATGTAATGTGGCTACCATTACTGTCACTACTTTTACTCACTTTAGTTTTATTGTGGATAACAGGAGATGGTGATATACGTCGAGGTTCAGGCTCATTCTCTGTTTTTTGGTCGATCACCACTTCTTTTATTTTACTTGTTTTATTAATTACTTTTCACAAACTACTTAACTTTAAAGAGATTACCTCAAGCTCTGCAGAAGGCATTAAACACATGTTCCCGGCTGTAGCCATACTCGTATTGTCTTTTGCTTTTGGTGCGGCAATAAAAGGCTTAGGCACAGGGATTTATGTCAGTGAATTGTTCAATGTTGAGTTACCTTTATATTTAATGGCCCCTGTTATTTTTATTGCCGCAGCGTTAATGGCTTTTGCAACAGGAACATCTTGGGGGACTTTCGCAATATTAGTGCCTATTGCTGTACCGATAGCTCAGCAAAGTGGTTTACCTATAGAATTTTTAGTTGCGGCTGTGTTAGGTGGTGGCGTATTTGGTGATCACGCTTCTCCTATTTCTGATACGACCGTTGTGGCATCAATTGCCAGTGGTTGTGATCATTTCGAACATGTAAAGACACAACTGCCCTACGCTTTATTTGGTGCGGTAATCACAATTATTCTTTATATTTTTGTCGGCTTAGGACTTTCATAAGTGCAACCGATTAATCTGATTTTTGAACACGCTGATTTTATCATTGCAGAGAAACCTGCAAATGTTAACTTTCATGATGAAGGTAACCTGGATCATGGGTTTTTCAATCAAGTAAAAAATCACGGTAAACTTCAAAATAGGTTTACTGAATTATTTCCTGTTCATCGCCTTGATAAAATGACGTCTGGGTTGTTAATTTTTGCAAAAAATTTAACAACCGCTCAACAGTTCCAGACGATGTTTGAACAACATAAAGTAGAAAAATATTATCTCGCGGTGAGTAATAAAAAGCCTAAGAAAAAACAAGGTTTAATCAAGGGTGATATGGAAAAAAGCCGACGTGGTATGTGGAAAATGTTACGTAGCCAAGTAAACCCAGCTATTACGCAGTTTATGTCATATTCACTCAACGATGGAAATCGCCTTTATTTGTTAAAACCATCCAGTGGAAAAACTCATCAACTTCGCGTTGCTTTATCAAGCATAGGTTCGCCGATACTTGGAGATCCCCTTTATGCAACACAACACGCTTACCAAGAACAGCGTGGTTATTTACATGCTTATGCGCTTAAGTTTACTTTAAACCTGCAAACCTTTCAGTATGTGCTTCTACCTTCTTTTGGTGATCAGTTCCTAAGTGAACCTTGCCAGCAACAATTAGAACGTATCAACGAACCTTGGTCACTTGGTTGGCCAAATATTAACTAATGATATAAATCAAGCTAAAAACAACCTATGTTACTTTGAAAGAAATCAAGAAACACACGCGTTTTTTTAGGAAAACGTCGACTTTGATAAAGTATTGATAATTGTTGAGCAACCGGAGCACTCGTTAAGTTTACCGGTTTAACTAAATGACTTTGATTATCACCTTGGACCAAATATTCGGGTAATTTGGCTAATCCTAAGTTTCGCTTTACCGCCGCAAGTTGCATTTCAGGGTTTGATAACACCCTAAAGGTATTAGGCTCAATCACTGTCGTGTCATTGTCACCTCGAAATGGCCATAATTGATTCTCTTGCGACAAAATACATTGACGTGCAATACGTTCCTCTGGTGTTCTTTTTTCAGATTGAAAACTAGTAGCCGCACAATAAATTGCTTGAGGAAAGCTTAATAAGGTTTTAGCAATCCAGTTTGACGCCGGTAATGTTTACTCATGTAATACAAAAATCAAATCAAAGCTTAAATCCTGTTCTGGAATTTCTTCAGAATAATGTTGGCAATGTATGGATACATCCGGATAAATCAGGGCAAACTCAGAAATGAGTTCAGCCATTATTTGATTAAAAAATTCTAACGGGAGTAATATTTTAAGCTTTCCTTTAGGCAGAGTAGCAAAGTCGCTAATACTTGCTTCAGCACTCTTTAAACCCTCTAGCTGTGGTTTACAGGCTATAAATAACTGTTCCCCTGCCTCTGTTAATTGTTGAGTTCGTGCTGTTCTCACCAATAATTGGCTGCCTAATTCATTTTCAAGCAAAGCCAAACGCTGGCTTAATTTTGATTTAGGAAGGCCAAGTATATGGGCAGCTGATGTTAAAGATCCAGACTCAACAATTGTTATAAACAGTGAGCAATTATCTAAATTTTCCATACATACAACCTAATCGTTCTATAAATAGAACAATCAATTCTATTAAGCCCGGCTAATCATGTAAAGTGGAGTCAGATAAGCTTCTTCTCGTTGAAACAATTTATCCCAATAGGAGTAGGAAATGAGTAATGTAATAGAAGTAAACAGTGAGCAATTCGTGACTGAAGTTGAACAGCATAATGGCAAAATTCTCGTTGATTTTTATGCACTATGGTGTGGACCATGTAAAATGATTTCACCTATTGTAGATCAAATTTCAACCGAGTTTAATGCGTTAAAAGTGGTAAAGGTTAATGCAGACAATGCTCAAGAATTAATGGCCAAATTTAGAATTAGAGGTATTCCAACGTTATTATTAATAGAGAATGGTGAGCTAATTAATGCCAAAGTAGGTGTAGTAACATTATCTGAAATAAAAGAGTTTGTGACTTAAAGTTTTAGTTTTAGTTTTAGTTTTAGTTTTAGTTTTAGTTTTGAACATCGTCGTTCTCTGTCAATCATGACAAGGAACGACGATGTTACAGTTTTTTAAAAAAGCTTCAGTGAATGAAGAAATACTATGCCGATTGCTGTAGGGCAAACAAATTTAGTATACCAAGGCCAAATTTTCCAAAAAACGCTGTGCTCCGCGTTATCATTGCCTTCTTTTAATTCCATTAACACATCATTTCTGTGCCAAATCCACCCAACGAAAATACAACATAACATCGCAATAATCGGTTGTCCGTATTCGGTAGCTATCGTAGCAACTAAGCCCAACATCACATCAACATTGCTGATAATGCCAATACTGATCAAGAAAATAATAAAACCAATAATCTTAGTCGCTTTTTTTCGAGCCATACCATGTCGTTCAACAACATAAGACACTGGACCTTCAAGCATAGATATCGATGATGTTAATGCCGCTACCGACATTAAGACAAAAAAGGTAAAAGCGACAAAAAATCCCATATAGCCCATTGAAGAAAATAAACTAGGCAGTACGGCAAAAACAAGTCCTGGCCCTGACACTAAACTACCATCGTCAGCAAAAATGGTTACGCCTTGTGCTTGTGCTACGTACATTGCAGGAATAATTAATAAACCCGCTAAAAAAGCAATAGATACATCAATGAGCGTAACTTGTGCACCAAGAGTGACTAAATTTTCTTTCTTAGAAATATATGAACCGTAGATAATCATGACACTTGTACCAAGCGACAGAGAGAAAAAAGCTTGTCCGAGTGCGCTTATTAATAAATCAGGTTCAAAAATTCGGGAAAAATCTGGGTTTAAATAAGCATTCAACCCTTCACTAGCGCCATCAAGCGTCAAAACGTAACCAATTAGAATAATCAATAAAACAATTAACAGTGGCATTAATCGCTTCGACCATTTTTCAATACCGTCTTCAACACCTTTTTGGATAATGAAAATAGTTAAGAACATAAAAATTGCCGTGAAAAGAGCATTACGGATAAAGGATTGGCTAATAACCCAATCAGCAACGTTAGTTACACCGGCAATTCTCGCTACAGGTTCAATAGCATACGACATCATCCATCCTGCCAGGATGCCATAAAAGCTGAGTATTAGCGCTGCACAAATAACACCACCAAAACCAACAAAGAAAGCAAACCGTTTATGAAAAAGGGTACGAGACATTTTTTGCAATGATGTGACCGCATTCGCTTGACCGTATCGGCCAATAAGCAGTTCAGCCATAAAAGCGGGATAAGCTAAACAAAATGCTAAGACAAGATAAACCAAAACAAAAGCAGCACCACCATTACTCGCTGTTTGCGTTGGGAATCCCCAAATATTTCCTAAACCAACAGCCGAGCCTGCCGCTGCCATGATAAAACCAATGCGAGAACTAAACTCACCTCTTGATGCACTCATTAACGTAATCTTTATTATTTTTAGAATGCGGTTAATCTACTTAATGTACTCACAAATAAACAGTGTTAATTACGTAAATCTTAGCAATTTGTCACTATAATCGTGTATCGCATGTAAAGATAAGGTTACTCTAAGAGTAAATCAAAACGTTTCTGCATAAAAAAACAGCACAATATGTGCTGTTTTTATGTCGTCAGAAAAGTTTAACTTATAAAACTCATGCGCTAAACGTATTTCAGCAGGCATTAGTCTCGGAAATTATTAAACTGAAATGACTGGTCAAGATCACCGTCACCTTCCGCTTCACGAATTAATTGCATCACAGCTTGTAAATCATCACGCTTCTTACCGGTAACACGCACTTGTTCACCCTGAATAGCAGCTTGTACTTTTAACTTACTGTCTTTAATGAGCTTAACCACTTTTTTAGCGATTGGTTGCTCAATACCTTCTTTAAATGACAATTCTTGAGTAAATGTTTTACCTGAATGCACTGTATTGGAAAGTGTTAAAGCTTTGGCGTCTATTTGACGTTTTGCTAGCTGTCCACGCACCATATCGACTAATTGTCTCACTTGAAAGTCAAGTTCAGCTTTTAAGACTATGTTTGGCTTTTTCCATTCGATACTCGCTTCTACACCGCGAAAATCAAAACGAGTTTCTAATTCTCTCTTACAATTTTCCGTTGCATTTCTTACTTCTTCCAAATTAATTTCGGAAACGATATCCATTGATGGCATCTTCTTGGCCTTTCGGTAATTCAGTATATAAGTGTTGGTAATCTTAACAAAGCACTACTAGCGGGTAAAGGGCATCGCAACAGCTATTTTCACATGTTATGATGAATTATTATAAACTTATAAATTCATAGATTTACATTCTGATGAAAAGTCACATTACATTATTAATCATATTAATTTCTCTACTCATTTTTGTACCACTCGTTT
>JASDWX010000013.1:0-24287 GCA_041890515.1 Alteromonadaceae bacterium
AAATGAATTGAAAAAAGTGGCTTAAATACTCTCCAGATTCAGTTGACCATTACACTTTTGCCTCAATAAAAAAAACAGGCTTATATCTTAAGGAATTGAGGTGAGTTTTGCCAATAACGTTAACACCAGTTTAGGATGTTTTTAACGCATAAATGGTCTTTAACAATATCCTATGCTATCGTCAGGATAGAGAACGCTAAATTTCATAACTAATTAATTTAACTTAAATTAAATAGAAATAAGATAAATTAGTTACTATTAAAAATAGAAAAACCATGCCTGTTTCAATGAGAAGAACTTCATGTTTCAGCTTAATGGTTTTCACTGTGCCAAAGGATGGTTTTGGTGTGCCATTCAGACGCTAATTTACATGTAGCCATTGAGTTTGAATTTTAATTATGAGCAGTTCATCAATAAAAAATAGAAGCTTAGCTAATTTGTTGTGGTTTTTCTTATGTTTATTTTTGTTGGTTTTTTCATTGGGCTTAAGTTGGCAAGTCAATAAAAGTGCTAACTTTTTTTATGAGTTCTGGTATTCACAGCTCAATATAGAACAAACGATTAAAACTTATGTACCACAGAATACTCAAGGTAAAAAAGATTTTGCAAACACCACGACTCAACAGCACTTTACTAGTTTCAATCAAATCGTCTACGAAATTAATAATAACGGTGCAGGGTTAGCAAAGCTCAGCTACGAAAATGAAGAAAAAGAAATTAAATTACTGCTAACAACTGCAGAGGTTGTGCATTTACGAGACGTAAGTGATCTAGTTAATAAATTACGCTCTGCATCAGTTATTAACATATTATTATTATTTGTTGTTATTGTAGGTGTCTATCGTTTTAAACAGCCAAAACCACTTAAGAAAGAACAATTCATCGCGGTTATTATACCCGGTATTGTGTTGTTATTAATGTTTAGTATCTTCGGTTTTACAGAGATATTTTACTATTTACATACCGTTGTATTTCCAGATGATCATCAGTGGTTTTTTTATTATCAAGAGTCGCTAATGAGCAGTTTAATGAAAGCGCCAGATTTATTTGCAGGAATAGGATTTTCACTTATCACGGTGGCGTGTGTTATTTATTTGATAATTTATCGGTTATTAATGACGAATATTTTCCGAGAGTAAGGTCTGTAAAAAAACAGAAGTAATAAAATAAAAAAGGAGTATGAAACGTATATAGCGATAAAATTAGCGCTTAGTAATGTTGAAGCGCTAATTTTATAATTAAGGATTAATTCGTTCTAGTTCATTGATACGAGCTTTACTGACCAAAATATAACACTTTTTGTAAGCGGATGCTGCGCCAGTATTTGGTGAAATAGCAAGATATTGCCATCGACAATCATTTTCTCTGAAGGTAATGAAATTACGTTGGGAGCGTTTGAACATGTCTAATGCAGAACGCCGTCCGGTTGTTAATGCAAATTCTTCGAGAATAAAAACTTGGTTGTTTATCCACGTTTGTAATTCTCTATCTATTGATGCTTTTACTGTATCTAAACAACTTGATAAACCTGAAGTTGTTTCCTGTGTTGCTTCGCAATGTTCAATTGACTTTTTTGCATAGCTCACACTCGATAATAAGCAAAAGGCTAAAGCTAAACTGTAGGTAGAAAATTTATTCATCATACTCTTCATTAAGTTTCTAAATTTTTCTTCAGTAATGTATTCGCATAAAATTATAATCGCTTAAGTTTATGCAGGCAAAACTTTTTTGTAAGGTTTTACAGTCACTTTTTTATAAACACCGGCTTCAATGTATGGGTCTTTATCTGCCCATGATTGTGCATCTATTAGACTATTAAATTCAGCAACAATTAGAGAACCTGTAAAGCCAGCTTCTCCAGGATTTTCATTATCAATAGCTGGACAAGGTCCGGCAATTAATAAACGTCCTTGATCCTGTAATTGTCTTAAGCGAACTAAGTGTTGTTCACGTACCGACATTCTTTGTGCTAAGCTATTTTCTACGTCTTCTGAATAAATTAGATAAAACATTTACTTTCCATAAATTGAGGGGTGATGGTTCGGTTTATTGACTATTTTTTTCTTCAACTGATTCATTCGTTTTATGCTCTCTATCTTCATCATCGTCAGGTAAGTGTTTTGATATTGATATAATACAACCGATAGAAAAAATCAACATTAAGCCAGTTAACCCAAATACTTTGAAATTTACCCAAGTATCTTGGTCAAAATTAAAAGCAACGTATAAGTTTAAAAATGCAGATGCGGCGAAAAATAAAGCCCAGGCTACATTAAGTTTTCCCCAAATATTTTCGGGTAGAGCCAACGCCTCATTGAGGAAACTTTTTATGATGTTTTTATTAAAGAACTTATCACTGATGATGAGTGTAATAGCGAAAAATAAATTAATAATGGTTACTTTCCATTTTAGGAATATATCATCGTGTAAAAATATGGTCAAACCGCCAAATAAAGCAATAAGCACAAAAAAGATTAATGTACGCTTAGGGATAGGTTCTTTTTTGATGAGATAGTAAATTATTTGCGCTGCTGCTAGGGCAATTAATGCACCTGTTGCCCAGTAAATATCCATTACTTGATAAACAATAAAGAAAACAACTAGCGGCAGGTATTCAAAAAGTGCATGCATAGTATCAACAATTAAATTTTATTTTTTGAGTATGAATTTATTCTACTCAAAGCTAAGTCATTAGCCAAACAATAATTTATTCAAAGTTGATTACTTATTTTAAAAAGCAAAATATGAGTGATGAGAATGTATGATAACAATCATTCATTCTCACCTATAAATGTGTGGGGTTATTTCATTAAACCAAATGGGTCATCAATTGAATGCGATGGTTCAGTAAACCATTTAGCACCTGTTTCTGTCATATAAAAATGATCTTCAAGGCGAACACCAAATTCATTTGGTAATACCAGCATAGGTTCATTTGAGAAGCACATACCAACCGTGAGTAATGTTTTATCGCTACGTACTAAATAAGGCCACTCGTGAATATCTAAACCTATACCGTGGCCAGTTCTATGCGGACAACCAGGCGTTTGGTAATCAGGTCCCATATCTTGGCTCGCTAAATAATCACGAGCAGCAATATCCACATCCCCACAAGAAACACCAATTTTTGCTGCATTAAAAGCACTTATTTGAGCATTTTTCTCTATCAACCACATTTCGCGTTGACGTGCGTTAGCTTCACCAAAAACATAAGTACGTGTTATGTCTGAATTGTATCCTTCTAACTGACAACCTGTGTCGATTAGTACAATGTCATTTAATGCTAAAGTTTTGGGTGTTTTAACACCGTGTGGGTAGGATGAATCTTTGCCAAATAAAACAATGCAAAAATAAGAACCAGCAGGCGCTCCAACTTTTATATGAGCTTGATGAATAAAATTAGTAACTTCTTGAGTACTGATACCCTGATATAAGATTCTTGCAACAGCTTTATGAACTTCCATTGTCATATGTTTTGCTTGTTGCAATAGCGCAATTTCATTTGATGATTTTTCGCTGCGACAACCCGCTGTGATAGGTTTTGCATCAATAAGTTGATAATTATTATTGTCATTGTCTGTGCATTTTTTGATGCCATCAGCAATGAAGAATGAAGTTGATTCGTCAAGTGCAATTTTTCCTGAATCAATCCCCATGTTATTTAAAATTTTGATAAATAATTGATAAGGGCTTTCATGCTCTTGCCAACCATTAATTTTCCCTTTTATGACCATGTATTGGTCTAAAGTATCCACTTCAAAAGAGGGAGTAATATATTGAATATCGCCTTTTTGTGGGATTATTGCGCCCACCATACGTTCACTTGCATACCATTTTGTTCCTGTAAAATAATACAGGTTGGTACCAGCGTCTAAATAAGTTGCCTCAATATTATTGATTCTCATTAATTGCTGAGCTTTTGAAATACGTGATTGAAATTCGTTTGATGAAATAGGCTGAACATCATCTGTCATTTTACTAAGTTTGGCTAGCTCTGTAACTGCTTCCGAGCCACCTAAACCTATAGTCATTTTTTGTATCATTTCATGTTCCAAAAATTATATTTACGATTTTGGTATTATGACATTATTATTTTATACAATATACACTTTGGTGGTTGTGTTGTTAATCCGGCTACGTATTATAAAATTTTCCATTTATCACTAAATAAACTAGAGATGATCCACTAATTTCATCGCTTCTTCATATAGTTCGGGATCATTTTGCTGAAATTTCTTCACTCTAACCACCGCTTGTGGTAACTCTTGTTTCGCCGCATGAATAAGCCAGGCTAACCCCATTGAATGATTTTCTTTTGTGCCTTCACCTAAGAAAAATGAACGTCCCATAGCACCCATTGATTGTGGATGTCCAAGCTTAGCTGCTTGCTCAAATAATTGAAAAGCTTCTTTAATATCACCTTGTTCTCTTTTTAAAATGCCTTGGTCGAAAAGATTGTTATTATCTTGATTTAATGTCGTCCCCTTATTGTCATCAATAATGCTGTTATCTTTATTCTTACTTGCATGTTCATCGTTAATATCATCAGAGGCTGGATTTGAAATATTGCTATCTTCAATACTTTCAATGAAGTCATTTGGCTTACTTTTTACAAAGTCATCATCAGAAAAAACATCTCGAATATCAATGTCTTTTCTTTTCTCGGTAAGTAAACAGCTCATTACCGCATCATAGCGGCCATTAAGTTGTTCTATCGTTTGCTGTTGTTTAGCCATTTGGTCTTTGTAATATTTTACATCATGACTCAACTGATTAATTCGATCACTCTGAAAAGAGAGTAGCTTTTGATGAGACTGTTTTAAATTATCAATAGTAGATTGATTAGCTTGATCTATTCTTAATTGTTGGCTGTGACTATATTGTTCGAATCGTTGTAAAACACCTTGAACACTCTGTTCGTAGTTACTTTTCATTTTCTCAAACCAACGAAATACTTGGCTTGGTACTTTGTGACTCTCTTGTGACATTTTCATTCTCAATAATTCATATTCTTTCAACCATAATAATTGTAAACAGGGAAAGCAATATATTCATTAAAATAAACCTTACTAATTTTATGTGTATTATCAATATGTTTTATTGAAATTTCGTAAACACCTAAAAAGTAGCAAATTTATTATAATAATAAACTTGCAGTTAATTATTATTGTCTTATGTTTATTTATAGGTTAGTTATTTTTATGCGTATACATAAGGGATTAAATGTTTAAATTACCGGCTCAATTAACGATTGCTCAAGTTAGCGACTGTAAAGTAAAGCTTCTTATAGAAATTGATGAAAATGATGTCATTAGTTTTGATGATAGTGAGTTAATTCATATCGATACAGTGGGCGTCCAATTATTATTAGCTGCGGTAACTTACATCGTGGCTAATAATAAAGAACTTATTTGGAGTTCAACTTCTTCAGTAATTCAAAAAAGTGTTAAGAAACTAGGGATTAACGAAGCGATTTTAAATCAATACCTGAATGCTTAATTATGATTAAGTCTTTGCCGTTATCTTCAGCTTAAAAAGGAAATATACATGACCAAAGTATTGGTTGTAGACGACTCTAACTCTATTCGCGATATGGTTAGCTTCACATTAAAGAGTGCCGGTTATGAAACGGTTGAGGCAAAAGATGGGCAAGATGGCTTAAATAAAGCACAAGGAGCCACGTTTGATTTGGTTATTTCCGACGTAAACATGCCCATTATGGATGGTATAATTCTTTGTCAAGAATTACGAAAACTATCAAATTTCAAATTTACACCTATTTTGATGTTAACCACAGAAAGCTCCGGAGATATGAAAGTGCGTGGTAAAGCAGCAGGAGCTACTGGCTGGTTGGTCAAACCTTTTAACCCCGAAAAATTATTAGCAACTATTAAAAGGGTTGTTAGGTAACGTTATTATGAGTGTAGATCTATCGCAGTTTATTCCAAGTTTTTTAGAAGAAAGCTTTGAAGGCCTCGAATTAATGGAGTCGAGCTTGCTGGGTTTAGAGCAAGGAGACGATGAAACAATTAATTCAATTTTTCGTGCAGCGCACTCAATAAAAGGTGGTGCGGGTACTTTTGGTTTTAATAATGTCACTGAATTTACGCATTTAGTTGAAACATTACTTGATGAAATGCGTGATGGAAGACGTAATATTCAACAAGATGATGTTGAATTATTATTAGATTCTGTTGATTGTATGCGTTTACTCATTGAGTCAATACGTGATGAAGTAGAATGTGATACATCAAAAATAATTGAAACATCAGTATTGTTAGAAAAAACCTTAGCTGCTGGTGGGGTAGAAGTAAGCGAACCTTTAACCATTAATAGTTCAGACGTTGTTGATACCGACATTGACGATTCTGCTACTTGGCACATTAAATTTATTCCTGAACATCACTTAGTACAAACGGGTAATGACCCTTTATTACTTTTTAATGCTTTAGCTGACTTAGGAGAAGTCGCTATAGTCGCTTGCGCAACAGAACTTCCGGCTCTGAATGATATCGATGCAGAAGAAGTTTATTTAAGTTGGGACCTCACACTTCAGTCAATTGCAAGCGAAGACGAAATAAAAGAAGTGTTTGAATGGGTCGAAGACGAATGCGAATTAATCATTACAAAAGAAGAACAAATTCACCGTATTTTACCAACTTTAGAAGTATCAATTTCGGAAAAATCACCCGCACTAAATACTATTGCAGAACCTGAACTAATTCCATTACCCCCAACAAGTGACAAACCTGCAGTTACTCCTCCTAACAGTGCTGAAAAACCTTCAAGTAAAGCTAAAAATGACCTGGGTTCTATTCGTGTAGGTGTCGATAAAGTGGATAGTTTAATTAATTTAGTGGGTGAATTAGTTATTACTCAATCTATGTTATCTGAACTAGGTAATGATTTTGATTTATCTAAAGTTGAACGCCTTAATTCAGGTTTAGAGCAGTTGCTACAAAACACGAAAGAGTTACAAGAAAGTGTTATGCGTATTCGCATGCTTCCTATTAGCTTTGCATTCAATCGGTTTCCAAGACTCGTTCACGATTTATCTAAAAAAACAGGTAAAGAAATTGAGCTCATTTTAAAAGGTGAGCAAACCGAATTAGATAAAACCGTCATGGAACAAATTGGCGACCCACTTGTTCATTTAGTACGTAATGCTGTTGACCATGGTATTGAATCTGCTGAAGTTCGATTAGCGAATGGTAAACCTGAAAAGGGCACCATTATGTTAAACGCTTATCATCAAGGCGGCAGTATTGTTATAGAAATTAAAGATGATGGTGCTGGAATCAACCGTGAAGCAGTTTTTAATAAGGCCCTAGAGAAAGGCATTGTCGATGAAAATACGATACTTACTGACGCTCAAACCTTTGATTTACTCTTCGAACCCGGTTTCTCTACAGCAAAAGAAATCAGTGATATTTCTGGTCGTGGTGTTGGTATGGATGTGGTTAAAAAGAACATTCAGTCCTTGGGTGGACGTATTCAAGTTGAATCAGAACAAGGGAAGGGAAGTACCTTTCGTGTCAACTTACCGCTTACGCTTGCCATTTTAGATGGGCAACTTGTACAGGTTGGCACTGAAACTTATATTATTCCTCTCATTACTATTGTTGAATCTTTACAGCCACAAAAAGAGCTTATTAATAGAGTGTCTGGCGATATGGTACTTTATCGCCTTCGTGAGGATAATGTGCCTGTTATCCCCGTGTATCAATTGTTTAATATCCCGTGTGAATTTGAAAACATTGAAAAATCATTATTAGTGGTTGTTGAAGCGGATGGTCAGAAAATAGGCTTGATGGTTGATGATTTACTTGCTCAACAGCAAGTCGTTATAAAAAGTTTGAATGATAACTACCAACAAGTTGAAGGCGTTTCTGGAGCAACCATTTTAGGTGATGGTTCTGTTGCCATGATTTTAGATGTGCCTGGTATTATTTCTATGGCGCTTGCTAAGGCGCAATTGAATCAAAAACATCGATCAACAGTTCAATCCCAAACTACACAGTCAATATCTGAAGGAGTGATCTCTTAATGGATATTCAAATGTTAGCTGAAGACGTTCCTGTTGAGGGGGAATATTCCCTTGAAGGAATTGACTTTATAACCAGTGGTCAACAATACCTCACATTTTTATTAGCAGATGAGCAATACGCGGTTGATATTTTATGTGTAGAAGAAATTCGCAGTTGGGAAAACCCAACCCGTATTCCTAATTCACCTCGTTATATAAAAGGGGTGATAAATATGCGCGGTATTATTGTTCCTATTGTTGACCTGCGAATGAAATTTAATATTGGTGAAGCCGTCTATTGTGAAACAACGGTAGTAATAGTACTCACCGTTGAAACGGAAGAGAAAACACGCACTATTGGTTTTGTTGTTGATGCCGTTTCCGATGTATTAAATGTAGAAACGAATGAAATAAAACCGGCTCCCGCTTTTGGAGGTTACGTACCACAAAATTACCTTGATGGGTTAGTCAATGTAGGCGAAAACGTTGTTACGATACTTAATGTCAAAGCTTTACAAGCTGTTGAACAGCATCAAATAAGCTGATAAAGGAAGATACTATGGAACAAGAGCAAGAATATCTCACCTTTGTATTAAATGGCGAAGAGTACGGCGTTGATATTTTATGTGTACAAGAGATACGCGTTTGGAGCTCAGTTACGGAGTTACCAAACAAGCCTGACTATATAAAAGGTGTTATCAACTTACGTGGCATTATTATACCAATTATTGATTTGAGACAGCGTTTTGGTCAAGAACCTTTAGCGTACAATGAGCAAACAGTTACCATTATTTTACGTAATCAAAATAATCAAAATAATCAAAATAATCAAAATAATCAAAATAATCAAAATAATCAAAAATCGATGGCTGTTGGTATTGTTGTAGATGCAGTATCAGAAGTATATAAGTTTGACAAAAAATCAATACGAACACCACCTGCATTTGGCAACAATATTGATCGGTGTTTTTTACAGGGGTTAGCAACTATTGAAGATAAGTTAATTATCTTACTAGACAGTAATAGTTTATTAGATCAGAACGAACTTTATCAGGTTGACAATAGAGATGTTAATTCACGGTCATTAGATAAAATAGTGGCCAAAAGTTAGAGATTATTGTAAAAATCAGATTTTAATTAGGCGGTTAAAAAGAAAAGGTGGATAAAAATTATGACACCCAAACAAATTAGTTTAGTTCAAGAGTCATGGGCTAAAGTGAAGCCAGTTGCTCCGCAAGCAGCGGAAATGTTTTATAGCACCTTGTTTGACATGGACTCTTCGTTAAAACCTCTATTCAAAAGTAATATGACCGAACAAGGTAACAAGTTAATGACAATGCTTGATACCGCAGTCAAATTATTAGATAGTCCCGAAAAACTCATTCCTGCAGTAAAAAAACTTGGTGAAAGACATGTTGATTACGGCGTAACTTCAGTTCATTACGATACTGTTGGTGGCGCTTTACTTAAAACGTTAGAAACAAGTTTAGGAGATGATTTTACGTTAAATGTAAAAAAAGCATGGACGGCTGTTTACGACTTACTAGCAAGAACAATGATAGAAGCTGCAGAGGCAGTCATAGTTGAAAAAATCAAATTGGCAGGAAACACTATGCGTAATAACAATGATGGGAAATATGCATTTTTTCAGGGAGCATTAGAACAGTCTGGCACCGCATTTATGATGATAGATAGAGACTTTATTATCACTTATGTAAATGAATCTACTATGAAATTATTAAAGTCCCATGAGGCTACTTTTCAGAAAAAATGGCTTGATTTCAAAGCAGATAAAGGTGTAATCATTGGTTACTGTATTGATGGGTTTCATACAAACCCTGCACATCAACGAAAATTACTTGACGATCCAAATAACTTACCTTACACCACCGATATTCAAATTGAACACTTAACTATGGAATTAAATGTAACTGCTATTACTAGTGAAAATGGCGATTATATAGGTAATTCACTTGAATGGAGTGATGTAACGAAAGTTCGTTTCGAAAGTGACCGTGCGGTGCAATTGCAAGGTGCGATTGACCAATCAAATACGCCAAGCATGATGATTGACCGTGATTTTCTTATCACCTACGCTAACAAAGCGACTTTTGATTTATTGAAAGAAAATGAAGCGACCTTCGCTAAAAGTTTCCCCGGTTTTAGTGCGGATGAAGATGCGATTATTGGCGCTTGTATTGATGGTTTTCATAAAAATCCTGCACATCAACGAAAACTGCTAGACGATCCAAATAACTTACCATGGCAAACTGATATTCAAGTCCAAGACTTAACGTTTGAATTGAATGTTACTGCAATTATGGACGCTGCCGGCGAATATATTGGTAATGCACTTGAGTGGGGGAATGTGACTCAGGTCCGAGCAGACAATAATAAAGCCGTTCAGTTGCAAGGTGCTATTGATCAATCTAATACGCCAAGCATGATGATCGACCGTGATTTTTTGATCACCTACGCTAACAAAGCGACTTTTGATTTGTTGAAAGAAAATGAAGCGACATTTGCTAAAAGTTTTCCCGGTTTTAGTGCGGATGAAGATGCGATTATTGGCACTTGTATTGATGGTTTTCATAAAAATCCTGCACATCAACGAAAACTGCTAGACGATCCAAATAACTTACCATGGCAAACCGATATTCAAGTGCAAGATCTTACCTTTGAATTAAATGTTACTGCGATTATGAATGCTACCGGTGAATATATCGGTAATGCACTTGAATGGGGAAATGTGACTGATATCCGTCAAAAATCAATTGAAGTTGGACGATTAACCTCTACCCTTGAAGGTATGACAACGAATGTGATGATGGCTGATACTCAAGGTAATATCGTTTATGCTAATCCTTCAGTTTGTAAAATGTTGTCACGACGCGAAGCTAAAATTCAAAAAGTGTTACCTTCATTTAGTGTCAAAACCATGGTAGGCAGTAATTTTGATTCCTTCCATCGAAATCCTGCACATCAACAAAATTTATTAGGAAATCCAGATAATTTACCACATGACACAGAAATATCTTTAGTGGGGCTGACTTTCCAATTAATTGCAATAGCGTTAAAAGATGAGGAAGGAAACCATGTTGGAACCGCTGTGCAATGGCTAGATTTAACCGAAGAAAAAGATGCTCAAGCGCAAGTTGAAAGTATGATCAGTGATGCGATATCAGGTCAGTTAGATAGCAGAATTGAAACCTCAGATTACACAGGGTTCATGAAGGGGCTCGGTGATAATATAAATGGTCTAATGGATGCGATTGTAGAACCCATAAATGAAGCTATTAATGTTGCACAAGCACTTTCTGATGGTGACTTGACACAAACGATGGACGGTGAATACGCAGGTGAATTCTTAGCACTTGCAGACGCTATGAACGGTTCAATAGAAAACTTGAATAATATGGTAGAAGAAATACGTGGAGCATCGACCAACGTTTTTGATTCTGCTAGAGAAATAGCTGAAGGTAATAACGAACTTAGTCATAGAACTGAATCTCAAGCATCAAGTCTAGAGGAAACAGCCTCTGCAATGGAAGAGCTTACTAGCACGGTTCAACAAAATGCAGAGAATGCTTCCGAGGCCAGTATTTTAGCAAGTTCAGTTATGGAAAAAGCGAGTAATGGCGGCGCTGTTGTGAAAAGTGCTATTACCGCAATGAGTGATATTAATAAGTCGAGTAAAAAAATCGCCGACATTATTAGTGTTATTGATGAAATTGCCTTTCAAACAAATCTACTCGCACTAAATGCTGCTGTTGAAGCCGCAAGAGCTGGTGAACAAGGCCGTGGTTTTGCGGTTGTAGCAGCAGAGGTTCGTAATTTAGCTCAACGCTCAGCCGGCGCAGCGAAAGAAATTAAAGGTTTAATCAACGACAGTGTAGAAGCTGTCGGTCAGGGAACTAAATTAGTTGATGAAACTGGGCAAACTTTCACAGAGTTAGTCTCAGCTATTGAAGAAGTTGGCAAGATGATTGGTGATATTGATAGTGCCAGTAAAGAGCAATCAGCGGGTATTGGAGAAGTCAGTGTAGCGGTGAGTCAAATGGATGAAATGACACAGCAAAATGCGGCCTTAGTTGAAGAAGCTGCTGCATCAAGTAAGTCGATGGAAGAACAATCTCAAGCATTACTAGATCAAGTTGCCTTCTTTAATAATACAAGTGAACCAGAACCAGAACCAGAAGTGAGAACGCCTGTTCGTCGCGGACGTGCTAAACATATTAGTCGACCACCGGCGAGAAAATCGAGACCTGCGCCGAAATCAAACCGTTCTAAAATAGAAACAGACCAAGAATGGGAAGAGTTTTAGAGAACTTTACTTATGACAAATCGTGATAAAGCATTTGAACTAAGTAAGGGGGATTTTAATTTTCTTTGTCAATATGTTTATGATATTGCGGGTATTGTGCTTAATGCTAGTAAAAAGGAAATGGTCTACAGACGATTAACTCGTATTATTCGAGAGCGTAAAATCGCCACATTTACAACATATTGTGATTTATTAAAAGCAGAGCCTGAAAAAGAAAAAGATTACTTTATAAATGCGATAACAACGAACTTAACAAGTTTTTTTCGTGAACAGCATCATTTTGATTATATGGTTCAGCATGAATTACCAAAGCTTATTAAAAATAGCTTAACGAATCATAAAAGGATACGAATTTGGTCTTCTGCAAGTTCAACAGGAGAGGAGCCCTATAGTATTGCAATAACATTACTAGAAACAATGAAAAACAGCTTGGACCAATGGGATGTGAAAATATTGGCCACAGATATTGACAGTAATGTTTTAGCAGCAGGAAAAAATGGTGTCTATGATGATCAGAGAATTGAAGATATTCCCAAAAAGTTAAAAGAGAAATATTTTCACAAAGGTGTTGGAAATAATCAAAATAAAGTTAAAGTGTATAAAGAGTTAAGTAAACTCATCACTTTTAAACAATTGAATTTATTGCATGGTTGGCCAATGAAAGGACCATTTGACATTATTTTCTGTCGCAACGTTATTATTTACTTTGATAAAGAAACCCAACAAGAGTTATTTGCTCGGTTTTATGAAATGTTAACGCCAGGAGGTTTGCTCATATTAGGTCATAGTGAAAATTTGGGACCATACCAAGCACACTTTGATAATGTTGGTCGAACCATTTTTAGAAAATCATTTTAGTTATGGTATTACCTATTGAACCGAAAATTTATGGTATTAAATAGACAGAACAATATTCATGTGGAGCAATGTTTAGAGCAATGCTTACCAGAATTTTTACATGTAAATCATTATTGGGATAATAAAAGAGAACAGGTCATAGCAAAAATTTTACCTGGTGAATTTTATATGACAAAGGACCATGTTGCAATCGCTACCACTTTAGGTTCATGTGTTTCAGCTTGTATTTGGGATGAAAAGAGTGGTGTTGGTGGTATGAATCACTTTATGTTGCCGCTTACCGAAAAAGAGGCTCATGAAGTTGATTGGGGCCAACGCGGGATGGCATCAGATGCAACACGTTATGGTAACTTTGCTATGGAACATTTAATCAATATGATATTGAAAAGTGGTGGCCAAAAAGTCAATTTGCGCGCGAAAGTGTTCGGTGGTGGAAAAGTTCTAAAGCAAATGTCAGATGTTGGTGATAGGAATATTCGCTTTGTTCTAAAATATTTAGAAGATGAAAATATACCCGTAGAAAGTTCTGATTTAGGATCTTTTTATCCAAGAAAAATATTATTTGAACCTGGGTCAGGAAGAGCTTTTGTTAAAACGATTGATAATTTACACAATGATACGATTACTCGTAGAGAAAACGATTATCGAAGTCGTATATATGAAGCACCATTGGAAGGTGATGTTGAGTTGTTTTAGTAGTAACTATTGCCATGAAGCTTAGGATGTTAGTTAAATGAAACCAATTAAAGTATTAATCATTGATGACTCCTCTGTTATTCGAGCAGTTATCAAAGAGGTACTAAAAGATGAAACCGATATATTAATCGTTGGAGAAGCTAAAGATCCTCTTATTGCACGTGAACAAATTAAGAAATTAAATCCCGATGTGCTTACTTTAGATGTTGAAATGCCTAAAATGGATGGGATAACATTTTTAAAAAATTTAATGCGCTTAAGACCCATGCCCGTGATTATGTTATCTACGTTAACAACCAAAGGTGCCGATACTACTTTAGATGCGCTTGAACTTGGTGCTATTGACTTTATCGCTAAACCAAGCTTTGAAGAACTGATTGAAAATAAATCTGCCTTTAAAACAAAACTCATCCGAAAGATTAAATTTGCAGCTTCTATTGATAATAAAAACCATAAACTCATTAGCGGATCCTCAAAAGTAGATGAAAATATTGTTCA
Source organism: Alteromonadaceae bacterium (assembly GCA_041890515.1). GTDB lineage: Bacteria > Pseudomonadota > Gammaproteobacteria > Enterobacterales > Alteromonadaceae > Colwellia_A. Next base: position 14,403 of record JASDWX010000013.1, read on the forward strand.
TTCTTTTGTCGGTTGCCAGCGTGCTAATCATATTGTTGCAATTGGTGCGTCAACAGGTGGCACAGAGGCAGTTAAAAGAATCATTACCACCTTACCAAAGAATTGTCCTCCAATAGTGGTAACTATCCATATTCCAGAGACGTTTAGTGCTCGATTTGCTGAGCGTATAAATATTTATTGTGCGGCAACTGTGCAAGAAGCAAGGCACGGTCAAAAAATAAAGGAAGGAAACGTTTATATTGCTCCCGGTAATATGCATCTTAAAATTGAAGCAAAAGGAGGAACACTTTATTGTATATTGGAAGATTCAGAAGAAGTGAACCGTCATAAACCTTCTGTTGATGTTTTGTTTAACTCTTTAGAACCTTTAGCTAATAATGTTCAAGGTGTGTTACTAACAGGTATGGGGCAAGATGGCGCTAAAGGTTTATTGAATTTAAAAAATGCTGGAGCTATGACGATTATTCAAGATGCAGCGAGTAGCTTAATTTGGGGAATGCCTGGCAGTGCTCATGCATTAAATGCCCATGTTAAGGAATGTTCATTATCAAATATACCAACAGAAATTTTAAATTATGCCTCATTAGATAGAAGTGGTATGAAGGGAGTAAAATGAAAAAAATCAATTGTTTTTTATCACCATTGGGTTGAACTTAGCGGCATTGACGCTCATTGATTTTATATTTCGTCAGATAAGAGATGTATCCTCTGTATTTTTTCTTGCTCATTATTGTGTTTGTTTTCTTATGCTCTCAAGGGAGCACAAAAACCCAAACGTCTTATAAAATGAACTTAGATACTAAAAATAATGACACCGAACAAAAAGCCAAAATTACCTGACCAATAATATCAACATTACTCTCTCAATAAGTAGGTGTTGTAAAACTAAAGTTGTTAGGGCGAGTACCTTGATTAAAATGTGACAGAAGTCATTTTAGAGAGCATTAAATGCTTGAACATTTTAAGTGACAACCAACAAAGTATGCTCGATATTATTATGAATAATCACATGGGTGTTGTTGATGATAAAGGGAAAATACTCTAGTCTTTTGTTGATGACTCAAATCAGATTTTAGAAGACTTTGTACAAGCTATTATTACTACAAATAAGCAAGGTTTAGAGGCAATATCATTAACTGGCAAAATGAAAAAATAGCTTAAATAAGTTTTTAGTTTATTTTGGCAAGTTGCTCGCTTAGCGAACTAAACTAATTTGTTCGCACCTAATGCAGCTATAGATGCAGTCAGATGATGTGACAGCAGGTGTTGTTGTCGAGGTAAATGAAGTTAGAGCGCTAGTGGTCAATTCATTAGGTTTAAATAATGATATTAGAGCAGAAATTTCATTATAAAATTATCATTAAAAAACTAAATATTACTGTTGTAAACAGGGCTTAAGATGTTATGACTTAAACACTTCATGTAAAAGAAAAATTTTGTCTCATGGTTGCACATGTTGGCGATGTTAATATAAAGAAAATAATATTGTTGAAAAACTTTCTGAAATATCACCAAAGATTACTGATACAGTAGTCATTGGTATACGTTCACTTCAGTTTGAAGATTTAACGTGTCAAACCTTGTCTTGATTGAAAGATAATATGTTAATCATAACCCTACTAAATGAAGTTATTAATCGATTTGAATGAGGAAGTACGAATATCCACCAAAAATACAATCATTACAACAATGTCAAAACCTTATCGAGGAGCCCCAACATTCAGATGACAGAAGAAGTGTTTCCCAGTTATCAATGAATGAAGGTGATGTAGAATTATTTTAATTTTTCAAAGGAAAATTTATGAGCGTTAATAAAAAAGTATCTGATGACAATAGTAAAATAGAAATCACTATTACAGGAAGGTTTGATTTTTCATTGCATCAACATTTTCGAGATTCATATGCCAACTGTAAAGACAAAAATGTTGAGTATATTCTTAATCTATCAGAAACAACTTATATGGACAGCTCTGCTTTAGGAATGATTTTATTACTTAAAGATCATGCTGAAAGTTATTCAGGTCAAGTTATTATAAGTAAGCCTAGTGAATCAGTTAATAAAATTTTAGAAATAGCACAATTTCATCGTTTGTTAACAATAGTGTTATAGGTTATGGCTGCTTCTTTAGATAATGGTGATGTTAAGTTAGCACTTGTCGTTGATGACTCTGCTATGCAGTGCAAAGTCTTAAGCATTTTACTAAAAGAAGAAGGGTACCATGTTTTTACAGCAAATGATGGCGCGTGTGGCGTTGAAATGTATGTGAAATATAACCCAGATTTAGTGCTAATGGACATTAACATGCCCATTATGAACGGTTATGAAGCAGCAAGAAAGATTAAAAGTTTATCGCAAGCTAATAGTTTATGCCCGCTTATATTTATTACGAGTATGGACAGTGATAAGGCTTTTATTGACAGTATAGATGCTGGCGGAGATGGCATACTCGTTCGTCCTTTTTCACCTGAAGTGTTTAAGGCTAAGATTAAATCTATTCAGCGTATTAGTGATTTATACGCACAGGTTAAAACCTTACAGCAAGAACAGCAAAACGATGCTGAGCTCGCTGAACAACTTATGTCAGGCGTTATTGAATCAAGAAATTTTGCCATTGACCGAATTGGTACTATCAAAAAAGCAGCAGAATTGTTCAGTGGTGATATTCAACTAACAGCACTCGCTCCTAATGGCGACGTGAATGCGATGTTAGGTGACTTTACAGGACATGGATTGCGATCTTCTATTGGTGCAATTCCTCTCACTGAAACGTTTAGAACAATGACAAAGAAAGGTTTTTCATTATTTGAAATTATTACTCAAATTAATCATCAACTTTATGATTTACTTCCCACTGATTTATTTTTAGGAGCCGGATTTGCCAGTATCTCTAGTCATGATGAATCAGTGTACTTATTTAACGCGGGTTTACCCGATGTTTATTTGTTTTCTGAAAAGGGGTTAATAAAACACAAAACTTCATCGAGTCATCCACCATTAGGCGTTCTACCTCACCTCTTGCCTGACAGTAAACTAACCGTTATTAGCATTGAGGAAACCGATCGAATTGTATTAATTAGTGATGGGATTGTTGAGGCAAGAAATGAGCAGGGAGAAATGTTTGATTTTGAACGGTTTGAAGACTCGGTCAAACAAGGTGTTATTCAAAAAAATGTAAGTGAAACCGTGTTGAAATCAGTCGATGATTTCTGTCAGAAAATGCCACAAGAAGATGATATTTCACTTCTCGATATTCCTTGTGGTGGTTGGTCGCAAGTTTTGGTCGCAGCCCAAGGAGTTGAATCTTTTTCAGCTCAACAACTAAGTGATATTGACTTAGCTACAGAGTCAGCTTGGCATTGGCAGTTATCATTAAGTGGTAGCCGATTAGCTGCGATAAATCCTATTCCAATGGCGATGAGTCAAATTAATGAGATAGAAGGAAATGCAGAACACTGGCAAAATCTCTATACCATTTTAACTGAGTTATTTGTGAATTCGCTTGATCATGGTGTTTTAGGGTTAAGTTCTGATCTAAAAGCAAGTGCTGAAGGTTTTTCACAATACTATATGGAGCGAGAGCGACGTCTGAAAAATCTTGTTGATGGATCTGTTGAATTACAAATAAGCCATCACCCTTTTCTCAATGGAGGGAGGATCCTCATAACAATAAAAGATAGTGGTCAAGGATTCGATATACAAAGATATTACAATAATAAGGCAGAAAATTCTGGTCATCAAGCGTTGTTAAGTGGTCGAGGGATTGACCTGGTAGAGCAACTCTGTGACAGATTAGATTTTCAAGGAAAAGGTAATGTTGTTGAAGTATCTTATGTGTGGACAACGTAATAAAACGATAATAATTTAATTATTTTTTCTAGATCTGTATGAAAATTTGATTAATAAGGTATTAGTCTTAATATATTAGTTATAGATGACAATAAGTTTGTAAGGGAAGTCGTTAGTGCAATTATCATTGATAATACGATTGAGCTAGTAAAAATGCTGATATTGCTCTCTATAAAACCATGGGAAATGGGCTGAGTGGCGATAAAACATTCAAAGCTAACGCATAAAATAAGTATAAATATAAGAAAAGGAATGACAATGTCTACACCGAGTTTACTAATTATTGATGATGATAAAGACTATCTTGAATTGCTTAATGAGGCGTTAGAAGGAAATTTTAACGTAAAGTGTGTAAGTAGTTTAGAAGAAGCGGAAGAGTTACTGGTTAATCATGAACTTTTTGACATCGCTTTAGTGGATGAAAATATTGGAGAAGACAAGGGTTCTACATGGATTAAATCGAAAGTTGATCTGCAGACTGTTGCTACTTCATTTGTTTTGTATTCAGGTTTAGCTACAGAGGACGCGATACTTAAAGGGTTAGAGTGTGGTGCCGATGACTTCCTTTCGAAACCTATTTCTTTATTGACACTTAATAACAAACTTAAGAAATTGATTACCTATCAGGATAAAATTAATAGTTTTGAATCTGAAATTTGCTCAAAAGATAGAGTTATTAATGTTTCGATGGCTCAGGCCTCGAAATATGGTAGCTGTATGCAGCTTACTTCACGGCTTAATCATTGTTTTACACTAGAGAAAATAAGGGATGAAGTATTTTCTTTCCTCTATTCTATGCAATTACAAGGATGTATTGCTTTTTATCCCATCTGTGAAGAGCCATTATACTTTAGCTCTAAAAATGGATTTTGTTCTCCTGTTGAAATTGATGTGATGAAACTTTTGAAAATAAAACCTAGACTCTATCGTTTTGGCTCAAGAACTATTTTTAATCATGCTTTGTGTTCAATACTTATTCTAAATTTAGAAGAAGGTGCAATCGACACTGATATATATATTGATGCCCTTGCATCAGTGATCGAATGTATTGGCGCTAGAATTGCTTTTATTACCTACAAAAATTCACTTGTTGGTGTACAAAGTAAAATACAACAAGCTGTTTCTTCAACAAAGAAAATGATTGAAATCTCAAAGCATCATCAACAAGAGGTCATGAATGAAATTGTTCAAAATATAGGGATGAGCTTTCATGTGCTAGATATGTCTGACGAGCAAGAGCAATATCTAACTAACTTAGTTCACAATGCACTTAAAAAACACGCGCAAGATGATATTAACTTTTTAGAAGTGACACAATTATTAGACGGCGCTCTAGAGAGTGTTAATGATTTAGAAACGCTTAATTTACAACAAGAAGAGATTATCGATGAGGATGAACTATTTTGAATGAAAAACTAAATAATTCAGTGCTATCGATAAATACTATTCCTTTTGCTGTTTGTCATATTGATTTATCGGGCATTATTTTGACCTGTAATGATAGCACTGAGAAAATTACAGGCTATTTATCGAGCGAGTTGGAGGGGCAAATTATTGAAATAATTTTACCCGATTTTTTTAAGGGCTCACATGTCAAAAAATATAAGGCCCTTGCTAACGCGAAGGCTGCTTCATTAATATGTAAATCAAAGCAATTACTCAACAGTATTATTAACGTGACTGAAGTTGATAATGGTTACATGGTTTTTATTACAGATGTAGAGAGCAAAAACAGCACGTTAAATGGAATACCTAATAATGTTACTTCTCCATCATCTTTAGCCATAAAGTTAATGGATAGTATCGAAGAGGCTTTTTGGGAATGGAATATTGAAGATGGGAATGTTTATTACTCGGCTCAGATGATGGCAATTTTGGGTTATAAAGCTGAAGCTTTATCGGGGTCAATATCCATTTGGGATCAGTTGGTTAATAACCAAGATTTGCAAAATTTTCATTCCCAAGTGATCTCCCATTTTAAAGGAAAACTGTCTTGTATTCATCCAATATTATCCATTAAAACTGAGGATGGAATAACTAAGTGGTTTTCAGTTTTTGGTAAAATAATTGAATATAAAAATGATAGAGCTTACAAAATGTTCGGAACCGTTAAGGATATTACTGAGCATCATCTGTTAGTTGAACAATTAAGAGAAAGAAATAATTACCTATTACTTGCTGAGAGTTTAAACCAGTCAGGACATTGGCGTATTGATCTTATTGAACACACCTTGTATTGGTCTACAGAGGTTTACAATATTCACGGTGTCGACCCCGTTAATTATCAACCAAGCTTTGATTCAGCGATTAGTTTTTATCTTAAAGAGAAACAAGAGAAAGTTAAAGATTATATAAATGATGCCATTAAAAATAGACAAGGTTTCCGTTATAAAAGTATTATCAAGCATAAGTTAGGATACCCCGTTAAGGTTGAATGTCTTGGTGAAGTAGAAGTTAACTCTAAAGGTGAAGTTGTCGGTATTTTTGGCGTTTTCAAGGATATTACTAAGTCAGAGGATGTATTCGAAAAGCTAAAATTATTAGCGATGGTTAATTACACAATAAAAGTCCCTGTTTTTTTCATTGATGATAAAGATAATATCGTTTATCAAGATTTAACACCTAAAAGCGGTAATTGTAGTTCTGTTCTTTTTGATTATATCAACTTTAGTATTTCTGATTATCTTGCTTTTAAGCGTAAAGCAAAAGAATGTGGACAATTTAAACAAGTAAGTATTAGTTTCGACAAATACATCACGGTATATGACTTATCTGTTACTTATGAAGGTGATGAGGGAATATATATTTGGATTGTTGAAAACGTAACAGATACATTTCGTAAAGATCAGCAACAAATTATCAGTAATCGCTTAGCCTTATTAGGTAATACCTTTGGTAATGTATCTCACGATATTAATAATGTTTTGGGAGTGGCTTTGGGGGCTACTGAAATGTTAGAAATCAAATTTTCACAAGGTGAGAAAGATATATCAAAATACATTGAGCGAGTAAAGAATGCCATTGATAAAGGAAAAAGTGTTACTGAACGCTTATTAGCTTTTACGCGTAAACCTATTATTAAAGTTGTTAAGTTTGACCCAATACAGGATATTATAGACAACCAATATCTCTTTAAACAATTATTACTCTCTACTATAAATTTTAAACTCAATATTAAAGATGTGCATTGTGAAATAAAATTCCCCCAAGGTGAGTTTATAAATATTTTACTCAATTTAGTTTTAAACTCCCAAGATGCAATTCGTGAACAAGGTCTCATTGGTAAAATAGTAATCTCTGCAAATATAAATAAAGATAAACATTTAGAAATTCATGTTCAAGACAGTGGTAAAGGTATAGAACAGGAAAACCTAACAAAGGTTTTTGACCCTTTTTATAGCAGTAAATCTGTGAATAAGGGAAATGGTATTGGTTTAGCTAATGTCTATAGTACGGTATATAAGCATAATGGCTATATTCAACTAGAAGGCTATGGACAGTTAGGTGGTGCGCATTTTACTTTGGTTTTTAAATGTAATGTTTTAAAAAACAAACCATTAAAGGCTCCACTAGAAATTAAAAGTCAATTGAATATGCAGGACCAGCGCGTTCTCATTTTAGATGACGAAATAAGTATTGCAGAATTTGTGGCTCTCTATTTAGACAGTGAAGGTTTGATAACTGAACATACCAACACTAAAAAGGGTTTAATTAAAATATTAGACAGTGAGCAAGTTTTTGATGTTTTTATTACAGATATGATTTTACCTGATATTTCAGGGAGAGAAGCTGTTCAATTAGTTTTGACCAAATTTCCAAACATTAGCATATATTCTATGAGTGGTTATATTGCTGAAGAGGATATCAAATGGCACTATCCCGTATTAAGAAAACCATTTAATTCGAAAGAGCTGACTCAGTTTTTAATAGAAAATAAATGAGTTTTGGCAATGATTGTTGATGAATGAAAAGTCACCTGAACGTTAGAGAATTATCATTACTGTTTTTCATGAATCGATAATATACACTTGTGATATATTGAGATTTTAATAAATTTTACAATCAGTTAATTGAAAATAGGGAAACCTATTTGGGTAATGATATTATTGATTAGCTCTTAACCTCAATTGTTTATCAAAAGTAGGAATTAAGCTAATTTATCGAAATTAATACTAAATATTGTGTAATCATCTAAAATATAACAAATAAGCCTTAGAATAAGGAAAATTGTGGATAGAAATAAAAAATATAACATTCTTGCTGTAGATGATGCTAAAGATACACTAATGCTTTTAGATTTTGATTTAGCTGAAGAAGGTTATGATGTATTTACTGCAGAATCAGGTGAATTAGCTTTTACTGTTTTAGAAGAGCAATCTGTCGACCTCATATTATTGGATATGTACATGCCTGGTATTTCTGGGTTGGCTATGCTGCAAAAGTTAAAGGCACATTCTGTTTTTGTTAATATACCTGTAATAATGTTATCGGCTTCTGATGACGAAGATCAAATTGTAGCAGCACTAGAGTTTGGTGCTGATGATTATGTCACTAAACCTTATATTCCCAAAGTGTTACTTGCTAGAATAAGAACATCGATTAGACTTTTGGAAAAAACGTTAGAGTTAGAGTCTCTGGCGAAAACAGACTTTTTAACAGGTATTAATAACCGAGGTAGCTTTGAAGACTTAGTTAGTAAAGCTATTAGCCGAGCAAAACGTACAAATACTCCTCACGTTATGGCCATGTTTGACATTGATTTTTTTAAGGTCGTAAATGACAATTATGGTCATGATTCCGGTGATAAAGTTTTAATTGAATTTGCTAATATTATGTCTGATTACTTTCGTAATTATGACATCATTGGCCGAGTTGGTGGTGAAGAGTTTGCGGTGTTTATGCCTGATACTACAGTAGAAAATGCAGTTATCGCATGTGAGCGCTTTAGGATAGCTATTGAAGGTAATGAAATAAAAGTTGATGAAACGAGTGATGAAAAAACATCAGTAACAGTAAGCATCGGACTATCACTTGGGCAAGGTGCTGAAATATGTTTAGAAGAATTGTATAAAAAATCTGATATTAGTTTATATCAAGCAAAAAATAATGGCCGTAATCAAGTTAAACTTTATGAAAAAGCAGGCACTATAATGGTTGATGATAATATTGAATACTTACAAGATTGTTCTGAAGATAAATACCCAGGAATTGATTTTAAAATCGGTGTTGGCAATGTCCTTGGAGATGAAAGTCTCTTTGAAGAAATTTTAGTCATGTTTTATGAAGATCATTCAAAAGATAGTGAAAAGATCCTACAGGCAATCAATAGTAAAGATCAACCTACCTTTAAGCACTTAGTACACACTTTAAAAGGAGTCTCCTGCTCAATAGGGGCTATGGAACTTTTTGAATTAACTAAAGCGTTAGATGTAGCAATAAATCTAGAAGAAAAAACAAACTATCAACGACTTTATGAGCCTGTTGCAACGGAAATACTTAAAGTTCTTGGTGGTATTGAGGCAAAATTAAGCGATAAACTTTAATTTTTAAGCGCTATGATGTAACTTCCCTAAAATTGTCCTTTTAAAATTTGGGAGAATGTTTTATCGTCTGAATGGATAACGCTGAATGGAGTCACTCAATCAATAGTTTAATATCACTTCTGGGGATGCAACAGCAAGATAATATTTCGCCATCCCCAACAAAAGCGAGAGGATCACCCTGAGGGTAGTAAATTTCACCCTCAACGAGTGTTACTCGACAAGCTCCACAAAACCCATCGCGACAATGATAATGTACTTCTACATTAGCATTTTCTAAGCATTCGAGTATGTTTTTATCACTTTCTTGAAAAGTGATTATTTTATTATCAACCATTATGTTGTGAGGTTTATTATCAGCGTGCATTATTGGCTGGTAAATTGAACGATCATTAGCACTTTCCATTTTAAATGTTTTAAGCTCTAGTTATGCTAATGATGTTATATGAACACATGGTCTTTATTTAAAGGTCGAAGCCATCGAAGTCATCACTTGAT
>JASDWX010000013.1:24297-32446 GCA_041890515.1 Alteromonadaceae bacterium
ATACAGAAGAGTCAACTTGCCCAACCAAATAGCTTGATATTTCAGTTTCTTGTGGAGCAACTTGCACGTTATCTGAAACTAAGTAAGCATTCATCCACGGTAGTGGGTTACTCTTAATATCAAATGGAGCATCAAAGCCAATAGCCGTTAAACGCTGATTACTAATGTATTCTATATACTGGTTTAATATTGCAGCATTTAAACCAATCATAGAGCCATCTTTGAATAAATATTGTGCCCATTCTTTTTCTTGTTCAACAACATCAAGGAATATCTGTAACCCTTGCTCCTTCAATTCTTCAGCAACTATTTTCATTTCAGGATCATCTCTACCTGAAATCCAGTTGTTTAAAATATGCTGGGTACCTGTTAGATGTAAAGCTTCATCACGAGCAATGAGCTTGATGATTTTAGCATTACCTTCTAGTAATTCACGTTCTGCAAAAGCAAATGAACAAGCAAAGCTCACATAAAATCGAATAGCTTCTAAGGCGTTTACTGAACAAACAGCAAGGTATAAACGTTCTTTTAGTTTACGTGTTGAAACTTCAATTATTGCACCGTCAACTTCGTATGAACCTTCACCTTGTGATTGAAGTAGCTGTGTAGTGATGATCACCGAATCAAAATATTTTGCGATACTATTAGCACGTTTCAAAATTGCGGGGTTCACAACAATATCATCAAATACTTCACCGGGATCTGAAAACAAGTTTCTTAAAATGTGAGTGTAAGACCGAGAATGTATTGTTTCACTAAATGCCCAAGTTTCTACCCAAGTTTCTACTTCTGGTAAAGATACAAGCGGCAAAAATACTGCATTCACAGATCGAGCTGCCATAGAATCAAGCAGTGTTTGATATTTTAAGTTTGAAATAAAAATATGTTTTTCTGAATCAGTTAAGCTCTGCCAATCAGATCTGTCTTTGGAGACATCAACTTCTTCAGGTCGCCAAAAAAATGATAATTGTTTTTCAATTAACTTTTCAAAGGCAACAAAACGTTGTTGGTCATATCGTGACACATTGACACTATTCCCTAAAAACATAGGCTCAAGTAGCGCATTATTAGAGTTTTGGTTAAACGTGGTGTACGACATTTTTTTCTCCTTGATAACACGCATGTTAGTCATAGCTTGCTATCGAAATTTTATTTTTTAAATGGGTTTTATTATAAGTGTCTTTGAAGCTTTATTGCGCTTGCGGCAACAAAGCTTCAACTATATTTATGGATTATATCTTACACGCGCCACCTTCACAGTCTTCATCATCCCCTCCAAGCATATTCTCAGAAGCACCATCACGAGTATTATGGTAATACATGGTTTTAACCCCTAGTTTATAAGCGGTTAAAATATCTTTTAAAATTTGCTTAACAGGGACTTTACCGCCTTCAAAACGGGAAGGGTCATAGTTAGTATTTGCTGAGATCGTTTGATCAATAAATTTCTGCATAATACCAACTAACTCTAAATAACCTTCATTGCTTGGAATATTCCAAAGTAATTCATAGTTATTTTTTAAGCGTTTGTATTCAGGTACAACTTGCTTAAGAACTCCATCTTTACTTGCTTTTACGCTGATTAAACCACGTGGTGGTTCAATACCGTTTGTTGCATTTGAGATTTGTGATGACGTTTCTGATGGCATTAACGCTGAAACAGTAGAATTTCTTACACCATGTTTTTTGATGCTTTCACGTAAACCTTCCCAGTCAAGGTGGAGAGGCTCGCCTGTAATATTATCAATTGACTTTTTGTATGTGTCGATTGGTAAAATACCTTGCGATAAACGTGTTTCATTAAACTTAGGACAAGCGCCTTTTTCTTTCGCTAATTCGTTTGAAGCTTTCAATAGATTAAATTGTATTGCTTCAAAAGTACGGTGAGTTAAATTATTGGCACTACCGTTTGAATAAAATACGCCGTTTTTAGCTAAATAATAAGCGTAATTTATGACGCCTATGCCTAATGTTCTTCTCCCTATTGTCGCATTGTATGCTGCAGGCATTGGGTAGTTTTGATAATCAAGCAAACTATCGAGAGCACGAACCGCTAAATCTGATAAACCTTCTAATTCATCTAAACTTTCGATTGCACCTAAGTTAAAGGCAGATAAGGTACAAAGCGCTATTTCCCCGTTTGGATCATTAATGTCATTCATTGGTTGTGTTGGTAACGCAATTTCTAAACATAAGTTACTTTGGCGTATTGGGGCTTGTTTAGGGTCAAATGGGCTATGAGTATTACAGTGATCAACATTCTGTAAGTAAATACGACCAGTACTTGCACGCTCTTGAGCAAATAAAGTAAATAACTCAATAGCTTTAATACACTTTTTACGAATTGAATCATCGGCTTCATACTTTACATAAAGCGCTTCGAATACTTCTTGGTCTTCGAAAAAAGCATCATAAAGGCCTGGCACATCACTAGGACTGAATAATGTAATTGACTCACCTTTGATTAAACGGGTGTACATAAGTTTATTAAACTGAACACCGTAATCTAAATGACGGACACGGTTTTCTTCAACGCCACGGTTATTTTTAAGTACAAGTAAGCTTTCAACTTCTAGATGCCAAAGCGGATAGAACAACGTTGCTGCACCACCGCGAACACCACCTTGAGAACAACTTTTAACCGCTGTTTGAAAGTGTTTAAAAAAAGGAATACAACCCGTATGAAATGCTTCACCATTGCGAATAGAGCTGCCTAATGCACGGATACGACCTGCATTAATGCCTATGCCTGCACGTTGTGACACATATTTCACAATTGAGCTTGAAGCAGCATTGATAGAATCTAAACTGTCACCACACTCAATGAGTACACAAGATGAAAATTGACGAGTAGGTGTACGAACGCCGGCCATAATAGGTGTAGGTAAAGAAATTTTGAAAGTAGAAATAGCGTGATAAAAACCTTCAACATACTGTAAGCGCGTTTCAACGGGATATTTAGCAAACAAACAAGCGGCAACTAAAATATATAGGAACTGTGCACTTTCGTATATTTCACCGGTTACACGGTTTTGTACAAGGTATTTACCTTCTAATTGCTTCACAGCAGCATAACTGAAGTCTAAATCACGATGATGAACAAGGAATTTTTCCATTTGTTCAAAGTCTGCTTGGCTGTAATCAGTAAGAAGATGTTGATCATATTTACCATTTTCTACCATATTTACAACATGTGGAAATAGCTTAGGCGGCTCAAATTGACCGTATGCTTTTTTGCGTAAGTGAAAAATAGCTAAACGAGCGGATAAATACTGATAATCAGGCGTTTCTTCTGAGATAAGATCAGCCGCAGCTTTAATGATAGTTTCATGAATATCAGCGGTTTTAATCCCGTCGTAGAATTGAATATGTGATTTCAACTCAACTTGAGATACTGATACGTCATCCAGACCTTCAGCAGCCCAAGCAATAACTTGATGAATTTTTTCTAAATCGATGAGTTCTTTTTTGCCATTACGCTTAGTTACAAAAAGATTATTATTCATGAAAAACCTGTAATTTATTAATTATGCGGATAGTTATATTTACCTTAGTTTTGTTCTTAAAAAACATATCTAAGTAAACACTTATCATTATTATATTTCCCTCGTAGTATTGAACAGCGTAAAAAAGCGTCTGAACAACAAATGCACTACATATAGGGGTTTTCTAAAAACTGATCACAAGATAATGAGGTTTGATGATTTTTGCAAGAGATAAAGAACACCAGTTTTTAAGAACTTTATTAAGTGGAAATGATAAGTTAGTAACGACTAACTTAGTAGTGCTTTTTAATTTTGATTTTACAAAAACGCAACGATTTTTTTTAATTAATTTTAGCACTAAAATTTTTTTAAAATAAATTTTATAAATTTTAAACCGTATTTGTAAGTTAAACGTTAATATTTAATAAAAACAAGCTCTTGTTTTTTTATGGACAGGACGATTACTAAATGAGCGATAATAGTGAGCCTGATGTTTTTACATGAATGGCAGTATGATTTTTAACCAGTACACTCTTTTTATTTACGATACTTATCGTAGAACTTATAACCTACTACTGATTTGGCTAGTAAAATACTCTTTCAAAAAATTAAGCAATAATCTGAGTTTTTTTGAGTTTGCTGTTCCCGGTGGAAAAACACCATAAACATTGATATCGCTAAACAAATAATCATCAAGTACGGTTTCTAAAGTACCCGCTTCTATTTTTGGCCAAGCGTCATAGGTTGGGATACGGGCTAAACCATGACCCGCTTCAACAAACGCTGTACGCGCTGCCGCATTATTAGTGCTAATACTGCCTTTAGTGACAACGTTAAACGATCGACTTCCCTTTGTGAGTGTTATTACACCCGATGTTAATTTGTATATTACCCACTGATGATCGCTTAAATCTGCTGGAACTTCGGGACGTCCGTATTTAAGAAGATATTCAGGTGAGGCACAAAGACAAGTGTTTAGGGTGGCAAGTTTACTTGCTTGTAAACCTGAGTCAGGCAAAGGTGCTCCGCGAATGGCTAAATCGATCCCTTCTCTTATAATATTAACGACTTCATCAGTCAACATGACATCAAGTTCTATTTTTGGATAAATTTTCTTAAACTCATTAAGTGCAGGTACGACAGTTTGCAAACCAACATTTACTGGGCAAGTAATTTTAAGTAAGCCAACGGGTTCGTTTTTGAAATTTTCGATTTGTTGGTTCGCTGCACTTGCTTGCTCAGCAATAACACGACAACGCTCATAGTAGGCTTGACCTGCTTCAGTTAGATTAATAGAACGGGTTGAACGGTTAAGAAGTTTTAGCTCAAGCTGTGCTTCAAGCTTTTTCAAATGATAGCTGACAACCGCTCTAGAAAGCCCTAAATGTTTAGCGGCAGCACTTAAGCTTCCTTGTTCAATTACTTGAGCAAAAACAACCATGCTTTTGAGTCGTTCAAATGAAATATCTATGAGCATTACCTAATGTTCTAAACGTATTTAATTATCATTGTATCAATATTTGATACAATGATGTCAGTTATATCTGCATTGTTCATTTGAGTTCTTAGGCATATAATCACTTCATAGAAAAAATATACTTAAAACTACTTTATATATGCATAAATGGATGAATGATAATGACTAAAAAAATATTAATGGTACTTACCTCGCATGATGAACTTGGCAACACAGGCCAAAAAACGGGTTTTTGGGTTGAAGAATTTGCAGCACCTTATTATGCCTTTATCGATGCAGGTATTGAAGTAACATTAGCAACACCGAAAGGTGGTCGAGCACCTATTGACCCAACCAGTACACTTAAAGACTTTCAAACTGCAGCTACCGAACGTTATGATACTGATAATGAAGCGCAAGCTGAAGTTGCTACCACGCTACAATTAGCCTCGCTTAATGAAAGTGATTTCGACGGTGTTTTCTACCCTGGTGGACATGGTCCAGTATGGGATCTTACCGATACTACCGATTCAATCTCGTTGATTGAAAGTTTCCTAAAAGCGGGCAAGGCGGTTGCGACAGTTTGTCATGCCAGCGCAGCGTTATTAAATGTAAAAGATGCATCAGGAAATTTTGTTATAAAAGGTAAAGCCGTTACGGGTTTTACTAACAGTGAAGAAGAAGCAGTGCAATTAACTGAAGCTGTCCCTTTTTTATTAGAAGATGAATTGATTAAGCGTGGTGGTGAATACCAAAAATCAGAAGACTGGCATGCCTTTGTGGTACAAGATGGCCTTATTATTACAGGTCAAAACCCAGCAAGTTCAACATTAGCCGCTGAAAAATTATTACATCAACTTTTGGCTTAATCACTCTGTTTAGATGATTTTTGAATAACTAACTTAATTAATTATTTTCGCTAATACCCTTAACTTATATAGCTGAGATAAAGATAGGACTAAAATGTTAAATTTTAATTTTCAAAACCCAACGCAAATTCATTTTGGCGAAGGACAAATTAAAGTCATTTCTAAAGAAATCCCACTAAACGCTAGAGTATTAGTCGTGTATGGTGGCGGGTCAATTAAAGGGAATGGGGTGTATCAACAAGTAATTGACTCTCTGGCGGAACATACGTGGTTTGAATTTTCGGGTATTGAACCTAACCCAACATATAACACGTTGATGAAAGCACAAGCAATAATCAAAGCAGAAAAGATTGATTATTTACTTGCTGTTGGTGGTGGTTCTGTTGTCGACGGTGCCAAGTTTATTGCTGCTGCCGCTTTATTTGAAGGTGATGAACCATGGGATATTCTCGCTAAACAGTACGGCGTGACAAAAGCGTTACCGATTGGTGCAGTATTAACGCTACCAGCAACAGGATCTGAAAGTAATGGTAACTCTGTGGTGACACGAGACGGTAATAAATTACCTTTTTCTAGTCCTTTGGTTCGTCCTTTATTTGCTGTGTTAGATCCAAGTGTGACCTTTTCATTATCTGACCGTCAGATTGGTAATGGCGTTGTTGATGCTTTTATTCATACCATTGAACAATACTTGACTTATAGCGTGAATGGTAAAGTACAAGACCGCTTCAGTGAAGGGTTATTGCAAACCTTGATTGAAGAAGGGCCTAAAGCTCTGTCAGCTGAAACTAAAAATGATTTAGATGTTAGAGCAAATATAATGTGGTCGGCAACGATGGCATTAAATGGTTTGATCGGGGCCGGTGTTCCGCAAGATTGGTCAACACATATGATAGGTCATGAATTAACGGGGGCTTTTGGTATTGACCACGCACGAACGTTATCGATTGTGTTACCAGCCGTAATGAAAGTGCGCCGTGAACAAAAACGTGAAAAACTATTGCAATATGCAACACGTGTTTGGCAATTGAACGATGGTGAAGATGATGCACGTATAGATCAAGCGATTCGTTTAACGGAAGCGTTTTTCGAAAAAATGCAAGTACCGACACGTTTATCTCATGTTGATCTTGGCAGTAGTGACATTGAATTATTGATTGAACGACTAAAATTACATGGTATGACAGCGCTTGGCGAGCAAAGCGATATTACGTTAGAAATAAGTCGTGAAATATTAACGCAAGCATTGTAATTATAATGTTGGTTTAGGTGGCGTGCTTAAGTTTTACACGCCATGTATTTATAGATTAGCTTTGATTAAGTGTATTTCACTTTAATTGGAGATAATTGCTCAACAGTGCTTTGCAGAAAAGACTGGGTTTTATCGCGCAGTTTGATTATTTAATTAGCGACAAAATGTCTAACGGGTTTTCTGCATGATGGTCAGCCTGCCACGTTGTGCAATCTTCGTTTGCTAATATATATCCCCACTTGGCAATGACCGTTGTTGATTTTGCACTGTTTCCTGCTTGAATATCACGAAGAGCATCGCCAACGTATAAACATTGATCGCTCGCGACAAATATAGCTTCACAAGCTCTTAGAATCGGTTCAGGGTGTGGTTTTCTATTCACAAACGTGTCTCCACCAATAAGTGATAAACAATTTTCAAATTCTGCGAAATAGGGGAGTAACAGTCTAGTTAAACCTTCTGGTTTGTTTGTAACAACACCCCAAGGGATTTTCCGCTCATTTAAAGTGAGCAGTAATTCACTTACTTCTGGATAAAGGCAAGTATGTAGAGCTATGTTTTCTTCATAGTAAGCTAAAAATTCTGCGCGTAATTGCTCGTAATCATACTTTTGTAATGAGTCAGCAAAACCTAAAGTTAGTAAGCCTAATGCACCATCAGACGCAATAGGCCGGTAGTATTCACGAGCAACTTCATCTAAGCCATATTTACGTAGCACATAATTGAGGGCTTCCCCTAAATCATTGGCGGTATCTAATAAGGTGCCATCTAAATCGAACAATACGCCTAAAATTTTAGTATTCACTAATTTATTATTCATTAACTCACTCACCTGAAACTAGATTTTTTGACAACAAAGAATGTAATTTACATCAAGAGATGAAATTAACTTATGATTTTCTGTTAGTGGGTTGTAATGAATACCTGCGGCGTCAATACATTTAAGATCAAATGATTCAGCCCAACCAATTAAGGTCGAAGGCCGAATGAAGCTGTTATGATCATGCGTACCGTCGGGGACTATTTTAAGTACTTTTTCTGCAGCGACAATTGCCATTAAATATGACTTTATTGACTTGTTTAAGGT
>JASDWX010000014.1:0-29613 GCA_041890515.1 Alteromonadaceae bacterium
AGTTCCCATGTGAGAGTAGGACATTGCTAGGCGTCTAATAAGAGAAGCCCGATTCAAACGAGTCGGGCTTTTTGCTGTCTGGCCTTTAAAAATTTATTATTGACTTACTCGAGTAATAATTTTCAGATTTCATTGTTTAATCCAATTTAAAATACCCCTTTTTTTATCATATTATTATTTATTTTCGATGTAACGTGTGTATCAATGAGTAACTTGCTAAAATCTACTTATTAGAAATTACGTAGTGTTGTTATGGCGATTAATTGGTTCCCTGGGCATATGCATAAAGCCCAAAAAGAAATAAAAGAAATCCTTCCTCAAATTGATGTTGTAATAGAGGTTTGTGACGCTCGGCTTCCGTTAAGTAGCGAAAATCCAATGATCACTGAAATTAGAGGTGATCTTCCTTTAATTAAAATATTAAATAAATCAGATCTTGCAGATCCTAAAAAAACAGCTGTTTGGTTAGAATACTTAGAGTCTCAAAAAAATGTAAAAGCAATTGCCTTAACAACGGATAACCCTTCTGTTGCTAAAATGCTACCGAGCCTGATCCGTAAATTAGCACCAAGTAAAAATGAAACAGGTAAACAGATTAATGTTGTGATTATGGGGATCCCTAATGTAGGTAAATCAACATTGTTAAACACACTCGTTGGTAAAGCTAAAGCCAAGGTAGGTAATGAGCCTGCAGTTACGAAAGGGCAACAACGTATACGTTTAGACGAAGGGCTCTATTTGTATGACACACCCGGAATGTTATGGCCTAAAATTATTAATGAAAATAGTGGCTATCGGTTAGCCATAACAAGTGCTGTTAAAGATACAGCATTTGACCATGAAGACATTGCTTGTTTCGCAGGTGAATATTTATTGGCAGAATATCCAGAACGCCTACAAGAACGTTACCAACTTAAAACGATCCCTGAAACAGAAATAGAATTACTTGAAGAGATTGGTCGACGCCGTGGATGTGTCAAATCTGGTGGACGTATTGATTTTCATAAAGCCTCTGCTATTTTAATCAATGAGATAAGAGATAGTACCCTTGGTGGTATAACCTTTGAAACCCCTGATATGGTAGAAAAAGAAACACTTCACTTCCAAGAAGTTGAAGCTAAAAAAGTTGCTGCTCGTGAAGCTAAGAAAGAAGCGCGTGGCCGTGGTCGAAGAAACAAACGTTAAGAGAGTTTATATGTCTGATACATTCCAGCTTCATGAATTATTACAACGAGATGCTATAGAATTACTAGCCCTTCCGTTGTCTACACTATTACTGATGAATGATAGTAATTACCCATGGTTTGTTTTAGTACCTAGAGTCGACAATATCCAAGATATCTATCAACTTGACTGGGAACAGCAGCAACAATTTTTGAATGAATCAAGCTTGTTAAGTGAGATATTAATGCAGCTGTTTACGGGCACTAAAATGAACGTAGCAGCACTAGGAAATATGTGTCCGCAACTTCATGTTCATCATATAGTTCGTTATGTAGATGATATTGCTTGGCCAAAACCTGTTTGGGGAGAATTTGCTATGAAACCTTATACTGATATTGAGATAGCTAACTTAAAAGAAAAAGTACTACCTGCGCTAGGTAAAATTTTAACGCAGGATTAATATTTAATAAAACTAACCGCTAAGTTATGCAACGTTATCTTGGCGGTTTTCAATTTTGTCTAATGACTGCTTTAAATCTTCAACTAGATCATTCACATGTTCTAAACCTACAGATATCCTAATTAGACTATCGCTTATCCCTGCTTCTATTCTTTCTTCTGGCGTATAAGGTGAATGTGTCATTGAGGCTGGATGTTGAATTAATGATTCAGCATCACCAAGACTTACAGCGATAGAAAATAGATTCATCCGATTGATAAATTCCTCACCTCCTTTTAAATCTGCATTTAATTCAAAAGCGATAACCCCACCTGCAGCTTTCATCTGTGTCCCAATATATTTATAGCCATCGTGTGATTTAAGACCAGGGTAGTAAACTTTAGCAATCATCGGATGGCTTTCTAAGAACTCAGCTATTGATTGTGCATTAGAGCAGTGACGCTCCATTCGTAACGGCAACGTTTTTAATCCTCTCATTATCAGCCATGCGTCATGCGGACTCATAGTAGCGCCAATATCTTTAAGTGCAGTTAACTTTATATGACTTATCATTTCAGCATTGCTACATATAATACCTGCAACGACATCTCCGTGCCCATTCAGATATTTAGTTGCACTGTGTACTACTATGTCAGCACCAAATTTACCTGGCTGCTGCAAAACAGGTGTAAGAAAAGTATTGTCAACGATAGATAGAATCTTGTTTTGCTTCGATATCGCTAGAATTCGTTTTAAATCTAATACGACTAAATTTGGATTTATAGGTGTTTCTAGGAATATTACTTTAGTATTTGGTTTTATCGCTTTTTCGATATTTTCAGGAACCTTCATATCGACAAATGTAACTTCTATACCAAATTTTGTTAGCATGTGACTAATTAGTGCATATGAGCAGCCGTATAATGCACTTGATGAAATAATATGATCGCCACACTGTAAATTGGCTAACAATGCACCAGAGACTGCAGCCATGCCTGTAGCTGTTGCTGCCGCATCTTCCATTTCTTCCATTGCGGCAACACGCATCTCTAGTTGCCTTACTGTAGGGTTTCCTAGTCTTCCATAAATAAAGCCTTCAGCTTCACCTGCAAAACGGTCGGCACCTTGTTTAGCATTTTCGAAAATAAATGTAGAAGTCTGATAAAGGGGAGTTGCCAATGAACCAAATTGTTCATCATTAATTCTTCCTGAGTGAATTGCTTGCGTTTCTACATACTTACTATTTTTCATAATCTTCTCTATATAAAGGTTTAATGAAATAAATTTGCCCGCGGTTTGTTATTCATTATTTGACACGAGTAACTTTTTATATTGATTTAGACATAGCAAAAACAAAGCCATTAGTATAATTTCACAATATTACAATGGCTTATGGGTTTTTTAGTAATCAAGACAGGAGTTTTGTAATTTTTTTATTACAAGAAGGCTAATTTATTTTCTATTTGTAATAAAATAAATACAGCGTAATATATATATTACAAAGTGTTACTGTGATTATGGCTAGGTGTTGTTTTGAGAATTGAAATAAAAGTTAAAGATAGAATAGGAATAAGCCAAGAAGTGCTTACTATTTTTGCTGATAATCAGTGGAATATATGCTCACTAGAAGTTATAACTCACTTCATATATGTTCACTTTATATCAGATAATATAAAATTGTCTGACATACAGAATGCACTTTCAAATCGAGACGATATTATCCATTGTATTTCTGTAGATTTACTGCCCACACAAAGACGTGAAGCACATTTACAAACATTATTGGATACTATTCCTGACCCAATAATAGACATTGATCAAAACGGTATTATTGTCATCATCAACACTGCCGCTCGATCTTTACTTGAAGGATTGAGTTTTACAATTGAAGGGCAGCATATTGATCAATATATTGATCAGTCTTTTAAGTCTATGATGAGTTTACCTTGTAGCAATTTTTCATTGTTATTCCTTGAACATTCGTATTTAGCAGATATAACGCCTATTTTCTCAGAGCATAACGCATCAGGTGTTATTCTTACGTTACGGTCTATGAACCGTATTGGTCAACACATAGCCTTACTGCAAAGTGGTGAGCAAGCTGAGTTCGAAAATATTATTGGTGAAAATCCAGCAATTCGTTTATTGAAAACTCAAACACGCCGATTTTCTGAATTAGAATTACCGGTTCTTATTAGTGGTGAAACGGGGACAGGCAAAGAGCTTTTAGCACGAGCATTACATAATGCGAGTGGTCGGGCTAATGCTCCATTTTTAGCAATCAACTGTGCAGCATTACCAGAAAACTTATTGGAAAGTGAGCTATTTGGTTATGCTTCTGGTGCTTTCACAGGGGCTAAAAAAAGCGGTAAGCCAGGCCTGTTTGAACTTGCGGATACAGGCACTATTTTTTTAGACGAAATTGCTGAAATGTCAGTGTATCTGCAGGCTAAGCTTTTACGATTTCTAGAAGATTATAAATATCGCCGCTTAGGAGGAACTCAAGAATTAACAGCAAATGTACGTATTATAAGTGCTAGCCATCAAAATTTACCTCAACAAATTGAGCAAAAATTATTTAGAGAAGATTTATTTTATCGCCTTAATGTCCTTAATCTGTCTATACCACCATTACGTGACCGACCAGATGATATTGTATTATTAGCTGCACACTTTATTGAAATGGCCGCTTTACAAGTCGCACGAAAAGCCCCTGTTTTAACCGAACAAGCATTAGGAGCCCTTAAAACTAGTCAATGGCCAGGAAATATTCGGCAATTGCAAAATATTTTGTTCAGGGCAATAGCGCTTAATGAGACGGGTGTTATCGAAAAGTCAGATATTGATGGGGCGTTATCTCAATTCAGAACTTCAGGTTTAATAATATCGAGTAACCCTGAAGAATCTGTCAGTGGTTCTGATAACACGAATATACTTTATGAATGTAAAGATTGGAGTAGTGCTCAAGATAAATTTGAAAGTGACTTATTGAAAGAGTTATATCCTTTGCATCCGACAACGAGAAAACTCGCTGAACGTTTGAAAGTATCACACAATAAAATAGCAATGAAACTTCGAAAGTATGGGATCAGTTAGTGATTTATATTAGAGTTACTAACCACCAATAAACTTAACTTTAAAACCACTACTTTCAAGAAGATGCTTTATTTGTTCTCTTTTATCGCCTTGTACTTCGATTACTTCACCTACAACACTGCCGCCAGTACCACAGTTTTTTTTTAACTTTTTAGCGAGCTCTTTGAGTGCTTTGGCATCTATACCTAAACCACTAATAGTGATAACACCTTTCCCTTTTCTTCCTTTAGTTTCACGTCTAACTCTTGCAAAGCCATCACTGGGCGTAATATCTTTGGCGCCACCATCTTGCTTGATACGTCCAGTCTGTGTCGAATATACTAATAAACTGTCAGACGTTTGCTGTATTTCTGAATTATCTATTGATGCGTTTTCTCTACCAAATGCACTGGCAAGATCGCTAAGACTAGTAAGTTTATTTTTCATAATGTTCATACCACTATTTAATCGACACAATTGCTAAATTAAAGACAAAAATAAAGCCACTTTAAAAGTGGCTTTATTATACCTAGAATACGCTAGAAAATAAGTCTGAAAACGTTATCGTTTACAGTTTACCTTCAAGCTCAGGTAAAACATCAAATAAATCACCAACAATACCGTAATCAGCTACCTGAAAGATAGGTGCTTCAGCATCTTTGTTGATCGCAACAATGATCTTAGAGTCTTTCATACCGGCTAAATGTTGAATTGCTCCACTGATACCTACAGCGATGTATAAGTCTGGTGCAACAATTTTACCTGTTTGACCAACTTGCATATCGTTTGGAACAAAGCCAGCATCAACAGCGGCACGTGATGCACCAATTGCTGCACCAAGTTTGTCTGCAATACCTTCAAGTAATTTGAAGTTATCGCCATTTTGCATACCACGACCGCCTGAAATAACCACACTAGCAGCGCCTAAATCTGGACGTTCTGATACTGATAATTCATCATTTACGTGTAATGAAATACCAGCATCTGTTACAGAGTCTACTGCAACGATTTCAGCACTACCGTCAGTGGCAACAGGATCAAAACCAGTAGGGCGTACAGTAATAACTTTTTTACTGTCTAAACTTTTTACCGTTGCAATAGCATTACCCGCATAGATAGGGCGAACAAAAGTATCTGCACTTTCTACGGCAATAATATCTGAAATCTGAGCAACATCTAACAAGGCTGCAACACGAGGCATGAAGTTCTTACCTGTTGTTAATGCAGTTGCTAAGATATGTTCGTAATCACCAGCAAGTTCAGTAACTAATAAACTAATGTTTTCAGCTAATTGATGTTCGTATGCCGCATTGTCAGCAACAAGTACTTTGCTCACACCATTAATTTTCGCAGCTTCTTCAGCAATACTTTGACAATTGCTACCTGCGACTAAAAGATGAATGTCACCACCAATTGCTTGAGCTGCAGCCACTGTTTTAAGCGTGTCTGCTTTTAATGCGCTGTTATCATGTTCAGCAAATACTAAAATACTCATGAGATCACCTTCGCTTCATTCTTTAATTTTTCTATCAACGTATCAACACTATCAACAACAATACCCGCTTTACGCTCAGCAGGAGGGGTTACTTTTATTAAGGTTGAACGTGGGCTTAAATCAATACCGAAGTCTGCCGCAGGTTTTACAACTAATGGTTTACGCTTAGCTTTCATAATATTAGGTAATGATGCATAACGAGGTTCATTTAAACGTAGATCAGTCGTTACAATTGCAGGTAATTTAAGCGAGATAGTTTGTAAACCACTATCAACTTCACGTGTAACGTTAACTTTATCGCCATCTACTTTAACTTCAGATGCGAAAGTGCCTTGAGCCATACCCGTTAATGCAGCAAGCATTTGACCTGTTTGGTTGTTATCGCTATCAATAGATTGCTTACCTAAAATAACTAACTGAGGCTGTTCTTCTTCAACAATTTTTTGTAGAAGTTTTGCGATATTTAGTGCGTCTAAGTTCTCATCGGTTTCGATTTGAATAGCGCGATCTGCACCCAAGGCTAAAGCAGTTCTTAACTGTTCTTGGCAAGACTTGTTACCAACGGTTACAGCAATAACTTCAGTTGCTATGCCTGCTTCTTTTAAACGAACCGCTTCTTCTACAGCGATTTCACAAAAAGGGTTAATTGCCATTTTTACATTAGCAAGATCAACATTTGAATTGTCTGCTTTTACGCGAACTTTGACGTTATAGTCAATAACACGTTTGATAGGTACTAATACTTTCATCGTTGCCTCTGATTGCGTTTGTTGTGTTTTTATTTATAGAGTAAAGCTAACGTTTTGTTACTAGACTAACATTAGCAAATATTTGTAATTATTGCTCGACAGACTAATACTAGAGTACGTGAACGTCAATGTAATATAGTCGTTGTCTCTGATAAATTGAGCTTAAATAGCTTTTGTCATATTATCTTTAAATAGAAGATAGTATTTATGGACAAAATATCTATAATGAGTGATATTATCAAACAGGTGTTTGAAAATCAAACGTGTGTTTGATTTTATTTCAATGAATATTTTTTGGGGAAGTTTATGGAACGCGAATCGATGGATTTTGACGTTGTTATTGTTGGTGCTGGTCCGTCTGGTTTAGCAACAGCTTGTCGTTTGATGCAGCTAGCACAAGAGAAAGATCAAGAACTTATGGTCTGTGTTGTTGAGAAGGGCTCAGAAGTTGGTGCACATATTTTGTCGGGAGCGGTTTTCGAACCAAGAGCGCTAAATGAATTATTCCCTGATTGGCAGGAAAAAGGAGCCCCCTTAAAAACGAAAGTAACTGGCGATGACATTTATTTACTTAATAGTGAGAGTAACGGGATTAAATTACCTAACTTCTCCGTACCAAAAACTATGCACAACAATGGAAACTATATTGCCAGTATGGGTAATGTTTGTCGTTGGTTAGCAGAACAAGCTGAAGAATTAGGCGTTGAAATATTCCCTGGTTTTCCTGCACATGAGGTTCTTTATAATGATGATGGCAGTGTTGCTGGCATCCTTACGGGTGACATGGGCTTAGATGTTGACGGTAAAGAAAAGGATTCGTATGTACCTGGTATGGAACTGCGCGCTAAATACACTGTTTTTGCAGAAGGGTGTCGTGGTCATTTAGGTAAAGAATTGATCAGTAAATACAACCTCGATGAAGGTAAGTCCCCTCAACACTATGGTTTAGGCTTTAAAGAAATCTGGGATATAGATCCTGCTAAACATCAAGAAGGTCTTGTTGTTCACACAGCTGGTTGGCCTTTAGATAAGGGTACTACAGGCGGTGGGTATTTGTACCATGCAGAGAATAATCAAGTATTTGTAGGTTTGATTGTAGACTTAAATTATAGCAATCCACATTTAAGTCCTTTTGATGAATTCCAACGGTATAAACATCACCCTAAAATTAGTCAGTATCTTGAAGGTGGAAAGCGTGTTTCTTATGGAGCACGAGCGATGGCAAAAGGCGGCTTTAACTCATTACCTAAAATGACGATGCCAGGTGGTATTATTGTTGGTTGTGATGCAGGAACAATTAACTTTGCTAAGATCAAAGGTAATCACACGGCAATGAAGTCAGGTATGTTAGCGGCTGAAAGTATCTTTCAAGCAATCGCATCAGGTGATGAAGGTGGCAAAGATTTAACTCATTATACTGAAAGCTTTAAAGCCTCTTGGTTATATGATGAATTATATAACACACGTAACTTTGGCGCTGTTATGCATAAGTTTGGCATGACATTAGGTGGTGCCTATAACACCCTTGATCAAAACTTCTTTAATGGTAAATTACCGTTTAATTTTAAAGACGACCGATTTGATCACGAACAACTTAAATTAGCATCAGAAGTTGCTGCTATTAATTATCCAAAACCAGATAATAAACTAAGTTTTGACAAGTTAACCTCTGTGTTTTTGTCAAATACTAACCATGAAGAAGAACAGCCTTGCCATTTGAAGCTTGCCGATGCAGGTATTCCTATTTCCGTTAACTTAGCTAAATACGCTGAACCCGCTCAACGTTATTGTCCGGCAGGTGTTTATGAGATTGAAGCGACGGAGCAAGGTGATAAGTTAGTGATTAATGCGCAAAATTGTATCCATTGTAAAACGTGTGATATTAAAGATCCTAGCCAGAATATTACTTGGGTCACGCCAGAAGGCACTGGTGGACCGAATTACCCTAACATGTAATTTATTGAATTTTTAATCATAAAAAAAGCCTGCATATGCAGGCTTTTTATGTTCTGGATGAACGGTATGTCACGGTCACATGGATGTGAATGAGTGTCGATGTTTTGAATGAACAGTAACTCACGTTCAGAGCGATGTTAAGGAATGAAAATGTTCAATAACAATGACTACGATATTTAGGAGGAGTCTATTTTGTTTCTATCAAATCAAACTCACTAAGTTGATTAATACTTTGTTGCAAGGTTGACTCAAGCTGGTCTAGCTTTTTTAAACTATCGCAAAACTGTGCTGCTTTTAACTCAATTTCTTGGGCTCTAGGTTCAATCTCAAGGTGTAAGCCTTTTTCCATGCCTTTTATACGTTGATCAAAGGCTTCTACTCGTTGTTCACTACTTTGTTCTTCATTGGTTGTCATGGCTTCACCAACAGCCATTAAAATAGTGCCGATTGATTCTGTGACAATACTTTCTATTTCTTGTTCAAAGGCACCAGCAAAAATATCATCAAAATCATCAAAATCTTGTGAAGCAATATAGTAGTTGGTGTCACTGTGATTAAAACGTTCACGGAGGCGATATTGCATTTCATCAAATCGTTCTTGTATTTTTTGATGTGAAGCACTGTTTTCACCTGTTAAACCAGCAATAACCTTATTTACAGCTTTTAAGCCAATATCGACCCCTTCAATAGCAATATCTACAATCTCTGGAACTTGTTTACGAATACCTTGGCTGTACTGATTTATTAGCTTTACTTGTTGCTCATTGAGAAAAACCTCTCGCCCTTTAATAAATAACTGCTTGTCGTGATTTATTTGAACGAATGTTTGGCTTTTTTGCATAATACGCACATGAGAAGGGTTAATGACAACACCGTAATTAAAGTTAATGTCGCATTGTTGAGCACTAGCATTATTAATTATTAAACTAGAAAAAATCAATACATAAGTGAAAAGTTTCATTATATTTCCAGAGTACCTATACTAAGGTTTATAAAAAATGTACATTAATTTATTATGTATTTACGATAGAGTCTAAATGAATTTTTCTTTCTTTATAGCTCATTTTAGTAGGACCATATTCTCGGCGTGTCTTATCATGAAAGTCACCAACAATTAGTTGTACACCATGATACAGTTTTTCTGTTGCTTCTACGAATACACTAGTCATGTAGGATTGAAGTCTTTCCTCAAAACTCTCTTTTTCATTTAAAAATTCCGCCATTCTATTGGCATGAAATTTATAAGTTGAGACAACTTTATTTAACATATCAGGGTTAACTTTGTCTTTTGGGAGTTTATTTAGCTTGTTTACTGCAATTTGTAGTTCGGCTGCTTTTTCCGTGTCTATCTTTAATTTGGCTTCAATATCTTCTAAGTGTTCTTTCATATCCTCAACTTTCTTAGAAAAACTAATGATTGTTGTACTGCCGGCTGTAGCGCCAACGATGCCAGCATGTACAGATTTACCTGCTTGAATATAGCCTGCAATAAGTTTGCCATTAGCCTTGTCTTCTGACCCTAACCAAAGTGTTTCCTCTACATCAATAATACTATGCATCATTTGATTTTCAATACGTAATGAATGACAGGATATTTCGGCATATTGACAGTATTTTGCGTAAACTTTCCCTTTAGCGTTGATACTTACACTCATTTGAATCTCATCTACAAGTATATCTTCTACATCTTGCTTTCTACCAATAATACCAGTACCTATGGTGATATCACCACCAGCGTCTAATGTTGCTGATTCAACAAAACCACCTACTGATATGTCACCAGTAGCAGCAACTCTCATACCTTCGCAGATATCACCATCAATGATAACACTACCTTCAAACTTGATGTGCCCGGTGCTAACATCAACATTTTTTATACGATAGACACCATCGACTTCCATGCCATTTTCAATGATTCTGGGCAACCCTATAAGGGTAGAGATTAATACTTGATTGTTCTTTTTGCTGATTGCTGTGCCTTCACCAACCTGCATGTTAACATCTTCACCAGCCACTGGTTCTATAGGCGTCCCTGTTACGGTAAAGCCTTTTTCTCCTTCAGATAGAGGGATTTTTTTAGCAAGAGGTTCACCCACTTTTACGCAAATAATATCACCTAAGTCACGCATGTCGACACTGCCATCTTCTCGTTCTTTAGGACGTAAAATTCTATCTTGAGCACTTTGGACGAGTAGTTTTATTTGTGAGTTGTCACCATTTACAGGTTCTTTGCCCTTTGCTATTTCACCTTTTACTATTGAACCAGGCGGTTCTTTAGCTGCCTTATGAGCAAGCCCTAATAACTGCTCTTTAGTAAAGCCTTTGGTAACACCCGATTGTTGGGCTGAGTTTAGAATCGCTTTAGCTGATAAGTGTTTACCACCAAGTGCTGTTGAAATCTCCGCAGATGCAGACATTTCATCTTTTTCAATAGATATCGTGATAGTTGCATCACGACGTTCTAGAATTTGGTAGGTTATTTCCTTGCCTGACTTATTTGCTTGGAGTGGTTTTAGAGCACTATTAAGTTCAGCGATAGCATTTTTTATATTGCCGTTATCAATATATAAATCTTTAAATTCTGAGCTTTCTATTAGCTCATGAATTGTTGCTTCTAATATCTGTGAAGCATCTTTAACCGGTTGCAAAACGAGGTCAATATTATTTTTGTTATTTACAACTAAGCTTGCTTGTGTCACGCGAAATCACTCCAATATAACAACTTAAAAATAGAATATTAAATGTAGTTTTCTTGGTGGATTTTAATGAAAGTAGGTGTGTTGATTTTTGAATAATCTATTTTATATTCTTTATTATCAAGTGCCTGTATAAAAATGAGTGTTTTTGACTCACCAAAAACATCAGTCCCACTTACATCAACTACATCTTGATATGCTTTTTTAGCATCCGCTTTTTTACGAGGTATTTCACCTTTGTAAATACCAATGCCGCGGTTACTTACCACCACCACAGGATGGTTACCATTTATTATAAGTAAATCAAACTTTCTGATTTTATGAATAATGGTATTACGTCCACTGATGATGAAATTTTTTTCTATCAAAATATACTCCTATATTTAACTAATATGAATGATGATGATAATCACATCAATCACTATTATGTCTACAATACTATTATTTTAGTTTATTATACCTATAAATATATAAAGTTTTGATTTATGGCGCAATAAAAATGACATTTCTTTTGATATTTTTAAGATAAATGCCAAAATCAACATGTATAAAAATTTTACAAGCGATTTGAAAAATAAAGAGGGACTTTATCACTCTTTATTAATAAGCGTCTTATCAAGTCAAGTGACCGCGCCGCAACAGCGTCCTGAAAAGAAGCACGGTTAGCTGTAATGCAAAAGTATTGGCTGTAAATTTTATCTTTATTCCCCCAAGCAACCCAAACAGAACCAACTGGTTTTTCTCTGCTGCCTCCATTTGGTCCAGCAATGCCTGTAACGGCAATAACTAAGTCAGCATTTGCTGACGTTAATGCACCTTCAGCCATTGCAATAGCTGTTTCTTCACTTACCGCGCCATATTGTTCTAAAGTGTTCTCATTTACATGCAGCAGTTTACGTTTCATATTATTTGAATAAGTCACAAATCCGGCTTCAAATGAAAGTGATGCACCTGAAACTTTTGTTAATTGACTGGCAATTAAACCGCCAGTGCAAGATTCTGCAGTGGTTATTTTTAAGTTTTTTTGCTGACATAATTGCAATACTATTTCTGGTAATGTACGTGGTTTTTCTTTTATTTCTTCAATGATATGATCACCTAACAAAGCTTTTATTTCTTTAATAAGTTCAGTTTTCAAGGGTAAGTTAACGTGTTTCTCAATCGTTAACTTCAACTCAATTAACGGAGAAGATGCCCGAAAACCAACTCCAACTTCTTTAGGCCAATAAGGAAATGCTTCCACTAACATTGATTGTAAAGTTGATTCGCCAATACCAAATAATTGTAAACGAGTAATATCCATTTCAGCAGTGAAATCTGATTGTGATTCAAGAGTAGGGATAATTTCCTCATCAAGCATTATTTTTAATTCACTGGGGACCCCAGGGGTGCAAAATACTTGGCAGCCATTCAATGTTAATGAAAATCCTACCGCGCTACCCAATCTGTTAGCAACTATATCACAACCTTTTGGAAGAATGGCCTGCTTAAGGTTTGCTTTGCTTAAAAGAACATTTCTTTGTTCACTCCAAATTTCTAAATGTGCTAATGCAATGGGATGTTGCTCTAAAGGAAGGTTACAAGATAACGCTAATGCTTGTGCCGTTAAATCATCGGTTGTTGGCCCTAGACCACCATTGATAATTAATACGTCAGCATTTTTTGTAAGGTTGCTTATTTCATCAGCAAGTAAATGTAGGTCGTCAGCTAAAGTAACTTTACGACCAATTTTTATTCCAATGGCTTTGCATTGCTGAGCGATCATTGCGGAATTACTGTCAACAATATCGCCGGTCATTAATTCATTACCTGTCAGAAGAAGATGTACTTTAGCTATAGTCATTTTAAGCCCAAAAACCAAATAGAATAATAGCGGTAGACTACTGTATAAGTTTGATCATTGTTAGCTAATTTAAGTAAATAAAAATTTGTTTAAAAAAGTACAAATAATTTTAAACCTTTTTGGCATTAAGAGTTACTTATAATCATAAAACAAAAAAGCATTAATAATTTTTAAGGGAAATTCATGAAACATTCATTTAAAAAACAACTTACTTTAGTAACTTTTTTTTCACTATCTACTATTACAGCGGTATATGCAGACGTTGAAGATACTGTTGAGAAGTCATTTGATGTGAGTCAACAAGCTGTTTTGCGATTAGCCAATCTTAATGGTGGCGTTGATATTGAAGGCTGGGATAAAAATGAAATTAAAATAACAGCAATCATCACTGCAGATGACCAAGAAGATAGAGATCGCATTAAAATTCAATTTCATCAAAGCTCGAATGACGTTAGTGTTGAAACTGAATACGAAAAACAGTTGCCTTGGGGGCGTAATGATAGCTCTGGGAGAGTTGACTATAAAGTTATGGTGCCATTTGGTGCTTCTTTAGCTGAGATTGACTTAGTTAATGGTTTGTTGGTTATTGATAAAGTAAAAGGTGAAATAAAGGCTAATACGGTAAATGGTGCTATTAACGTGCAAGGCTTAGCTGATGATGTAGAGTTGAATTCAGTTAATGGCAGTATTAAAGCAACGTATCACCAAATTGATAATATTGATGACATAGACCTAACAACGGTAAATGGCAGTATTAAACTTTATTTGCCAAGCGAGTTAAGTGCCACTATAAATGCAGAAACAATGCATGGCAGTATCAAAACTGCTTTTGGACTTTCGAGTAATAAAAAAGTGTTTTCTGGCCGTAGCTTATCTGGAAGTGTTGGTCGTGGTGATATTAATATTAATTTAGAGAGTGTGAATGGCAGTATCAAAGTAATGAAAAATTAATTTTATAAACATTTCAAATCTGAACTTTAACCACAACATTTATGTTGTGGTTTTTTTTATTTGGTTGTTGGTAAAAATAATGCACAATAGCCTCCATATTTCAAAGAGTGATTAAGGCGTATTTTTAAGTGAGTGAACAATATAACCGAGCGTTATTAGCGGGACGCTGGTATCGTATGGAAATGAGCGATACAGGTCACCAAGTTGTTGAGTATGCTGAGCTTTGTCTTGATGGTAGTTTTGAATTTTCTTTTGTTGAACAAAATGCTCAAGGAGAAGTTCTTTGTCAGAATATTGAACTAGGCGACTGGGGATTAGTGGGAGATATTCATTTTACTATTACCCAAGAAGAAGTTGATGATGGTGAACATTTTCGTGCAGATTTAGCCGATGAAAACAATTATCATGCCTATAAGGTATTAGCGCTAGACAGCCAAATATTTAAATATCAACACATTGTAAGCAATGAAGTGTTTATCCTACGTCGAGTTATTGATAAAATTGGTCACTGTTAAATTTAGTTTCTCGAATAGCATAATAAATTTATTCCCTTTTACTTAATAAGTAGTTGAAAAAAATGAAAAATATAAAATCAGCAAGTTTAATTACTGCGATAAAAACCCCTTATAACGCACAGGGAGAAATTGACCTGGTTACTTATGATCAACTTGTTGCACAACAAATTGCAGCGGGTGTTGATGGTATTGTTGTAGGTGGGACTACTGGTGAAGGGCACTTATTAAGTTGGGAAGAACATTTAATGCTTATTGCTCATACTGTTCATCAATATAGCGACAAGCTTATTATTGTTGGAAATACCGGTAGTAATAATACGCGCGAAGCGATTAAAGCGACACAAAATGGTTTTGCTATGGGCATGGATGCAGCACTTCAAATTAATCCATATTACGGCCGAACGTCAAAGGCTGGTGTTGCGGCACATTTTAATAAAGTGTTAGATATTGGTCCTGCTTTTATCTATAACGTACCAGGGCGAACAGGTCAGGATCTTACGCCAGATTTAATTGAACCACTATCAACTCATAAGAACTTTATTGGCGTAAAAGAATGTGGTGGAAATGAACGTATTGCTTATTATGAAAAGAAAGGTATCGCGTGTTGGTCAGGTAACGACGATGAATGTTATGTAGGTCGCCATGAATTTGGTTCGCATGGTGTTATTTCAGTAACGTCGAATGTTGTTCCAAACCTAATGAGAACCTTAATGGATACTCCAAATAGTGAGTTAAATGATCGTTTGCAGCATTTAATGAAATGGTTATTCTGTGAACCGAATCCTATTGCTATCAATACCACGTTAATGATGACGGGGGCAGTTGATCGTAATTTTAGGTTACCTTATTTAGCCTTAACATTAGAGCAACGCCAGGAGGGTTTTGATTATTTATCTAAATTTAAAACGTCTGAACTTGTTGGTGATAAATTAGCATTATTGAACGATAGTGATTTTAATTACTGCGCGTAAATAAATTTTACACCAGAGCATTTAATGACGGCATTAAATGCTCTGGTAGTTTGAACACTCTTTGTTCTGATGTTAGTGGACAAACAAAACTTAATGAGACCGCACAAAGCTGCAAATTAATATTATCTATATTAATACCTTCTATTATTTCCCCGTGTAATCTATCGCCAACGACAGGCATATTAATACTCGCAGCATGGATCCTTATTTGATGTTTTCTTCCCGTATCAATTTTTACTTCGACTAAAGATGTATTATTTTTTTCGTCATAATCAATATGCGTAAAATGGCTACTTGCACTTTTGCTATCTACATCACTGGTTAATGTGTCTGGTTGCGGGCGTAAGCGATGATCACCATGAATAATAATGTGATAAATTTTCTCTAAATCATGCTTTTCAAACATAGCGCTTAACGCGCGAGCTGCTTTTTTACTGTGCGCTATTAGCATTAACCCCGTTGCTGCTCTATCTAAACGATGAACGATAAATGCTGCTCGTTCAGGTGTAAGATGAGTTTGTGCCCAACGGGCAATAGTACAATGGTCGCTCCACTTTGAACCCTGAGATAACATGCCGTAAGGCTTATACCATACGCTGTAATCTTCACAGTCATCAATTAACAAAGCTTCATTAGGTTGTTGGTTTAACACTTGCCTATCATAATAAAAGTGTAAAGTATCGGCAATTTTTAACGGTTTTTTAACTCGCCTCAATCGCTGTGTACTTTTACCACGCGTTAGCCATAACGCACCTTGTTGAATAGCTTGTTTTAATTGAGCATTACTTAACTCGCACTGCTGATTGAGTTCAGTGATCACTGCGCTATTTTCTATTGTAATATCAAGGTGAAGCTCAAATTTATTCAAGGATGTATTCAACATTAAGGTTATTTGCGATATCTAATAACGTTAGTTTATCAAAATTAATCGTTAACTGGATTGGTATTCTGTTTTTCATCAGATAAAATAGCGAAATAAATTATATTAACAAAAGATAAAACTAATGAAACGTGATTTAACCTTATTTCCAGAAGACAATGTTGGTAATGCCTTATGGCAAATGATGAATGATGGTGACGATTTAAATCAAGAACGAGAGATTGAATTTTCAGTTATTTTCCCCAGTGAAGATGCAGCTTTAAAATTTGGTCAAATGTTATTGGAAAACAATCAAAAGCTTTCGTTTTCCCCGTATGATGGTAACGAAGAATTCCCTTGGGAAATTACCGCTTACCCATTTGTTGGGGCAAGTTATGAAAATATTAGCTCATATCAGAATTTATTGATTTCAAGTGCTGAACCGCTTGGTGGTCAATATGATGGCTTTTATTGCGCTGCAGCTTAGAGTTTTTACGCATCATAAGGGGAGTTTATGCTTGATATAAAGCAGTTTGACCAACTTAAAAAAATAAGTGGCAAATCATTTAATGATCAAAAAGCGTTGATCAAAAAAGTGATGGCAGGTCGACAAATAAAATGTGAGACCTGCGGTTCAGTGCTTCGCTTAATTGTCCCCGAAGACAAAAGCACACCAGGTGTTTATTGTGGAAAAGGCTGTACTGATATTTGTTTAGATTTTATTTAACCTTATTTATTCAGCTCAGCTGAAGCGCAACAAATTTCTTTTAGCTCAATAATTATCGGTGAGTCTTCTTTATTACGTTTAAACGCTAAGCCAATATCTTTAACAAATGTGTTCTTTGCTATTGGTACTAGCGACAGTTCGTCAGCTTCCAATATTTCCTGCCAATCAGGTAGTAATGCCGCACCGATCCCCGCGCAGACCAATTGCCAAGCATATTCTATGGTTTTTATATTGGCGCGTGGTTGGAACCTCACGGAAGCGTCTGCCATAACACCCTTTAATTTATCTAGTGCGTCACATGGCGCCCTATTGATAAAAGGCAATCCCTCAAGTTCAGTTATATTAATGGATGACTGCTGAGCAATAGGCCAACTTTTTGGTACAGCAAGTTGGTAAGAATCTTGCCAAATAGGAATGAAACGTTCATTGCTAGTTATTGAGTGAGCGACTACCACACGTGCATCGCATGGTTCTTCGGGGTCAACTAAAGTTAATTCAACATTCGAAATTTTGTCAGTGATACTTTTCAATAAGTAACACATTCTTTGCGCACCTAAAGATCGCATAATACCTAGTCTTAAAATTACCGGTGCAGGTGCGCCAGAAAATAGATAGCTAATTGACTTTGCGTTATCCGCCATTTCTTTTGCTTTCGGGTACAGTTTGTCAGCTGCATCAGTAGGCAGTACACCGCGAGCATGACGAACGAACAAAATAATATCTAAATCTGATTCAAGTTGCTGAATGGCCGTTGTTATCGAAGGCTGAGAAACAAAACAAGCACGAGCGGCAGCGCTGATACTGCCTTGTTCATAAACCGACTGAAAATATTTTAATGAGCGAAGTTCCATGGGGATTTCCAATTAGGTTTTTTAGGCTAGGTTGTTCAAACAAGAATAGCGCCTATTATATCTAATATATACTTTACTAATATTAATTCAAATCAAATATAGTCTATACCTATACCTTTCATAAAAATATTATATTTTCCCATTTTTAATATAAACAGTAGTGTTGATTAATATTTATAAAATTAACGTCACCTTAAATTTATTTCAGCGTCTTTCGTTGATTTGACAAGTTAAAATAAAAAGAAGGCACTATGATAAATAAATTTAGCACTACTGCCGCAGATGCTGTCGCCGATATTTTTGACGGTGCAACCGTGATGATAGGCGGCTTCGGTGAAGCAGGTAGCCCAATTGAGTTAATCCATGCCCTTATTGATCATGGTGCTAAAAATCTAACCGTTGTTAACAATAATACCGGTAGCGGTCATGTTGGTTTAGCGGCTCTGATTGAAAATGGGCAAGTAGGAAAAATGATTTGCTCATTTCCTCGTACGGCTAATTCCACTGTTTTTCCTGATTTATATCGAGCAGGAAAAATTGAACTAGAGCTTGTACCACAAGGTACGCTTGCAGAACGTATTCGTGCTGGTGGTGCAGGAATTCCTGCATTTTTCACAGCAACCTCGGTAGGAACCCCTTTAGCTGATGGTAAAGAACAACGTAACTTTGATGACCGTAATTACGTTATGGAAAGAAGCTTAACCGCTGATTTTGCGCTTATCAAAGCGAAAGAAGCTGATCGTTATGGCAATTTAACGTACAACAAAACGGCGCGAAATTTTGCGCCTATCATGGCAATGGCGGCAAAAACGACCATAGTGCAAGCGAGTTATTGTGTGGAGGCTGGCGATATTGACCCTGAAACCGTTGCCACACCTGGCATTTTTGTTGATCGCATTATTCATATCGAAAGCCCATTACAAGAATCTATCTTAAATGCACAAGGGAGAACGTACCCATGAGCTTAGAAAAAAATACAGAGACCGTTGGCTGGACAAGAGATCAAATGGCTGAACGTGCCGCACTTGATATTCCTGATGGCTCATACGTTAACTTGGGCATTGGCATTCCTGAAAAAGTAGCACGATATGTTCCACAAGGCCGTGAATTTATTTATCACACCGAAAATGGCTTATTGGGTATGGGCCCGACACCAGAAGTGGGTGAAGAAGATGCAGACCTTATTAATGCCGGTAAAAAGCCTGTTACGGCTATTGCTGGCGCTGCATATTTTCACCACGCTGACAGCTTTGCAATGATCCGTGGGCAGCATATCGATGTTTGCGTATTAGGTGCGATGCAAGTGGCACAAAATGGCGATTTAGCTAATTGGTCAACAGGCGCACCAGACGCTATTCCTGCGGTTGGCGGTGCTATGGATTTAGTCGCTGGCGTGAAAACAATTTATGTTATCACCCAACATACTACTAAAAATGGCATTGCTAAACTGATTGAAGAATGTAGTTATCCATTAACAGGTCAAGGTGTTGTTAGCCGAATTTATACTGACTTATGTGTTATTAAAGTGACGAATAAAGGTTTTGAACTGGTTGAATTAGCGCCTAATGTTGCGTTCGACACTGTTCAAGAACGTACAGGCGCCAAGCTTTTAGATCCAAGTAATATAGCGGAGAAATCATAATGTCATTTACCCCAACTACCTCAGCCAAGCAAGGCAGTAAAAGTGCTGACCTTTTTAATCGAGCGAAAAAAGTATTACCAGGTGGTGTCAGCCGCAACACGATTTTTAAATTGCCCCATCCTGATTATGTTGAAAAAGGTCAGGGCTGTTATGTTACCGATATTGACGGCGTTACTCGGATAGATTTTGCGAATAATATGGCGTCACTGATCCATGGGCACGCTAACCCAGAAATTACCCAAGCGATTATCGAGCAAGTACAAAAAGGCACGGCCTTTACCATGGCCACCGAAATTGAAATTGAGTATGCCGAACTATTATGTGCGCGTGTGCCGGGTTTTGAAAAGATTCGTTTTGTAAATTCTGGTACCGAAGCGGTAATGGCTATGATCAAAGCGGCGCGTGCTTTCACCGGTAAAGAAAAAATAGCTAAAGTTGAAGGTGCCTATCATGGTGCTTATGATTATGCAGAAGTCAGTCAAACAGCTGCGCCTAAAAACTGGGGAGATGCAGACCAACCCGCAAGTGTTCCTGTTGCAAAAGGTACCCCTGAAGGCGCTTTAGATGACGTTATTATAATTCCTTATAACAATGTTGAAAAAGCCTTAGCCATTTTAAATCAGCACAAAGGTGAATTAGCCGGAATACTCATTGACCCTGTTTCTCACCGCGTTGGTATGGTGTCAGCGAGTGAAGAATTTGTAGAGGCGCTTTATCAATGGACAAGAGAAAACGACGCATTGTTGATGTTCGATGAAGTGATCACTTTCCGTGTTAATTATGCTGGCGCTCAGCAAAACTATAATGTTGCTCCAGACTTAACAGCCATAGGAAAAATGATTGGTGGTGGTTTTCCTGTGGGCGCCTTTGCTGGTCGAAGTGATGTCATGGAAGTACTTGACCCAACTCAGCCTAAAGTTTTGTTGCCGCATTCAGGTACTTTTTCCGCAAACCCTGTCACCATGACCGCAGGTATTACCGCTATGCGTTTGTTCGATCAAAAAGCGGTAGATTATGTCAATGGTTTAGGAGACTTAGCCCGTAAAGAAATTAGCCATGCCATTGAAAAAGTCGGCATCAAAGCTTGTGTAACAGGTGCAGGTTCGATGTTTCGCATTCATTTAAAACAAGATGCACCGAGTAATTATCGTCAATCATATGCTAATGAAGATGAAGCGAAAGGTTTGAAGCTGTTACTGACGCATTTGTTTGAACAAGGGCTGATGATGATCAATACTTGCTCTGCTATGCTATCAACGGCAATGACCGAAAAAGAAATTATGATTTTAGTGGAACATTTAACCTCAGGCTTTGAAAAAGTTATTGAGCAATATCCTTCACTAAAGAAATACTAAAAATAAGCTAAAATAAATGCAAAGAGAATAAATGAATGAGTGAATTTTCAACTGAAGCCGAAAGTACTTTCGATAACACGTCACAAAGTAAAGGGAATGAGATGAATGATGTCTTTATCTGTGATGCAATCAGAACACCTGTTGGTCGATTCGGTGGTTCGCTTGCGACTATTCGTGCCGACGATTTGGCTGCATTGCCTTTAAAAGCATTAATAGACAGAAATCCTGATTTAGATTTTAGCCAAGTTGACGATGTTATTTTAGGGTGTGCGAACCAAGCGGGTGAAGACAATCGTAATATTGCGCGTATGGCGACATTATTAGCAGGGTTACCTTATCAAGTGCCTGCAACAACCTTGAACCGTTTATGTGGTTCTGGGTTGAACGCTGTTGGTATTGCTATGCAGGCGATTAAGTCTGGTGAAGCTGAAATGATTATTGCTGGCGGCGTCGAAAGTATGACTCGGGCACCGTTTGTGATGGGCAAAGCTGAAAGTAATTTTTCACGTACTCAAGAAATGTTTGATACCACCATGGGCTGGCGTTTTGTTAATAAGGCGCTTGATAAAGCATATGGCACTGAAACCATGCCACAAACAGCTGAAAATCTTGCTGAAGACTTTAACATTAGCCGTGAAGATCAAGACAAGTTTGCTTTTGCTAGCCAACAAAAAGCAGCTAAGGCTCAGAAAACTGGACTTTTTGACGAAGAAATAGTCCCAGTATGCATTCCTCAGCGTAAAAAAGACCCAATTATTTTTGCTAAAGATGAACACCTAAGATTAACGAGTTTAGACAAAATGTCAGCGTTAAAACCTTTTGTTCATTCAAAAGGTTCTATAACGGCGGGTAATGCTTCGGGTATTAATGATGGTGCAGCGGCAATTTTGCTTGCTTCAAGAACGTCGATGGAAAAAAACAATTTAACACCTATCGCTAAAGTATTAGGGATGACTGTTGCCGGCGTACCGCCACGTATAATGGGTATTGGTCCTGTTCCCGCAACACAAAAACTATTAAAGCGGTTAAATTTGTCATTAGATGACATCGATATAATCGAACTCAACGAAGCGTTTGCCGCGCAGGCATTAGCTTGTATTCGTGAATTAGGATTGCAAGATGATGACCCACGTATTAACCCGCAAGGTGGCGCTATTGCATTAGGACATCCGCTTGGCATGAGTGGGGCGCGTCTAATTACGTCTGCGGCTCGTCAATTACAACGCACCAACAAACGTTATGCCCTTTGTACTATGTGTATCGGTGTTGGACAGGGCATTGCTTTAATTATTGAACGAGCTTAAATCGTATCAGTCGTTTTCAAATAATCAATAAAGTCATAATCAAAAGGGGAGTCATAGTTACTCACTCTTTTGTGCCCAATCAAAAACACGCTATCGCTTTCCTGTAAACTTGAAAATTATAATAAAGGCATTACCCCGCTATATTTGTTGTTCTAGTTGGTGACTTTTATTATGTTTTTCAGTAGATTGAATGTTAACTTTGAAGCAGGTAGCAATAATGACAAGATCTCATGTAAATATTTTTTTAATTGTCACATCTGTTTATTTAGTCTCTACTTTCTTTAAGCCTTACCCGCTAAGCTGGGTATTGAAATTACTGCCTATTATTATCCTACTTCATTTTTCATTAAAGAGAACGTTTGAGACCAAAGAGCGCATTCATAAACTTTTTATTGTAGGTTTGGCTTTTTCCGCTTTGGGTGACTTCTTTTTAGGCTACGATCCTGTTAATAGGTTTGTCTTAGGTTTAGGATCTTTTCTCGTTGCGCATATATTTTACATCTTTAGCCTAAAACCTCTATTGCCAATGGCTGGAGTGATAAAGCGCTTACCTATTATCGTTTTATATTGTTTATATGGTGTTTGCATGTTTTCTTTAATATATGCGGGCTTGGGAGATCTTTTTATGCCTGTATTTGTTTATATGGCCATTTTACTGTTGATGGGAATCACAACCTTACTTTCGCAAAAATCCAATAAGTGGCTGCTCATTGGTGGTATCAGTTTTATACTTTCTGATTCATTCATTGGACTTGATAAATTTTATCAAGAAATACCTTTTGCTAGTTTTTTTATCATGAGCACTTATTACTTTGCTCAATTCTCGTTAGTTAAAGGACTTTTTCAAACAGTGCCGACCTTCACTCCAACAACACCTATCTAGCGGTCACCCAATTTATCAACAATAAAGTCGATAAAACATTTTAGCTTAGCAGGCATGTTTTTTCGACTGGGATAAACAAGGTAAACA
This sequence comes from Alteromonadaceae bacterium, assembly GCA_041890515.1. Taxonomy (GTDB): domain Bacteria; phylum Pseudomonadota; class Gammaproteobacteria; order Enterobacterales; family Alteromonadaceae; genus Colwellia_A. The sequence goes on from JASDWX010000014.1 coordinate 23,563, forward strand.
CCAATATTAATGGGCATAAGATCTTCAAATAGTGGTACTAATTTTCCCGTTATCACCTCATCACTCAAATTAAATAATGGCATTCGTATAATCCCTTGTCCCGCTAAACATAACGAAGTCATCATCTCAGAGTTATTGCACAATACGCGGCTATTCACTTGTATTTGAATTTTTTGACCACTTTGAGTGATGTACTGCCAAACTTCGGGATTCTTTAAGTTACGGTAGCTGATCATTTGATGATCCTTTAATTCATCAGGATGCTTAGGCGTTCCATGGATCTTTAAGTATTTGGGAGAAGCGAGCGTTAAGCGGGTGGAATTCATAAAGCGTCGGCTAATTAAACTTGAGTCCTCAAGTTGAGCCGCTGCCCTAATGACAATATCAAAGCCATCAGAAATCAAGTCAACCTTATGGTCGTTTAAATCTATGTCTAATGTTATCTTTGGATACTTCGCGATAAATTCTGCGAGAATCGGTCGAATACGCGAAACACCTATACCAACAGGGCAACTCAGCTTTAGACGACCTTGTGGAATTTGCTGGCGTCCTGAAATGTTACTCTCAACTTGTAAAGCATCTTCAATGATCTGTTGGCATTGTCGATAATAAACTTCACCTTCCGATGTTAAGCTTAACGTTCTGGTCGTTCGATGGAGTAGGCGAACGCCTAATCGAGATTCTAGCTTGCTGACCTCTTTACTAATGTAAGACGTAGAGTGATTCATTTTTTCAGCAGCATTCACAAAGCTTTTACTTTGCACTACCTGAACAAAAACTGAGATACCATCAAGTAAATTACTTTTACTTTGCGGTGAAGATAATATTTTATTGGCTGTCATATGGAAACAATGTATCTTTAATTGGATGATTAATCCTCTGTAGGAAACAAACTACACTATCTTCATCGTAATACCCATTGTTACCTAATACTTATAACCAAAAAATTGGAGTTCATATGAAAATTATCGCCTTTGCAGCCACCAGTAGTCGCAAATCAATTAATAAACAGTTAGTAAGCCATGCCGCTAATTTAGTTGATAATGCGCTAGTTGAAGTGCTTGATATTAACGATTATGAAATGCCTTTATACAGTGCTGATAGAGAAGAAGAATTAGGCAAGCCCCAATTAGCACAAGACTTTATTGACAAAATTGCGAGTGCTGATGCATTGGTTATTGGTTTTGCTGAGCATAATGGCTCTTATACGGCTGCTTATAAAAACTTATTTGACTGGAGTTCTCGTACGCTGCAAAAAGTGTATCAGAATAAGCCGCTTGTTTTACTCGCAACATCACCAGGCCCAGGTGGAGCTGCCACAGTTCTTGCCGCAGCGGTAGGTTCTGCACCATTTTTTGATGGGGACGTAAAAGCGTATTTATCTATTCCAAGTTTTTATGATAATTTTGATATGGAAAGAGGACAGGTAAAAAATGCTGACTATGCGGATAAATTATCTTCAGCGATGGCAATGCTGAACTAGTCCGTTTTCTAATATTTTATATTTTCGTTGGTAATGGTGACGGGCTATTTTACTGGTTTCAAAATAACAGGAATTATTTTTTAAGTCATTAATTATTATTGAATTTTTATGAAAAGTACCATTAGGACTGAGCAGATATGTCTACTCGTTTCTTTCGCTATAAGGGGGAGGGGTCAATGTGCTAAAAAGACCATCATGCTGTTATTGAACTAGATAAATAATAGTGATGAGAACCCAGGTTTAACCGAATGGGTTAATTTTATTTTGTGCTATATTTAAATGATTATTATTTTGCCTACGGCATTTTATAATATCATTTCAATTTGGTGTTAAAATTTATGTGTAAGAGTAAAAGTGATGAATTACTGCTTCGAATAAGCGAACTAGATAAACAGCTTACTAACGCTCATATAGCGTCTGAACACTTTGCTCTACAGGCAGAAACTGTTGCTAATATTGCAAAAATGAAAGAACAAGCCTTAGAAGTAAAAATTATAGGCTTAGAAGCTAAACTCGATAGAACGAGAGGAATTAATCGAGTTCAATTTAAAAATGTTCAATCCAACTACGAAGAACTTATTGCCACGGCCGAAGAGTTAGACGTTGCTAATATAGATAAAGGTGCACGTGCCGCTGAGTTAGTTATTGCCAACAAAGAGAAATATGCACGTGCGGCTGAGCTGGTGGTCGCTAACGCACAGCTCTTTTTTGATAACGATGAGAAAGATGCACGTGCCGCTGAGTTAGTTATTGCCAAAGAAAAGCTCGTCTCCGAAAACAAAGAAAAAGATGCACGTTTGGTTGCGCTTGACATTGCCAACAAAGAGAAAGATGCACGTGCGGCAGAGTTAGTTATTGCCAACAAAGAGAAAGATGCACGTGCCGCTGAACTCGTTATCGCCAAAGAAAAACTCGTCTCCGAAAACAAAGAAAAAGATGCACGTTTAGTTGCGCTTAACATTGCCAACAAAGAGAAAGATGCACGTGCTGCAGAGTTAGTGATTGCCAACAAAGACAAAGATGCCCGTGCGGCTGAACTCGTTATTGCCAAAGAAAAGCTCGTCTCCGAAAACAAAGAAAAAGATGCACGTTTGGCTGCGCTTGACATTGCCAACAAAGACAAAGATGCACGTGCGGCAGAGTTAGTCATTGCCAACAAAGACAAAGATGCCCGTGCTGTTGAGCTAGAAAGTGCAGGAGAAAAGGTTAAAGCCTCACTTCAAGAAAAAGAGGTGCTTCTTAAAGAAATTCATCACCGAGTAAAAAATAATCTGCAGGTTATTTGCAGTATGTTATCACTACAAGCAAGAGCTGAACCTGATGGAGCCTCTAGAAAGGCGCTAGAAGAAAGTCAAAGACGCGTAAAAGTTATGGCTCGTATACATGAGAGCCTTCACCAATCCAATAACCTTATGGCTGTTGATGCGAAAGACTACATTAATGCGATTGCAGCAGACACAATTGATAGCAGTCAAATTAACAGTCATAAAGTTGAGACACACGTCTCGGTGGACAAGATAAATATCAATATAGATACCGCAATCGTTTGTGGACAAATTTTCAGTGAATTGTATTCTAATTGCATAAAGCATGCCTTCCCTGACGGGCGTTCTGGTAGCATTGAGGTGGGTATGCGTAGAGCTAATAAAGGAAGAATAGAATTGAAAGTTGTAGACGATGGTATTGGACTTTTAAAGGGATTCAATATTCATCAAAGCGCAACCCTAGGTATGAAGTTGGTAGGTGCACTGACGACACAAATCAATGGTGAAATTAGTATAGATGGTTCCAGTGGTACTTCGGTTGTTATTACTTTTGAGGGCAAAGAATTATGATAAAAAAACGTGTGCTTATTGTTGAAGACCAAGCCATTACCGCATTCGATGAATCGCAAATTATGCGTGAACTTGGTTACGAGGTAACTGGTATTGCCATGTCTGGTGAAGATGCGATTATGCAATCTCACAGAGATTTACCCGACGTAATTTTAATGGACATTAAGTTAAATGGCGATATGGATGGTCGCGAAGCAAGCTTGAAAATTCAAAAAAGGGATAATATACCTGTGGTTTATGTGACAGCCTATGGAGACAAAAATGTATCAGTATCTGGAAAGTTCCCTATACCTGACGGCATCGGTTATATCGTTAAACCATTTAGCAAAGAAGAATTAAAAAGTGAAGTAGAGAGAGTGTTGGGTTTATCACCATCAGAAAATTAATAAAAGTAGACTTTTTGAATTACGAGCTTGACTAGATTGTATTCGAAACTATTAGTTTTGTCTTAAACAAACTATCGTTGAAAATGAAATAATCAAGGTAATTGATGAAAATGAATACCTGTAATGACTTGGTGATTCAACCTAGAAAGAATAAATTAAACGAATGACTATCCTACTGTATTAAGGGCTCATATCATTACAAGACCTAAGGATTAAATGCGAGTTAGTTACGTTTCCCAAAAATAGCGACGGGTTGCTATTTATTATTGATCGGAATAAAACGGCGCTTAGTGCGCCGTTTTAGTCTTTAACTACTTTTATGAGTATTAATTTACATACATATTAGAAAGTGTTACATCGATAGTGTAGTCAGCTGAAGCGGCTATGTAACCATTAACTCTTAGCAAGTAAATGCCTGCAGCAGTTGGACGGAAACTGATTTCTTCCGGGTTATCTAAAGACGAACTATTGGCTAGAACAGTTCCGTCATTGTCAACAAGTTCAAAATCTAAATCTGCAATGCCAGACCAAGATAAAACAGCATTAACTAAAGTAGTGTTTTCTAGTACTTCAATTAAGTGATCATTAACTTGCAGATTTTCAGCCGATGGACCTATATTACCTGAAATTTGTGTTTTAACGTTTTTAATCCTTGAATTAGATTCAACAAGTTGACCGTCAAGTTCCACGCCGTCAAAGGTAATAGTACCGTTAACATGCTTTAAAACAACCGTGTGTACTTGGTTAGCATCCAAATCTCTTACTGAGAAAGTGTTAATGGTTTTAGTTGGTGAATAATAGTCGATCATGCCCTTGCTGTGTCCGTCTATAAACACTTCTGCATGGCCTTTTCTTGGTGAAGAAACATACTTTAGTTTGATGCTATCACCAATAAAGTTAAAGGCTATTTCAGACCTTTTATTTCTTGATTTTTTATATGTGTTGTCACTACTTATGTCACTATTGACCGATTTCCAACGACTCAAATAATTAATTTGTTCTGAATTTTCGTTTGATGCTAACCAAACGCCTTGGCTAGACCAATCAGTATCACCGTTTAAAAATTCACTATTTTCACCAGTTGTATTTCTTGCAAGTTCAACAGCATTCTTTACATTGATATAACCAGCACCCACTTGATGAGCTTGATATTCTGGCATTTCATCAGCTGAATTTTTTAAAATGTTTTCTACTTGATCTGGCGATAAGTTTGGATTTACTTCCAACAATAGACCTACCACACCGGCAACAAACGGAGTTGCCATTGAGGTACCACTCATTGATGCATAATAAAGATGATAGTCTGGATGTTCTAGGTCTATAACAGGTCCTAATGCTGGTAATGGGGTATTTGCCGCTCGTGTTGATACGATGCCACTGCCAGGAGCTGTAATGTCAGGTGTTTTAATCCAGTCGCCTGCTACACCACGACTAGAAAAATCAGCTAGACCTTTACTAGGTGTACCTGCGGCAACATTGATCACCCAAGGTGCTATAGCATATTGATTTAAAGTATTGTCATCAGGTCCACTATTTGAGGCAGCAAATGTTACAACAATCCCTTTTTTATAGGCTGTATATGACGCTTGGTTTATTGGGTTGTTTGGATCAAAGTTACTGCCATCACCGCCACCCCAGCTATTAGTGATCACGTCAATGCTGTAGCGGTCGCTATTAGCTATCGCGTAATCAAAACCAGCTAGAGCATAAAGAATTGATATAGCTTCACCCGCACCTAAACCGAGAAGTTTAGCGCCAGGTGCTATACCTGCGTGGTAAAATGGACGTCTTTCATCATTTCGAGAAGCTTCACCTGTGCCAGCTACTGTGCCACCTACATGCGTTCCATGACCAGAACTCGTATCAGTATTAGGTTGCCCTTCTAAAAACAAGTTGACACCTCCAGCAAAATCTAAGTCTCCAGCGATCTTTACATTTTGGATGGTTTTATCACCTAATGTTAAGTCTGGATGTGTGGCATCAACACCTGAATCTAATACGGCGATAGTGGTTCCTGCACCAGTCACCCCCTCGATGTCATGAACGTAATGACCTTCAGTAATCTCACCAGAGGTGTAGTTGTTATATTGAAGATCGGCGTCGTAATAAATACTCTTTACTCGTGTATCGGCGGAAAGTTGCTGTATTTGTGATTTTGAAAGTAAAGCTCCGGCCATTGGCAAAGTTGTTAAGGATAAGTAGGGAGCATGTAACATTGCCATTACGTTTGGCATTTCATCACGATTGTAAGTTGATACGATAACTTTAGTCTGGCCAGATAGTGTCGGCATCATATTTTGTAGTTTTGAACCAATAAGCGCATCTGCATTTGCATTAAAAGCCGAGA
>JASDWX010000014.1:29623-31941 GCA_041890515.1 Alteromonadaceae bacterium
TGCTGAAATGGTAATTGCTAATAATTTTTTGTTCATTGTACTTTCCTATAATAGATTGTTTAGGTTATAGCTTTGTTAGGCAACACGAAGATGGGAGAAGCAAGTGCCAACATAACAGCACTCGGTATCAATATATGTTTCATCTTAATGACCTTCTATTTTTGAATTCACAAGTTAAAAATAGACAACAATGTCAATTGTCTAAGTTTTTATGGAATTGCTTTATTGTTATAGTTAAAAGGTTCTTTACTTAACGAGTCATAAGCTAACAGGAATTCAGGAGAGGAGTAATAGGTGTATCCCCCTGGGCGTGGCAGGTGTATACCCCCATGTTTGAAAGTAGATGATTATTTTTATTCTTCCAAGGATATTTATGTATGCTGTCGTGATGTCAATGTATTATCGAGCTCATATCCTTCGTTTGATCCAGTATAAAAGTAAAGTCTTTTAGCGACTTCCCAGTTAAATCATTTGATTTTGATGAACATTTTTTAAAAATAAACAATCTACGTCATTTCCTAAATATTGAGTTGCCTATCATAAAATCAATATCTTGCTAGGTACGGGGGGAATCTTAACGGTAAACTTCTTTGTATGACCAAGAATCGAAGGAAATCGTGTGAAGAAGAAATTTGACGTGTCAGAAAATATTAACATGATAATGTCTTTGATATAGCGTTAATAGACCACATCAGAGGCTCTTGGTGATGTCGAATTTACAATGATTCGTGTGTTTTATGTACTCTTTCGCTACTATCGAATGCGTCTGTAATCGATTTTGTCGATTAAAGTGCTATCAAATTGCGCTTGAAACTTTTCTTCTTTATTCCACGGTTTTATCTGTTGCGCGCAATAAAAATATTTTAGTATAGCGTGAAGACATAATTATACGCTTTATCTATTTATTAAAAGACGCTAATTCTAAGATAACTTGGTCAATACCGCTCTTTTTAATGCGTTTACTTATTTCAACTTGTTTGGTATTTAGAAGCGAAACACCTTCAATAATCATGTCGTAAGCTTTCCACTTTTGTGTTTTCTTATTTTTACGCATTTGAAAAGTAATATTTATTTCAGGTGCATTGGGATCGCTAATGATAGTATTTACACCGATAATTCTAGCACCATTAGTGGTTTTAATTGGTTCAAATGTAACTTTCTGGCTTTTATACTGTTTAAGGGCAATGGCGTAAGTCCTTACTAAATAACTACGCATAGACACGGTAAACTTTTCACGTTGACTTTTTGTCATTTTTGTTAAGTTTTTTCCTAACACTTTAAAAGCTGCATATTTGTAGTCTATTGATGGCATTAACTCTTCTTCGACAATATCACGCATGAGTTCTGGGAATTTTTTTAGCGATTCTTGATCTTTTGCAATACGTGAAAATAAACGTTCACCTGCATCTGCTATTACGGTGTATGGCGAGTTTTCAATACTATAGGCAATGTTAGAAAAGGTCGTTAGAGCAGTCGAAAATAAGATAGCGATAAATACAAATAAATGTTTCATTTTTCTGTCCGTGTAAAGAGTATTTAATAAGTGAGTAAGTTAAGTTTCATATTTTGTTAATTATACATACCGACCATCCGGTATGTTTAATAATTAATTGTTATTTTTTATTACTATTAGCTATATGAACAACAAAAGGTTATAAAAAAATTGAATAAGGAGGATCAGTTTTTACGAAGGTTTTTAATGTAACGACAAAGTTCTATTATGACTTTCTCAAAAAGATCTTTATTTTTTGAGCATTTACTTAAGCTAGAAGCACCATGAAAAGTAGAAATAATAAAATAGGCTACTTGGGAAAAGTCAATATCAGTGCGTAGCTGATTTGCAATACGCTGTAGGTTAATCGCAATAAGTTGATTAAGTTGCTGTTGCATATTTAAGATTCGTAACCGAAATCCTTCATCTACGCCAGACATCTCCTGACATAGGTTGTTGAGAGGGCAGCCACAAACAATTTCGTCACAGCTTGATTCTTCATACATAGTTGTAAAAAATTCACATAGGCCTTCTATCGGGTCATCTCGTTCTACAACAGGTTGCCATAATGCTATAAACGTAGGTGTATATATTTCTTCAAAAACAGCGTATCCCAACTCCATTTTGTTTGTAAAATGATGATATAACGCACCTTTTGATACATCACAGCGCACTAATATAGAAGATAAGCTTGTGGCGATAAAACCATATTTATGAATTTCATCTGCACTTATTTCTAGTATTTTTTGACGAGTTTTATCAGCGTCTCTCATATTTATTAGACGTCAACTAACTTGTCCGGTCGGCGTCAATTAACTTGGCCGGT
>JASDWX010000015.1:0-31700 GCA_041890515.1 Alteromonadaceae bacterium
CGGTCGCAGGTTCGACTCCTGCCGCGCCCACCACATTTGCTGAGAAGCTGAAATAAACCAACTGTCGAGTTGGTTTTTTTTCGCCTGAAATAAATAAGTGCTATTTATAATTTTTAAAAGAGCATGGCTGGAGAGTATTAGTTTATAAAAAGTGGCTACGAAACATAATCCCTTTCGGTCGCAGGTTCGACTCCTGCCGCGCCCACCACATTTGCTGAGAAGCTGGAATAAACCAACTGTCGAGTTGGCTTTTTTTCGCCTGAAATAAAGTGTTTGAATAGATTGACCGATATATTCAAAAGATAAGTATCGGTCAATCTAATCGTAAATGATGACGTAGTAACATTTGTGTAAAAGATGTTTTCAAATAAAAGCCGCGTGGAAGTGTTTGAAACGGTTGTCCGTGTTTATTAAATGCTTTTGTTTTAGCTTGGCTGTTTGCTGCTTTGGGTCGAAGTTGCAATACTTGCCCATGTTTTCCTGAAATTTTTTCTACTTCCCCTAAAACAATCATATCAGTTAGTTCTTGCCAATCTAGCGAGAGTAATTGCTCTTCCTCAGGAGAAGGAGACCAAATAAATGGTGTACCCACCATACGCTCTCCTATAGTAATATGCCGCTCAGAAATCACAGGTACCCATAAAACGCGGGCCATCTTATTGCGAATATGACTCGTTTTCCAGCTTGCACCGACTAATCCGGTTAGCGGAGCTACACAGACAAAAGTCGTTTCTAATGGCTTGCCTTGTATACTAATGGGTAATGATTTTAATTCAATACCTAAGTGGGGGAAATCTGGTTCGGGTTTTGAACCTGCACTAGCCCCTAGTACCTGTTCAAGTAATAGGCCTATCCAGCCTTTTTCGCGCGTTAAATCTTTAGGTACGAGAACACCCGCTTGTTCAGCAATCTCTGCTAAAGTTAATCCCGCAAGCGCTTGGGCCCTTTGTAATAATTCATTTTCGGTCGTGGGAATTTTAATTTTAATGAGTAAAGCTCTTTAATAGGGACTTTTCTTTGTTAAGTATAAAGATTCACAACATTTCAAGCTATGGTCAAGAGAAAATAAAAAATTAATTAATTGCTCGCAAGCCCAGATTATGGAAGAATCAATTAATATTTTAAGAAAGTTATTGGGAATTCCTTTGATAGATGCCGAAGGCTATCGAGCTAATGTCGGCATAGTCATAATCAATGATAGAGGACAAGTATTTTGGGCCAGGCGTTATGGTCAGCACTCGTGGCAATATCCACAAGGTGGTGTTGATGAAGGCGAAACAGCAGAAGAAACCATGTACCGAGAATTACACGAAGAAGTGGGATTAAAACCGGAACATGTCAAAATTGTTGCTTCAACTAAACACTGGTTAAGATATAAATTACCAAAACGTTTAATTAGGCATGAAAGTAAACCTGTTTGTATTGGGCAAAAGCAGAAATGGTTTTTACTCAAGTTAACTGCAGAAGAATCTGCAGTTGATTTACTTCACTCTGATCATCCAGAATTTGATGATTGGCGTTGGGTAAGTTACTGGTATCCAGTACGACAAGTTGTTTCTTTTAAACGTGAAGTTTACCGTAAAGTGATGAAAGAATTTGCTCAGGCTTCAATGCCTTCTTATCGACATCATAACCGTAAACGCCGTAGTTGATTATTATTATGTAGCAGTTGTTTTACGATTAAAAACATAAATGTATAATAAATAGCTTGCTTGCAAGCTATTTTTATTTGAGGAACAACATGTTAACAACCTTACGTAGAATTGTTCTAGAGTTTAGCCAAAATGCTGAATTAGACAGTGCATTACATCGTATGGTGGAACAAATAAAAAAAACGATGAAGACAGATTGTTGTTCAATCTATCTAGCAGATCACCTTAAACAGCATTTCTTACTTGTAGCCTCTGATGGATTAGCAGAGCGCTCATTAGGCCAAACAACTATTGGCTTTACCGAAGGATTAGTGGGGTTGGTTGGTCAACGAGAAGAGCCTCTTAATATTGCTAATGCACAGAATCATCCTCAATTTATACATGCCCCAGAAGTAGAAGAAGATGAATTTAATGCTTTCTTAGGTACCCCGATTATTCATCGGCGCAAAGTACTTGGCATACTTTCAATTCAACAAAAAAATGCACGATACTTTAATGAAAATGAAGAAGCATTCTTAGTGACTTTATCTACTCAATTAGCTGCATCTCTAGCAAATGCTGAAGCGAGTGTGTTAGTCACAGAGCAAGATGCCAATAGTCATTTTAAAAAAGCATTACGCGGTGTGGCTGGTTCTTCGGGGGTAACGTTCGGTGAAATGTTTGTTGTTTATCCTGCGGTAAGTTTAACGACTGTTTCTTTAAAGCGCACGAAAGCTCCTGAACTACAGCTAAAAGCCTTTGAAGAAGCCGTTGCTAAAACGCTCACTGACTTTGATTTCATGACAAATAAACTTCAAGGTGTTATTGCAGATAATTTTCTCGATATTTTTGATATGTATAAGCAGTTATTAGACAATGCTAATATAACTAAAGAAGTTTCAGAAAAAATCAGATTAGGCTGGACCGCTGAGAGTGCATTAAAACAAATCATTGACGGTTATGTTATTCAGTTTGAAGCACTTGATGACCATTACCTTCGTGAAAGAGCAAGTGATATTCGTGACCTAGGTAATCGTTTGTTACTTAACTTAAAAAAGTTAAATATCAATGAACAAGCATTGCCTAAGGAATTTATTCTGGTCGCAGAAGAAGTAACGGCTTCTATGTTAGCGCAATATCAACATAAAGGTCTGAAAGGTGTTGTCTCACTTCAGGGATCTAATAATTCTCATGCTGCTATTTTAGCTCGAGCACTGGGTGTGCCGGCTATAATGGGCGTCGAGAAAATTCCTCTTGGCCAATTACATCAAAAAGAATGCATTGTTGATGGTTATAGTGGTGAGCTTTTTGTGCAGCCTAATGAAGCGCTATTGCGAGAGTATCAACATATAATCACAGAAGAGATCCTACTGGCTGATAAAGTGAAAACAGTAGAGAAACTTCCTGCAATTACAAAAGATGGATACGCGATTGAACTGCAACTTAACGCAGGGCTTTCTTCTGGTTTTGAGCTTTCAAAAGATTCTGGAGCGATGGGGATCGGTTTATATCGTACTGAAATCCCCTTTATGAATCGTAGTTGCTTTCCTTCTGAATCAGAGCAGACTCAGCTTTATCAACAAGTATTAAGCGCTTTTCCTAAACAATCAGTTACCATGCGAACTTTAGATGTTGGGGGTGATAAATCTTTGCCATATTTCCCCATAAATGAAGATAATCCCTTTCTTGGATGGCGTGGTATACGCATAACACTGGATCATCCTGAAATATTTTTATTGCAAGTGCGTGCAATGCTGCGAGCGAATGTTGGACATGAGAACTTAGAAATTATGTTGCCCATGATCTCGAGTATCTTAGAGGTAGAAGAAGCGATACGTTTAATTAATCAAGCTTATTATGAATTATCGACGGAACTAGGTTTTATAGAGGACGAAAAACTTCCTCGTCCTAAAATAGGCATAATGATTGAAGTACCAGGAATTATTTATCAATTGCCAGAGTTGGCAATAAAAGTAGATTTTTTTTCTGTGGGCAGTAACGATTTAACGCAGTATTTACTAGCGGTTGATCGAAACAATGCGCGTGTTTCAGGTTTATATGATTCATATCACCCTGCTGTTTTAAGAGCACTCAATCATATTGCAGAACAATCATCTCGTTCATCCGTGCCGTTAAGTTTATGTGGCGAACTAGCAAGTGAACCAGCAGGCGCATTATTATTATTAGCAATGGGATATGACAAACTGAGTATGAACGCGCATAATATAGCAAAAATTAAATGGGTGATCCGCCATATCTATTTTTATGAAGTGAAAATTATGTTGGCGCATGTACTCACGCTATCTTCGTCTAAACAAGTACATAGTTATTTAAATGAACAGCTTGATCAATTTGGTTTAGGTGGTTTTGTACGTGCGGGTATGTAGCTTTACCTCTATATTTTACTTTAAAAAGCAGTAAATATGTTATTAAGTGTTTTTCTACTATGTGTATTACTTGGCTCTGTAGTCGGCTTTTGTGCAGGGTTGTTAGGTATTGGTGGTGGACTCATAATAGTACCAGCGTTGGTTTATTTATTACCACAACTGGGCATTGAACCTAATTTGGTCATGCCTATGGCACTTGGTACCTCGTTAGCCACTATTGTCGTTACTTCATTATCTGCTGCTTTGGCACATCATCGTAATAAAAATATACCTTGGCCACTTGCAAAAAAATTAATGATAGTGATTGGATTAGGTTCATTACTCGGCGCATTTATTGCTGATGTGCTTTCTGTTGATGCGCTTAAGAATACTTTTGCCATTGCCGTTTTTTCCCTCTCCTCATATATGTTTATTGCAATACATCATGCGAGTAAGGATAAACGGATCACTCAAAGTGAAGATGAAAAGTTACCTGCAAATATCATCGTGAAAGTTATCGGCTTTTTTACGGGTATTTTAGCAAGCCTAATGGGCATTGCAGGGGGCGCTATTCTGGTTCCAATACTGAGTTATTTTAAAGTGCCTTTACGTCAAGCCATTGGTGTCGCAACTGTTAGTGGTATGGTCGTTGCAATCTTTGGTGTTGCTGGGTACGTAATAGCTGGTTTTGGAAAAGTAAACTTACCCGAATTTAGCATAGGTTATGTGTATTTACCTGCGCTGTTAGGTATCATTCTAACGTCCTCATTTTTTGCCCCCGTTGGTGTTAAAGCCGCGACTAAACTTCCCGTGCGTACGATTAAAAAAGCATTTGCAATATTTTTGATGTTAGTGGCTGTAAAAATGATATTAAGCTAATGACATTGCGTATAGAATACCATTTGTTTAAAATTGTGTATTTTTAGAGAAGGAAGCAAAGTGAAAGCATATTTAGATTTAATGCAACATGTTCGTGATAACGGCGTTGAAAAATCAGACCGCACAGGCACAGGCACCAAAAGTGTTTTTGGTTATCAAATGCGTTTTGATTTAGCGAAAGGCTTTCCGTTGGTGACCACAAAAAAATGCCATTTGAAATCGATTGTTCATGAGTTGTTATGGTTCATCAAGGGCGAATCAAATATCGCTTATTTAAGTGAAAACGGTGTCAAAATTTGGGATGCTTGGGCAACTGAAGATGGAGAGCTTGGTCCTGTTTATGGTGTTCAATGGCGTAATTGGCCAGCAACCAATGGCGAAACGATTGACCAACTTGCACAGCTTGTTCATGATTTAAAAACAAATCCTGATTCTCGTCGTCATATTATTACTGCTTGGAATCCTGCTTTATTGCCTGACACATCTATAAGCCCTTCAGAGAATGCAGAGCAAGGCAAACAAGCTTTACCACCGTGTCATACACTTTTTCAATTCTATGTATTAAATGGCAAACTCTCGTGTCAGCTTTATCAACGAAGTGCAGATATCTTTCTAGGTGTTCCTTTTAATATAGCCAGTTATGCATTGTTTACCATGATGATTGCACAAGTCTGTGGCTTAGAACTAGGTGATTTTGTACATACCTTTGGTGATGCTCACTTGTACTTAAATCATATGGAACAAGTTAATGAGCAGCTTTCTCGTTCACCTTTAGCGCTTCCAACCATGAATATTAATCCTGAAATAGAGAGCATTTTTGGTTTTACATTTGAAGACTTTGAGTTAGTCAATTATGAATCTCACGCGCATATAAAAGCACCAATCTCTGTTTAGTAACAAGTTATAATGACATAAAAAAGGAGCTGATTAGCTCCTTTTTTATATTCAAAATTAGCGTGATGGTCATAAAGGTAATGAACGTAAACTCATCCGTAGAGTGTCATTGTAAACAAGCAGTAATTCCTTAATAGATAAAGCCTATTTAAAATATGAATACTAATTGAGCTAAATTCATATTAGAGACAAAAAGTGTGCTACTTTGAAGGTATATAAAAAATAAAAACAATCATTAAGGTGGGACTATGGGAACGGAAAACGCCCTTTATACAATTTTAGTAGAAAAAATTAAGCAAGATGCGCTAGTACTACCAACGTTACCTGAAATTGCACTGAAAGTACGTAAAGCAGCAGATGATCCAGAGATTAATTTGAATCAAATGAGTAATGTTATTAGCCATGATCCAGCATTGTCTTTGGGGATGTTAAAAGTGGCTAATAGCGCTATTTTAGGACGTGCTGTAAAAGTAGAATCAGTCAATCAAGCGGTAACTCGTATTGGATTGCGTCAAATTAAAAGTATTGCCACAGCGATGGCATTAGAGCAAGTATTCGTCTCTAAGAATGACATTGTTTCAATGTATTTAAAAAAATATTGGAGTAAAACCGTTGACGTAGCTTCAGTTGCAATCAGTTTAATGACGTTTTATATACGAGCACATAAACATTCGTCATTAACATTAGATACGTTAACATTAGCTGCTTTGGTTCATAATATCGGAATTCTCCCTATTTTAACTGAAGCTGAAAGTCATCCAGATGTTTTTGCTAATCCGACTTTTTTACAAAAAGCTATAATGAAATTGTCTGGAAGTATTGGTGGAGAAGTAACTAAAGCATGGGGTTTTTCAGAAGAGTTTACTATGTTAGTCACTAGTTGGAGTGATTTAACCGTATTACCGCCTGAAACGCATTATTTAGACTTTATTCGGGCAGGTGCTATTTATCATGGCATATTCAATAATGCATCTACGCGTCAGGTGTTATTAAAAAGTTATGTCAAGAAGGGGATTTTACCTGACGTAAGTTTTATGGATAGTGATGAATTTAAAAACATGGTTTCTGATGTAAAATCGCTGTTTACCTAATTAAGCTAAAGCGTAGACATAAAAAAAGCCCTGATATATCAGAGCTTTTTTATATTCAGGGTAAGCTGAAATATTTAA
This sequence comes from Alteromonadaceae bacterium, assembly GCA_041890515.1. Lineage (GTDB taxonomy): Bacteria > Pseudomonadota > Gammaproteobacteria > Enterobacterales > Alteromonadaceae > Colwellia_A. The sequence goes on from JASDWX010000015.1 coordinate 6,940, forward strand.
AAGTCACACTTGGAATAGACAAATAAGGCTAAATTTTATTCTTTAGCTTCACTTAATCCTTGGTTAATATTGATTAAGTCTTGTTCACTGATGGTTCCCGCTGCACGTTTCAATGACAAAATGTTTTGTACATAATCATAACGTGTTGATGATAAATTACGTTTTGCATTATATAAATTGCGGGTGCTATCTAAAACATCAACGATAGTACGAGTACCCACTTCAAAACCTGCTTCGGTTGCTTTTAAAGCACTCTCAGCACTGACAACTGATTGCCCTAATGCTTTAATGGCTGAAACAGCTGCAATTACAGTGTTATAGGCATTTCGTGTATTACGGACAACATTACGATGCGTTTGTTCTAAATCTTGACTGACAGCAACGTAGTTACTTTGTGCCTGGCGTACAGCACTCGATGTTGCGCCACCTGAATAAATAGGTACGTTTAAAGTAATACCGATAGACTGACTATCTAGTGCAGGATTGTTAAACGTAATATTGTTTACTTCGTTGTCTTGATCTGAGCTTGCATAGCTACCGGTTAAGCTTAAGGTAGGATAATGACCAGACGTTGCAATATTGATATTTTCTTTTGCTATATCAACCGCAATTTTTTGTGCAATGAGTTCTAAGTTTTTAGCTTCTGCTGTTTGTTGCCATTCATTAGCACTATCAGGCACTGGGCGAGATGTACTGAAACGCTCTGTATTCAAAACGTTCAAATCTCTTGGGTAAATATTAGTGATTACACGTAAAGCTTCTTCTGCAGTAAAAACGCTATTCTCAGCACGTATTTCTGATGTAACGGCGTTATCATATTGAGCTTGCGCTTCATGTACATCAGTAACCGCTGTTAGGCCAACAGAATAACGTTGTTTTGTCTGTTCTAATTGACGTTCAATGGCTGCTTTTTCTGCTTTTGCAAAATCCAAATCATCTTTAGCACTTAATACATCAAAATAAGCCGTTGTTACACGAACAATTAATTCTTGTTTTGCAGATTGGTAAGTCACATCACTACGATGGGCTACTTTTTTGGCATTATCTAATCTTAACCAAGTACTATGATTATATAGCTGCATGTTTAAACTCAGGCCATAGCGCAGTGTGTCGCTTTTATTAGTTAGTGTTCTATCAGAGGACTTTCCATCATCTGATGTAGGAATAAACTCCCCCTCATTTTCTGTGTAACTAGCCGCCGCACTAAGTTGTGGCAATAAAATAGATCTCGCTTGAACAATGTCTTCTTTTGATGCGTTATATAAAGCTTGGGACTTCAATACGGTAGGATCATTTTTTTGTGCTTGTTTGTAAACGCCCAATAAGTCTTCAGCGTTAACTAAGGTAATATTAGTTGCACAAACCAAACCGATGATCAGTGCCGAAATTGTTTTTTTCATGAGTGAGCTATTCCTTTGAGTGTGCCATGTACTCTATATTATTATGTTACTATCGTATCTTGATTTTCGAATTAGCTAAATATAATAAGTCTTTACGAATGCATTCTAGTGTAACAAAATGTTTTCTATTAGTACTGTTATTATTGTAACATCTTCAACTATTTAAAATTTTTATTATGAACGAAAAAAACAAAATTATGTATAAAAAAAGTACAGCGTTATTGAGCTTTACGCAGAAAGACGTAAATGTCCACCAACAAAAAACGTGCTATCAAGGTTTTTTTAAAATGGATGAGTATCATTTAAGTCATCGGTTATTCAATGGTGGTGAAAGTAAAATACTCTCTCGAGAAGTCTTTGAACGTGGTCATGCCGTGGTTGTGATCCCTTACGATGCGAAGAATGACAGGGTAGTTTTATTAGAACAATTTCGTTCAGGTGCAATGGGTTATGGTGATACTCCATGGTTATTGGAATTTGTTGCAGGCATGTTTGGCGAGGATGAGTCTCCTATTGAAGTTGCGATACGAGAAGCTAAAGAAGAAGCAGACTTAACGTTAAATGAAACCCAAATAGATAAAGTGATGGATTACTTTTCAAGTCCAGGAGGGACGAGTGAAGTTATGCACCTATATGTCGCTAATATAGACAGTGAAAATGTAAGTGGTGTGCATGGATTGGAATGTGAAGGTGAAGATATTTTGTTACATGTCATGGGAAGAGAACAGGCATTTTCACTTTTAGAAGATGGAAAAATTACTAATGGAGCAACAATAATTGGGTTACAATGGTTACAGAATAATTACCATCAATTACAGAAAAAATGGTCATCGTAAATGACAAACCCAAGTAAGAAATATCACCCGAAATTATCAACATTGATGAATCTTTGCGAAATTAACTATATGCTGTTAATACGCTTACTTGCGAGCAGTAATAATGAAGAAGACGTTATTGGTAATGAACGTGATTTTTTTATTTCGGACTTTTTAGCTTACAACATCAAAACACTCGAAATTACTCGTTACACGAGTTTAATTAGTATCTGTCAAGAAATGCCTCATGCTAAGCAGAAAAAAGTAGGGCAAGATGAAAATTTAAGTGAAGAGAATAATAAGGTTTTATACGCTTCTATTCTACATCCTAAAATGACGATCCGTTTGTATCATGATGCTCGAATGGCTGAAGTGATCAGTAACCAAGATATCAGACAAGTAAAACCTCGTTATGATTACCCAAATAGTAAAATGCATTTACCTGATGAAAAAGAACAAATTAATCAGTTTCTTAAAGAATGGCTGCAACTTTGTTTAAAGTTAGGCCAAGTCAACTTATCACTTTTTGAGTAATACTTTTGTCACCTGTTTTTAAAATCGCCCAAATTACTGATTGCCATCTGTTTTCTCAAACCGATGGTCTACATTATGGTGCTAACGTTTACCAAAACTTAGTTGCTGTTTTACGTGAGATTAAAAGTCAGACTGATATACAAGTCATTGTATTTACCGGTGACATAACTCAAGACCATAGTGAAGCGTCTTATCAACTTTTTGTAGAGGCTGTGCTTAACAGTGAAATAAACATCCCATTTTATTATTTGGCGGGTAATCATGATGAACATGAGCTACTTGATAAGTATTTATCAGTCCCACCTTTTAAGTCCGATAAGCTAATCAATGATCCTAATTGGCAAGTGGTTTTACTTAATAGCAAAAGTGATACACCGAAAGGATTAGTGACCCAAAGTGATTTGTTAGCGTTAGAATCAATCGTTGATGAGCGTAAACATCAATTACTCATGATGCATCATCATCCACTAGATGTTGGATACTTTATGGATAAACACGGTTTAGTAAATCAAACACAATTCTGGCAAACGATAAATAAATTTCCGAGTATTAAAGGTATTACTTGTGGTCATGTTCACCAATCATTGACTCTGTATTCAAACCACACACCTTCCATACCCTTATTTACTTGTCCAGCAACATCTATTCAATTCGATACGAGTAAAACGAGTGGCGCTTCAAATGGACAGAGTGCTGGTTATCGTATTTTTTCTTTGTTCCCAGGTGGAAAAGTAAATTCTGACAGCTATTTTTTATCAAGAGAGTAAAATGTCTAAACGTATTAATATTTTATATTTGCATGGTTTTAATTCATCTCCACAATCGATGAAAGCACAAATAACGAAAAATTATTTTGATGAAAAATTTCCTAAGGTACACTTTTTCTGTCCTCAGTTAGCATCAACACCAGAAGCTGTTATTGAACAGTTAACGTCATTAATAGCTTCACGAAGCGATGAAGAAAATCTTTGGTGCTTTATCGGTTCATCATTAGGGGGATACTTTTCAACGTATTTATCGGAAAAATATCAAGGGAAAGCCGTATTAATTAATCCTGCCGTTAAACCTTTTGTGCTGTTGGCTGAGTATTTAGGCGAGCAAACGAATCCTTATACCGGGGAAGTTTATAGAATTGAAGAACACGCTATAAAAACGCTAGAGAACATTAACCAAGTAATTATTTCGAAAAATAATTACTTGGTCATGGTACAAACGGGTGATGAAGTGTTAGATTATCAAGAAGCTGTTGATAAATATTGTAACTGCCAAATAATTGTACAAAAAGGTGGTGATCACAGCTTTATTGATTACTCGAAAATGTTACCTAAAATTGCGATGTTTTTTAACTTATAAAACATTTTTTATCATATTAATTATTAGAATGGTTAAATGAGCGAACAATATAATTCAGACTCCATTGAAGTTCTCAGTGGTTTAGACCCGGTACGCCACCGACCTGGCATGTACACAGATACTGCCCGTCCAAATCATTTAGGCCAAGAAGTTATTGATAACTCGGTCGATGAAGCCTTAGCGGGACATGCGCAAAATATCACGGTAGTACTCGATAAAGACCAATCATTAGAAATTATTGATGATGGTCGAGGTATGCCAACCGATATTCACCCAGAAGAAGGTGTTTCAGGTGTAGAGCTTATTTTCTGTAAACTTCATGCTGGCGGAAAATTCTCTAATAAAAACTATCAATTTTCTGGTGGTTTGCATGGTGTTGGAATTTCAGTCGTAAATGCACTTTCAACGCGAGTAGATGTTTCTGTTCGTCGTGACAGTAAAGTGTATGAAATGGCTTTTGAGCATGGCGAAAAAGTTGAAGAATTACATGAAACTGGCACCGTTGGTCGCAGAAACACAGGATCACGCGTAAAGTTCTGGCCTGACCCTAAATATTTTGATACCGCTAATTTTTCAGTACGTCGCTTAATTCATTTATTAAAAGCAAAAGCGGTTTTATGTCCCGGTTTAACCATTAAGTTTCATGATAAAAATGAAGACAAAAAATATCAATGGTTTTATGAAGATGGTTTAGTCGACTACCTTAAAGACTCTCTTAAAACTTATGTTTGTTTACCGGAAGAACCCTTCGTTGGGACTTTTACTTCTTCTCATGAAGCCGCTGATTGGGCTGTCACTTGGCTGTCTGAAGGCGGAGAAGGTGTTGGCGAAAGTTATGTTAATTTAATTCCGACGATTCAAGGGGGTACACACGTTAACGGTTTGCGGCAGGGTCTATTAGAATCAATGCGTGAATTTTGTGAGTTTAGAAACCTCATTCCCCGTGGCGTTAAGCTAACTCCTGACGATATATGGGATAAATGTTCATATATATTATCGGTAAAAATGCAAGAACCGCAATTTGCGGGTCAAACGAAAGAACGGTTATCTTCACGTCAATGTGCTGCATTTGTTTCTGGAGTAGTCAAAGATTCTTTTAGTTTATGGTTGAATGAACATACAGAAATAGCAGAAAACCTTGCAGAGTTTTGTATTTCAAATGCTCAGCGTCGTTTACGTGCAAGTAAAAAAATTATCCGCAAAAAAATTACACAGGGGCCCGCTTTACCTGGGAAACTAACTGATTGTGGCAGTCAAGATATTGCGCGAACTGAATTGTTTTTAGTGGAAGGTGACTCAGCTGGTGGTAGTGCAAAACAAGCGAGAGATCGTGAATTTCAAGCAATAATGCCATTACGTGGTAAAATTCTAAACACTTGGGAAGTAGACTCAGGACAAATACTCGCATCGCAAGAAGTTCATGATATTTCGGTCGCATTAGGAATAGACCCTGATAGTGATGATTTATCTGAATTACGATATGGAAAAATTTGTATTCTTGCCGATGCTGATTCCGATGGGCTTCACATTGCTACACTTTTATGTGCTTTATTCATGCAGCATTTCTTACCGCTTGTGCAACAAGGGCACGTTTATGTTGCTATGCCACCTCTTTATCGAATAGATATAGGTAAAGAAGTTTTTTATGCGTTGGATGAAGAAGAAAAAGACGGAGTTTTAGACCGCATAGAAGCTGAGAAAAAACGCGGTAAAGTCAATGTTCAGCGTTTTAAAGGATTGGGAGAAATGAACCCTTTACAATTACGTGAAACGACTATGGATCCTAATACTCGACGGTTAGTGCAATTAACGGTAGATGAGCATTCTGAAACGATGGAACTTATGGATATGTTGCTTTCAAAAAAACGTAGTCCAGACAGAAAAACATGGTTACAAAGCAAAGGTGATCTGGTAGATATTTAGCGATATTATTACCTTAGTCATTTATTCATCAAAAAGTCATATTAAAAGAGTATGGTTTCGACCATGCTTTTTTATTTTCAAAGTGGCCTTTCTCAGACATTCAGTCTTTCAAGGTATTAGTGCATGCTTACACGTCAACAGTTATGATTTTTTCAGATCAATCATAAGCACTTTCATCCATAGAGTGAATTACGCGTTGGCTTGGATGCGAAATAACTGTATTTGTTAAAAGATTTAAAAATTAGGAAATGTTATGACAATCAAAGTAGGTATTAACGGTTTTGGCCGAGTGGGACGTTTGGTATTGCGCGCTTCATGGCAATGGCCAGAAATAGAGTTTATTCAAATTAATGATCCTGCCGGTGATGCTAAAACACTCGCGCATTTATTAAACTTCGATTCAATCCATGGTCGTTGGAAATTTGAAGCACAAGCCAGCAATAACCAAATGACCGTATGTGATGACGGTGGTGAACATACCATCAACATGAGCCAAAACTTAACGATTGGTGAAACTGATTGGTCACAATGTGATGTTGTGGTTGAAGCTTCAGGGGTAATGAAAACCACTAAACTATTAACCGCTTATTTAGAGCAAGGTGTTAAGCGGGTTATGGTGACAGCGCCAGTGAAAGAAGATGGTATTTTAAATGTAGTGATGGGGGTTAATAATCACCTCTATAATAAAGAAGAACATAAAATAGTTACAGCTGCTTCTTGTACTACAAATTGTCTCGCGCCAGTTGTTAAAGTATTGCAAGACAGTGTTGGCATAAAGCACGGCAGTATGACAACAATTCACGATATTACTAATACGCAAACTATTCTTGATGCGCCTCATAAAGATTTACGAAGAGCGAGAGCTTGTGGTCAAAGTTTAATACCAACCACTACTGGGTCAGCAACCGCAATTACCCATATATTCCCTGAATTAAAAGGTAAGTTAAATGGCCATGCTGTAAGGGTGCCATTAGCTAATGCGTCAATTACTGATTGTGTTTTTGAGCTAAACCGTGCAGTAACTGTAGAAGAAATTAATCAATTAATGGCAACGGCTGCGCTTGGCGAGTTGAAAGATATTCTCGGGTATGAAGAACGACCTCTCGTTTCTGTCGATTATAAAACGGATCCACGTTCATGTATCGTTGATGCATTATCAACAATGGTCGTTAATGATACGCAATTGAAAATGTACTTGTGGTATGACAATGAATGGGGCTATGCGAATCGAGCTGCTGAGTTAATGCGTTTAGTGGGACTTTCAGATACTAATAATTAGTTTTAAGCCATTATGGGATAGATACTTCATCTGGAGTAAGCCACTATTGAATACGCTGGATGATTAATTAGACTTTACTAACACCCATCGAAAATGCCATTACCGATATACTTATGCTAAAAAAAATAACCGCACTGCCTAGTGCGGTAAAACAATATTTATTGATTACTTCTAATTATTGGTTTTTCACGTTAACCGATGGTGCACTTCGGATGTTGGTGTTATTACACTTTCATCATTTAGGTTATGCCCCACTCGCCATCGCAATGTTGTTTTTATTCTATGAAATATTTGGTGTTATCACTAATTTAGTTGGGGGCTGGTTAGGTGCGCGTATTGGTTTGAATAAAACCATGAATATTGGTTTATTTACCCAAGTTATTGCTTTGCTAATGCTAACGGTCCCAGAACAGTATTTAACTGTAGTATGGGTGATGATGGCGCAAGCAATGTCGGGGATCGCTAAAGATCTTAATAAAATGAGTGCTAAAAGCAGTATTAAAACACTGGTCTCTTCAGGTGATAATACTCAACATCAAACGGGACTTTTTAGATGGGTTGCTTATCTCACGGGTTCAAAAAATGCGTTAAAAGGTTTAGGTTTTTTTCTTGGGGCATTTTTACTCAATACGGTTGGATTTTCAGTCGCTATGCTGATTATGGCGAGTATCTTAGCCATTATTTTATTGCTCAGTCTAATTTTATTGCAAGGTGATTTAGGTAAAGCAAAACAAAAAGTTAAATTTAAACAAATATTTTCTACGCATTCATCTTTGAATTATTTAGCGGGCGCGCGTTTATTTTTATTTGCAGCCAGAGATATTTGGTTTGTGGTTGCACTGCCCATATACTTGGTGAGTAATTTGGGATGGGAACACACAAATGTCGGTATATTTATGGCGCTTTGGGTTATTGCTTACGGCATTATTCAAGGCTTCACCCCTAAATTTTTTATTAAAAATAATAAACATAATATTAACGGTCGTTTACTTTTTATTTTGGGTGTTATTTTATCAAGCGTCACTTTAGTAATAGCGTTGATGATGTTTTATGCCGCAACATTAAATCTGAGTGCTGAATCGATTATCATCGTTGGTTTGTTTATTTTTGGTGGAGTATTTGCTGTCAATTCAGCGCTACACAGCTACGCTATTGTCGCGATGGCTAAAGAAGATGGCGTTTCTATGGATGTTGGTTTTTATTACATGGCTAATGCGTTAGGAAGGTTGTTAGGTACAGTAATGTCAGGAGTTATCTATCAATTTACTAACCTAACAACATGTTTAATTATTTCTGCAATATTTGCGGTACTTTCAGCATTTCTTATTAAAAAAATTTCAATAGCACCGCAAAAAATCTAATAACGTACTGCTAAGTCATCTAACTGAATATTCCCCAGTAACTGTCCATCAACTGTGATGGCTTGCGCGCTTTGCTGAGAAACTTGTGTTACTTTAACAGTGAAAGGGCTAACATTAAATCCAGCATAAGTTTTCCCCGAATCGGTGATTATATTGTCCAAGTGCAATAATGAAAACTCATCGCCAACTTTTACACCATGTCGTTTACCTAAATTAATCGTTAATGAATTACCCGCCAACTGTACTATTTTTCCACGCGTTGGCTGACACATCATATTTTCGTCTATATCAATGATCATATCGCCTAATACTTTTTCTATGTTCATCCCGTATTGGCTTTGCCAAAATACTTCGCTATGAACATCAACGTTTTGACGCTTGCCAAACTCCCAAGGGGCTGAACTGTGGTAATTTTTACTAAAAACTGATTCTCCGTTACTGCCGTTGTATATATATAAACTTACGCTAAATTGTCGGTTGAAAATATCTTCTTGCCAAAATTCCCATCCGTTAGTTGCTGCTTGTTCAAAGCTTATATCATTGATTTCAGAATACATTACATACTGTGTATCACTGATATTCGATAACGACATTGTTAAGCTTTTTATGGCTTCGACTTGGAGACTATTGTTCAAACGAGAGAATTGAGCTTTTTCTCTTGTTAATAGTTTTGTATCGAGATAAATTCCTTCGCTGTTAATCTTATAAGCAAGCTTTGCCATTAACTTACTGTCAATAGGATAAATATTACCTATATTTGCTTGTTCTCTGTGCATTAAGTTACTACGGGTAATCAGTAATGATTTTCGGTAGTCAGAAGAGAAACACTGCTTATTTTGTGGAAATATATCAGCACGAATTGTCACTGTTACTAAATTTCCTTCGTATGTTTCATCGACAAGTTCGAAAGAATTGACGGTGCCACTTGCGCGAATATTGATTTCATTTTGTGTCAATAATCCGTTAACTGTTTTTTGAACACTCGACACTGAAGCGCCCGCCACTAATAGCGCTTTTTTTAACGCATTCTCCATTGCTAATGTTTTTGCTTGTTCACTGTTTCCTTGCATTATTACTGACTTTCCTTGGGCTTCATACCATTGAGCAACAGCTGATTGAGTCATGAAAAATAAAAGTAGGGCTGATATAAATAAGCGCATATGAAGTCCGTCAGTAAAAAAGGGTTTAATATTTGCTTATGAATATGCAGTTTCTATGCCCACTTATTTTTATCGCGTAGTGACTTTATATATTGGCGCGATTTGTGCTTTATTTTTGTCATATACAATTTAATGTCGATAACCGATATTATTACCAGACTTACTGTTCGCTTTTAATAGCGATTAAGGGCAGCTCAATGAAAAAGTGGCTTATTACATTATTTATTCCTACGCTTATGTCATGTTCATCAATGAATTTTATGAGTGAAGAAGATAATTTTTATAAAGTAAAGCAAGAAGTCCAGGGTGAAATTGATAGCTTTGATTTACCACGGCATGCAATTGCAGATGTCGTTAAAGGACTTACATATCAGATGCTTGAGAGTAGTTCTTTTGTGAGCCCTAAGACGCCTATTGCGGTTGCGTCTTTTGTTGAATTAGAAAATCTTGAATCAACTAATTGGTTAGGTAACCAGATATCAGAAAACTTTATTCATGAGTTACAACGTCATGGACTAGTTGTTATCGACTTCAAAACCACAGGTCACATTCGTGTTACCTCTGAAGGCGATTATGTTTTTAGTCGTGATTGGAAAGAATTGCCTGAACGTCAGATTATTGACTACGTAGTGACTGGAACTATGATGGAACAAGAAAATGGTGTGATGATTAATGCCCGTATGATTGGTATGCAATCACGTGTTGTTGTTGCAACGGCGCAATCATTTATTCCAAGTTGGGTGATCGGCGAGCAGATCAATCAAGATGAAAATGTCCGTATTAAAGACGGATTAATTATTAGAAACAGCGTTATGTTGGCTGAAGACGATCGTTCGATCGAAATCGTTAACTAGTGTTATATACAACTTAATATTAACGTTGGTATTTATGATGAAAAAAATTATTCTCAATATATTATCTGTCTGTGGGGGAGTGTTTTTGCTTGCCAGTTGCTCTAGTGTTTATGACAAACACGTACAATGGCAAAGTGTGAAACCTGAGACCTTTCCTGTACTTCGAGCAATAGGTCAAGCACCTATTAGCTTACAAAATTCACAACATAAAACACAACGGATGTTGATGGCTATTAATGCGTCAAAGCTTGCCGCTTATGCCGAACTTGCCGAGCAGGTATACGGACAGAAAATAAATGGCGAAATGACAATGTCACAACTCTTACTTGGTAAAAATGAGGTGTCTGCTTCGGTTCATGGCATTATTCGCGCCGCTAAAGTGGTCAAAAGTTACCCAGTAGGAGACAGCTACACCACTGAGTTGAGTTTAGATTTTGAAGATGTGTACAATATTTATTTAGCTTCTTCGCCAAAGCGGGAAATAAAAGAAGTGACGTATTATTAATTGATAAGACGGCACAATTTAAAAAGAGTATTGCAAACTAGCATAAAAGTAGGCGCCGTTAACACCGAAAGGAGCTGAGCGGCGAGAATATTTGAAAACGCCATTGCTATCAACAATTATATTACCTTGTTGATCTTCAATTTTGCCACCTCTAGAGTTACCTATGCTATTTTTATCAGGCATAACATCGAATAAATTATGACTACCGAGCGTGACAGATAAACGCTCTGAAAACGAATAGTTAACACTCATATCTGTTAAGAACTTTGCGTCATAAGTTTGTGTACCACCATCGGTTATCGTGTACTGACCATAGCGGTTGAGTAATACATTTACTGACCAGTATTGATTTGTGTAGCGTGTATTTAAACTGATTTTGTTACGTGGCTGCCATTCTTCAATAATAGAAATATCTTGTCGAGAGAAAATGTCTTTAACCGCAATTGTATACAAGGTGCTATTGTTTGGAGTGAATAAATTTACTACTTCTGTATCTGTGAAGTTTGCGGCAAAAGTAACATCGATATTTCCTGTAAAGGCTTGAGTCTGCCAAGTTGCTACAATATCAGTACCTCGGGTTGTTGTATCCGCCCCATTTAAGAAAAACTGCCCTTTTGTTGCCATTGCTTCAGTAAAAGCTTGATCGAGTAAAGGAGATATCCCCATGCCTAATTTACTGCTGATAACAATACGATCGTCGATATTTATTTCATAAAAATCAATACTAATATCAATGTTTTCTATGGGTGTATAGAGTAAACCAACACTGAGATTGTTAGACTCCTCTTCTTTGAGTGTGGGTACACCAAGAAGAGTCGTTAAGGTGCTATCATTTCTAAAGGTTTCAACTTCTTCACTTAATAATGAGCCGCTTTCGTCAACAATAAATTGCGTACTAATATTATTAAAGTACATTTGTTGCATAGAAGGAGCGCGAAAACCTGTGCTATATGCGCCACGTAAAATAAAATTGTCGCTTACCTGCCAATGGGCTGCAATTTTAGTATTACTACTGTTACCAAATACATCATAGTCGTCATATCTAATCGCCGCACTGAGCTGTATAGAGTCATTTACTTGAGTGACTGACTCAGCAAAAAGTGAAACAACATCACGGCTTTCGTTTACTGCAAGTTCAGGTGAGACACCTGGAAATCCTTGTATACCACCCGCAGCATCGGTCTGAAATAATTTAAGATTGTTGTCGGTATCATAATCTTGGTAACTGTATGCTTCGCCCGGTATTATTTTGTATTTATCATGTCGAAATTCAGCGCCTAAAACGAGAGTGTAATTCTTATACTCCTTACTGAATAATAAATTTACAGTTTCCAGAGACAACGACAAGCCATATGCAGATGCAGATGCAGAGGTTGGTAGTGCTTTACGAAGTTCATCTGATGATAAGTCAGTTGTGTGTAATAGATAATTAGCATAGGAAGCATTAAGTGACTCACTCGTCGTATAGTCAATTTTATTTTTTCCATAGGTATATGAAATATCAATAGCGGTTTCATTACCAAAAGATATTTTGTAACCTAAATTATATGAAATATCCTGAATATCTGAATTAATTTTAGGTAAATAGCCTTGAGGAATAGTTGCACGGCCATCTGATAACAAAGGATTTTCATTAGTATTGGCATTGTGGCGAAAAAAAGCAGCTGATTCATTTTCTCTATGGGAATAAGTTAAAAAACCGTAAAGTTGTCCGTCGTTAAGTTCGAACTCACTATTTGCAGCAAAAGAAAGTTGTTGATAAGACGGATCTCCAATGCGAAATGTTTCCCTGTTAGCGGAAATTTCACAGGGATCGGTCGTTTGCCAATGCCCAGTTCCTACTTGAACACACTGCCCAAATTGACAGGCGCCATGTAATCCTGATCGATTAGTACTTTCATGATCAACTACATTTAAAGTGGCGTTAATAAAACCAGACTCACCCAGCTTTAGCCCTTGTGTATAAGACAACTGTAAATTTTCGCCATCCCCTTGTTGATAAGCACCAAATGATGTCTCTATAGTTGCTTGTTCATTATTATCATTTAGTATGATGTTAATAACGCCAGCGATTGCATCTGAACCATATTGCGCGGCTGCACCATCGCGTAAAACTTCAATTCGCTTAATAGCTCTCACTGGAATAGCGTTCATATCTGTTCCTGCAGTACCTCGCCCAACCGAACTATTTATATGAATTAAGCTCGCTTGATGGCGACGTTTTCCATTCAATAAAATGAGTGTTTGATCGGGACCTAACCCTCGTAAAGTCGCCGGCTGTAAAACATCACTTCCGTCACTAATTGCAGATTGAGAAAAATTAAAAGAGGGCGCTAATGCCTGCAACATTTGACCAAGGTTTGTGTATCCACTATTACGTAATGTATCTCCAGAAATAATATCAACAGGAACGGGTAACTCCTTAACTGTTCTGCCATTAATATGACTACCCACTATCGCTATTTGCTCAATTGGCTTTTTTTTTGATATGCCACTTGTAATATCTATGGGTTCTGCATTTACGAGTTCTACTCTCTTATTTTTTTGTTTAATCGACCATCGTCCCTTGTTGTTTATTTCAGCAATAAGATCTGTATCTTTTAGCAACTTCCTCAAAGCCAATGAAACAGAGTAATATCCATTGATCGCTTTACTGTTAAAAGTTCGGGTTAAATCGTAAGAAAATAAAATAGTTTGATCTGCTTGCTGAGCAAGTGTTATTAATGCTTTGTCAACGGGCTGAACCGCGACAGTAAAATGCATTATTTTTGGTGCAATTGTTTGCGCTTCAGCTTGACAACTTAAGCTTAAAACTATCGGGCACAGCATTAACGTCAAGCATGAAGATTTGGGGATTCTTCTTGCAAAAAGAATACGATATTCCTTAAATATTCTTTCCCTAAGGTGGTTGGATAGTAAGGTTTTTAATCGTGTACTGATTATTATAAGTGAATACAGAACTACACCCTCTATTTATAATGTTTATTCATCGTATCTCTCTAGAGCATGCTTGAGGCGGTAGGACCTAGAGTTGAAGCCTTAGTCGCTTTAGTGATCAGTACGTTGTTATGATTTGTCTTTGTATAATTGAGTTCGAAGTTAATGCTAATTGAAGCGAGTAGGGTTTCAACATCGCCAGCCTTAAAGTAGCCCGACACTTTTTTTTCTGCAATGTCTTGATCTTCAATAGTGAAAATCACATCAGTATATCGGCTAATTTCATCAAGTGCTGTTTTTAACGGTTCGCCATCAAATATAAGCATACCTTTTTGCCATGCGAGTTCTTGAGATAAAGTTTGTGGTGAAACCATACTTTTTGGTAATTGTACTTTATCGACAATGGTCGCCTTTTCACCCGCAACAATAATGCTATTTAATTTGTTGTTTTTATCTGTATTTGCTATTTTTTTGGTCAATTCAGGAAGAGATTCATTTGAGTTAGCTATGAGCACTCGTCCTTCTGTAACAATTAACTCTAGACGGTCATTATCACTTTTTTGCACATTGAAAATTGTACCTAAAGCGGTAAATGATTTTTCTCCTGAAGTGACACTAAACGGACGTGATTTATCTTTTGCCACATCAAATAAAGCTTCGCCTTTTATGAGGTTTAATTGACGATAGTTATCACTGAAACTGATGGTAAGTAAAGTGTTGGTATTGAGATGAACAAGTGAGCCGTCAGGCAAGTTGAAACTGAATTGCTCGCCAGTTTTTGTAGAAAACTGTTGGTAAACGATAGCGGTAGAGGTTTTAGGTAAAAATGAGGATAAGCTCTTGTTTAAAAAAGCTTCATAGGTAAGGATACTAAAAAATATAACACTGGCAGCTAACGAAAATGGAGTAAATAATTTTTTATATTTATTTGTATCTTTCTTTTCTAACGGGAACAAACCTTTAAAGTCAGCAAGTAGTTTTGACATTTTGGCTGAGGGCGAATATTTGTGAAGTGCTAGGTGATGATCATTTTCTTGGTTCACCCAAGCAACAAAAGATTGTCGTTCTTGGTGCGACAAACCTTGCTCTATACGCCATAGCCAATATTTGGCTTGCATTTCTATTTCATTAGGACACTGTTTTTTAGTCATGATATATATCTTGTGTTAATTCAGTTTACGCAAACATCGATATATTTATTCGACCATTTCGAGCATCCTTGCATAATATAAAATTATTCTTTTCTAATGTTAATCGTACTTATTTTAGATAAATCAAAAGTCTAAATGATTATCGATGAGCACCCAATGAGAATGCTCATTTATATTCTTTTACTCTACCTTTATTTCTTTTTATTTGCACGCTTTGCTTGTTTTTTCGCCTTCGCTTTTTTCTGTGATTTAGATATTTTCACTTTTGGCTTTTTCAAAGCAACTTTAGATTCTTTATATTGTGGCTTCAACCCTGGAATATTTCGACGTGCCAGGCGTTCATCCATGTAGCGTTCAATTTTAGAAATAACAGCCATGTCGTGTGCTTCAACTAAAGATATCGCGGTACCTTTATTACCTGCTCGGCCTGTTCTGCCAATGCGGTGCAAATAAATATCGGCTTTACGTGGCAAATCAAAATTAATGACATGGGTAATGTCGTCAATATCTATACCACGTGCCGCAACATCTGTGGCAACTAATACTTTTACATGTCCTGTGCGTAATCGGTCAATGGCACTATTGCGTTTATCTTGATGCATTTTACCTTCAAGCCACGCACATGGAATTTCTGCTGCGTATAATTTTCCTGATAAATGCTGCACAGTTTCTCGTTTATTGGCAAACACAACCGTACGCTCAAAACCTTCTTGTTTTAACAAATTTTCTAACAATTGAAATTTGTGTTCTTTGTCATCTGCTAAATGAAGCCACTGATGGATTTTTGCTTTTTCTTTACGTGATGGATGTGCTTCTAAAAATACAGGTTCGTTCAGCATTTCTTGCGCAAAACGTAAAACGGAAGCACCTTCAAGCGTGGCTGAAAAAAGCATGGTCTGTTTACGCCAGCGCGCTTCACCAACGATACGGTTAATCGCATCAGAAAACCCCATATCGAGCATACGGTCGGCTTCATCAAGCACTAAAATTTCAATATCACGCGCTTCAAACTTTTCTGATTCAAGATATTCAATTAAACGACCCGGCGTAGCGACTAAAATATCGGTATTTTTCGTTAAAACATCAATATGACTATCGTAACTAACACCACCGGTAATTAACCCTGTTTTAATGTCGGTCAATTCTGTTAATTGAGTACATTGCTCGCTCGTTTGAAGAGCAAGTTCACGTGTGGGTGATAAGATAAGTACACGTGGGAAGCCAGGGCTTTTACGAGGGTAGTCTAATAGGTGTTGAGCTATGGGTAAAATAAAAGCAGCTGTTTTACCTGTGCCGGTCGGCGCGGAAGCTAAAACATCTTTACCTGTCATGGCCACAGGTAGGACCAACTCTTGAATAGAGGTTGGTTTTTTATAACCGGCATTTTGAATGCCGCCTAGTAGTGCTGAATCTAGGTCAAATTGCTCAAACATAAAGGATAATTTCGCTCAGGATAATATTGCGTGAATTATAAAGCGAAAAAGGGGATTTAGCTAAAGCTATTTAAGATACTCCGTGTTTATTTGTAGTTTCTATTCACTTTCAATAATTTCAGCTATTTCATCCCGAATTTGTTGACACCATTGCGCTATGCGTTCATCACTCTGTTCGTATTGATTATCTTCATCTAAAGATAAACCCACAAATTGACTGTTATCCTCGGTTAGCGCTTTTGATGCTTCAAATTCATATCCTTGGTTAGGCCAATAACCAATCACAAAACCATTTTGAGCAATAACTTGTTCATGTAACATCCCCAAGGCGTCTTGAAACCATTCGGTATAACCTATCTGGTCGCCCATGCCATAGAGAGCTACAATTTTTCCTGATAAGTTTAACGTCGCAATATCTTCCCAATGGCCTTCCCAGTCTTCTTGAATTTGACCGTAATCCCAAGTAGAAATACCCATGATAACGATGTCAAAATCGTCAATATTACTTAAGGCTGTATCTTTAATATTAAATAATTCAACGGTTAAATCTGGTTTAACCGTTGAATTTTCAACAAAGTTCTGCTGAATTTTTTCTGCTGCCATCTCAGTATAACAAGTGGTAGAACCGTAAAATAAACCAATTTTCATGAGTGAACCTTTCTAATGTTATTCGCGCTAAAAAGCGAAATACTAACAGGCTAAAATTAAAGCAGCCATTTTTGCGAGAGTTTATCAGATAGATAATTTCGAGCCAGTAAAAAATATAAAGTATCTGTTTACACTTATTAATTGAGGGATATGCTCAGTTATATTGCATTTTCACCCAATTCCCTGTAATTTTAGTGTCAATTTAACGGTCATATAATATAGCTGAGTCAATCGAGTAGAATGTCTTGGATTGATGATGATTATCTGGTTATAAGCTCTACTTTTAGGAAGTTATTAATGTTTAAGAAAATCTCCCTTGCCTTTTTGGCGGTTTGTGTGACTGGTCTAGTGTTTGCTGTAGAAGGGCCTAATATTGCTGATAATACATCTGTTATCACGCCTACTAACAATGTGTCTGCAAATAGTGTTATTAAAAACAAAGCGCCTGAAAATTTTGATGCTACAGCGTTAAAAAATAAATTAGCATCGATGTTAGGTTTGGAAATTGAGAGAGTTAGGCCATCAGCCATGCCAGGTTTAGTTGAGCTGATTACAAATCAAGGTTTATTTTATGCAAGTGTTGACGGTAAATTCTTTATTCAAGGCAAACTTTATGGTTTAGGCGCTCAGGTAACCAATTTTTCAGAAGAAAGTTTAGCGCAGGTGCGTGTAGATGGAATGGATAAATTTTCTGATGCAATGATCGTTTACCCTGCAAAAAATGAAAAGCATATTGTTACTGTGTTTACTGATATAACTTGTGGCTACTGTCGTAAAATGCATGAGCAAATGGATGATTATAACGATAAAGGTATTACTATACGTTATTTAGCTTATCCTCGTTCAGGTGTTAAAGACCGTTCTGGCCAATATTCTCAAGGCTTTAAAGATTTACGATCGATTTGGTGCCATGAAAGTCCTGTAGAAGCATTAACTAAAGCTAAAATGGGATCGAATGTTGCACAGCGTATCTGTGACAAACCTATTGAAGACGAGTTCAACTTCGGTCGTCAAGTTGGTGTTAGTGGTACTCCTGCGATTATATTCGAAAATGGCATGATGTTACCTGGCTACAAAGAGCCTGAAGCGCTTTTGACTCTTCTTGAACAGGTTAAAACTTCCGGATAAAACACACAATTATAAATTGTTTGATAATGGCAGGCCTTGGTCTGCCATTTTATGTTCAGGATGAACGGTATGTCATGATCACATGGATGTGACAGAATGACGATGTTTACACTCACTGAAAATAATTTTTAGCGATAACAAATTTATGCAAAAGCAAATAGTACGCCGTACGAAAGTTGATGATAACCACCTTCCAAATCATCTCCACCCAATTATAAAGCAGATATATGCTAGCCGTGGTATTAAAAGTGCAACCGAACTTGAACTCAACGTTAGCCAGTTGTGTTCTATCGAAAGTTTAAAAGGAATTAACCAAGGCTGTCAGGTTTTACATCAAGCACTACTCGAAAATAAAAATATAGCAATCATTGGCGATTTTGATGCTGACGGCGCTACGAGTACCGCTTTAATGATGGAAGCTTTACGACTGTTTGGTAGCGATAATTATCAATTCATTGTCCCAAACCGCTTTTTATATGGTTACGGTTTAACCCCTGAAATAGTCGAGATAGCAGCAGAAAAAGGCGCTGAGCTATTAGTCACTGTTGATAACGGTATTAGTTGTGTCGCAGGTGTAACAAAAGCAAAATCATTAGGTTTAGGTGTCATTGTTACTGACCACCATTTACCCGGTATGACCTTACCTGATGCTGACGCTATTATTAATCCCAACCAAGTTGGCTGCGACTTTCCGAGCAAAGCGTTGGCGGGTGTCGGTGTTGCATTTTATTTTATGATGGCAATGCGCAAATATTTACGAGAAAAAAACTGGTTTGTAGATAAACAAGTACAAGAACCCAATATTGCTCAATTACTTGATTTAGTCGCACTGGGAACGGTTGCTGATGTTGTTTCACTTGATAATAATAATCGAATTCTGGTTGAACAAGGTTTAAAAAGAATTCGTGCAGGCGTTACTCGACCTGGAATTCAGGCGTTATTAGAAATTGCAGGAAAGGACCAGAAAAAAATAGTAGCAAGTGATTTTGGTTTTGCTTTAGGACCTAGAATAAATGCAGCAGGGCGTTTAGATGATATGTCCTATGGTATTAATTGTTTGCTCGCAAAAGATCTTGCTTCCGCGCGAGTGATGGCTGCAGATCTCGATGACTTGAATAAGTCACGTAGAGAAATAGAGCAGGGTATGCAACAGGAAGCTGAACAAGTATTAAAAAGCTTAAATTTTTCTGATGATAATTTACCTCACGCCATTTCATTATTCCAAAGGGATTGGCATCAAGGTGTTATTGGTATTGTTGCCGGACGTTTAAAAGAAAAATTTCATCGCCCAAGTATCGTCTTTGCAGGGACGAGTGATGATAACGCTGCGGACAATCTCAACAACTCTACTGAAATAAAAGGCTCTGCGCGTTCAATTCCGGGTTTACATATTCGAGATTTACTTGAGCATATCGATACGCAACATCCTAATATTATTATTAAATTTGGTGGACATGCTATGGCTGCTGGTTTATCAATAACCGAAGGGGATTTTGTAAAGTTTCAGCAATTATTTAATCAATATGCGCAGCAATGGTTAAGTAGTGATGATCTAAAAGGTACGCTTTCTTCTGATGGTGAATTACCAACAAACGAAATGACGTTGTCATTTGCTCAGTTATTACGTGAAGCTGGCCCTTGGGGGCAAAACTTTATTGAACCGCTATTTGATGACAAGTTTACTCTGGTTCAGCAACGTATTGTTGGTCAAAAGCATCTAAAACTTGTCGTTGAAAAAGCAGGGCAAGTATTTGACGCTATCGCTTTTAATGTAGATTTAAGTCGCTGGCCTGATCATAAAACTCAACAAGTTCACCTTGCTTATCGACTCGATATTAATGAATTTCGTGGGAAACAAACAGTGCAATTTATGGTTGAATATTTAGAATAATAGGTCTACAAAATTACCACGTTTAGTCTTGCTCAAGCGTTTATTTACGTTAAGAATTACGCTACAATGCGCGACTATTTTATTTTATTCTTTCGGGCGTGCATCGTAACGCCAAATTAGCGACGTAAAATTATAAACTATGCTTGAAGTTAATCCGGTAATAAACAAAATTAAAGACATCCGTGAGCGTACAGATATGCTTCGGGGGTACCTTTGACTACGACCAAAGGTCAGAACGATTAGTTGAGGTTGTTCGTGAGTTAGAGTCACCTGAAGTGTGGAATAACCCTGAACGTGCACAAGCATTAGGCAAAGAGCGCTCTTCACTTGAGGTTATCGTTGAAACCATTGATGAAATGGACCGTGGTTGTGAAGATATTGAAGGGTTAGTTGAGCTTGCTGTTGAAGAAGATGATGAAGAAACGTTTAATGACGCAGAAGATGAAGTAAAGGTTTTAGAGAAAAGCCTAGAAAAATTAGAATTTCGCCGGATGTTTTCGGGTGAACATGACGAAAATAGCTGTTATTTGGATATTCAGTCGGGCTCTGGAGGCACTGAAGCTCAAGACTGGGCTGAAATGCTCATGCGTATGTATTTACGTTGGGGTGAAGCGCACGGTTATAAAACTGAAGCGATTGAAATTACTGACGGCGATGTTGCAGGGATTAAAGGTTGTACGATTAAATATACCGGTGAATATGCTTATGGCTGGTTGCGCACTGAAACAGGTGTTCATCGTTTAGTAAGAAAGTCACCGTTTGACTCTAGTGGTCGCCGTCATACCTCATTTGCTTCGGCATTTATTTATCCTGAAATTGACGATAATATTGAAATAGATATTAATCCAGCTGATTTACGTATTGATACCTTTCGCGCCTCGGGTGCCGGTGGTCAACATGTAAATAAAACGGATTCAGCTATACGTATTACCCACGAACCTACAGGTGCAGTTGTTGCTTGTCAGGCTGATCGCTCTCAGCACAAGAACCGAGCAACAGCGATGAAATTGCTTAAAGCCAAGCTTTTTGAAATGGAAATGCAAAAGAAAAATGAAGGTAAACAAGAATTAGAAGACGGAAAATCAGACATCGGTTGGGGTAGTCAAATACGCTCATATGTTTTAGACGACAGCCGCATTAAAGATTTACGCACCGGTGTTGAAAACCGTAATACACAAGCGGTTTTAGACGGCGATTTAGACAAATTTTTAGAAGCTAGCCTTAAATCTGGTTTATAAAATAATATGTAGATCGAACCTTATGAAACGTGGTTCGATAATCAAAACTTAAAAAGTTAACGAGAAACAACATGACCGACCAAGCACAATTAAATCAGCAAGAAGAGAATAAATTAATCGCAGAACGTCGCGGTAAATTAGCGAAGATTCGTGAAAACTGTCCGGCTAATGGCCACCCAAATAAGTTTGACCGAAAACACTACGCTGCTGATTTACAAGCTGAGCATGGCGAAAAAGATAAAGAAACACTTGAAGCTGAAACCGCTACTTATAGCATTGCTGGTCGTGTTATGGCTAAACGTGGTCCATTTCTTGTTCTACAAGATATGTCTGGACGCATCCAAGCTTATGCACATAAAACGGTGCAAAAAGACATTAAAGAACGTTGGGGCACACTAGATATAGGCGATATTATCGGTGTTACGGGTACTATGCATATGTCAGGTAAAGGCGATTTATATGTAAATATGGGCGAGTATCAATTACTGACTAAATCTTTACGTCCATTACCAGAAAAATTCCACGGTTTATCTGATGTTGAAACAAAGTATCGTCAACGTTATGTTGATTTGATCATCAATGAAGAAACCCGTAATACGTTTAAAATACGTTCTAAAATCGTTGAAGGTATTCGCCAGTTCCTAACTGTACGTGGTTTTATGGAAGTTGAAACGCCAATGCTTCAAACGATTCCTGGTGGCGCTACAGCTAAACCATTTGAAACTTTTCACAATGCTTTAGATATAGATATGTATATGCGTATTGCACCAGAGCTTTATTTGAAGCGTTTAGTGGTTGGCGGTTTTGAAAAAGTATTTGAAATTAACCGTAACTTCCGTAATGAAGGCTTATCTTCACGTCATAACCCTGAATTCACCATGATTGAATTCTACCAAGCTTATGCTGACTATAAAGACCTAATGAATATTACAGAAGATATGTTACGTACACTTGCTGAAAATGTAATGGGCAGCTCTGTTATTCGTAATACTGTTAAAAATAGTGATGGTGAAGTAACAGAAGAAAAATTCTATGACTTTGGCAAATCGTTCACACGTTTATCTATGGTTGATGCTATTTTATTATATGGTAACGACTTAGACGAAAATATTTTACGTAACCCAGAAGCAAACTTTGACGCACTTAAAGCGATGGCTAAGCAAGTTGGCGTTAAAGAAACTGAAGCGTCTAAAGTTTGGGGTGCAGGTAAATACGTTTGTGAAATATTTGAAGAAGTCGCCGAGCATATGCTTGACCAACCAACGTTCATTACTGAATACCCATGGGAAGTTTCACCATTAGCACGTCGTAATGATGACAATGCATTTATCACTGACCGTTTTGAATTTTTTGTTGGTGGTCGTGAATTAGCCAACGGTTTTTCTGAGCTTAATGATGCTGAAGATCAAGCCGCTCGTTTCAAAAATCAAGTTGCCGGCAAAGATGCAGGTGATGATGAAGCAATGCATTATGATGAAGATTATATACAAGCGCTTGAGTATGGTTTACCACCAACAGCCGGTGAAGGTATTGGCATTGATCGTTTAGTGATGTTATTTACTGATTCACCAACGATTAAAGACGTTATTTTATTCCCACATATGCGTCCTTTAGCTGAGTAGAGTTTTTAACTACTCCTTTTAAAAGAGGTCATTCAATAGCAAAAAGCCAGATAAGTTATGACTTATCTGGCTTTTTTATGTTCAGGATGAACGGTATGTCGTGGTTGCATGGATGCCAGTGAACGTATATGTTCCGGATGGCCTCTCTCAGACATCCTGTCTTTCTAGGCATTAGTGCATCCATGCACGTCAACGGTCATGTTTTTTGTTCCAGACAAATTATAAGTACCTCCATCCATGGAGGAAATAATGTGATGTCATGGATGGCAGTGAACTTATGTGTTCAGGATTAACAGGTATGTGAGTGAACTTTTATATATCGGTTAAGCCCCAAATAAAAGCAATAACACCGGTAAATCCAATCAGAAATATATAAGCACTGCCAATGAAAGCATATTTAATAAAAGTAAATAAATACCCTTGCTTATAGACACGTTTTTGCATGATGAATAAATAGATAGGAATTCAAATGAGTAATGCTTTAATGGCAAATTCAATAGTACCCGTAAGCGATGGTAAAGCTGTTTCACTGTAGTCGTAAACAATATCGAGTAATTCTACGAGTAATATAGTGATAAATATAAAACTATGACTATGCAGCGCCACAGTTAAATGCTCCATATATAAACGTTTGGAAAAAAGGAACATTATTTTGAGTAATAACGCAAAAATTGGAAGGAGTATAAACATCAATTGAGGTAATTTACCTATGGCCTCTTGAACTAATGGTGTCGGATCTGAATGAAAGGTTTTTTCTGCTTTCTTGACCAAAGATTTTACAAAAACATTAAGCTTTTCATTACTCTCTTTACTTAGAAAGTCGAAAGATAATGTACCATCAGCATTATTTCCAAAAGTAACCGGTTTATCGACGTCAGTGATTTCCTCTCCATTTTTAACGTTGGTAATGTTTGACTTTAGTAACTCGTAGCGTTTTTTTAGTTCTTTTGAGAGCGCTTGATCATTGTTTAATTGCTTTAACTCTATTTTTACTAACTTACTGGTAATATCTGCTAACGTTTTGTTTTTATCAATACTATAGTCTTTATTCATGTCATCTAAAAAAGTTTGGAATTTTGATGTTTCACTGCTTATTTCTAGTAATTCGTTCGTATTACGAGGTGATTTTTTTATCGCTGAAAGCCTACTAGCTTCAAGTAAAGTAAGGTGTTTTTTGATTTGGGTTATTGTTGTTTGATTGTTATTAACAGTTAAAATTTTGTTGTTTTCTAAAGAAACTAAGAAATTCAACGTTATAAAGAAAACAATACTGATGAACAAATATAACCTAAGTGGTGGCACAAAATGGACGCGTTTGCCTGCGATATATTGATTAGTTAAAAAGCCAGGACGAGTAACCAATGGAAATATAGTACGTGTAGCACGTGAATCGAAACTAAAAATATCATCAAGTAAATGCATGATGACCACCCAAAAGTATTTTAATGTTGACTCTGCTTGTTGACCACATTGTCCACAGACTGTGTGAAAACCTTTTGATCACTTTTTCGTATAACCACCTGATAGTT
>JASDWX010000016.1:0-2606 GCA_041890515.1 Alteromonadaceae bacterium
CGGATCAATAGTGCGAACGAAGATGCGGCAGGGTTACAACTTTCTAACCGTTTAACTTCACAAATTAATGGTTTAAACCAAGCAACACGTAATGCTAATGATGGCATATCGTTATCGCAAACTGCTGAAGGTGCATTAGATGAATATACTAATGCGTTACAACGCATGAGAACATTGTCTGTACAATCAGCGAATGGCTCGAATAGTATTAATGATAGATTGGCATTAGACTCTGAGTTTCAAGAGCTTGCAAGCGAGCTGACGAGAATTTCTGACCAGGCGAGTTTTGCTGGTGAGAACTTATTGAATGGTGATTATGTAGGTAAAGACTTTCAAATTGGTGCCGATGGCGGCCAAACTATCCGTTTATCCATACCGCAAGATTTTGCCGCTTCAGCTATTATAAGTTCACCAGATGTAACTACAGCCGCTCAAGCATCGACAGCCATTGGTAAAATTGATGATGCATTGGGAACAGTTAGTAGTACACGAGCAGATCTAGGTGCAAAACAAAATCGCTTTAGTTCAATTATTCGAAGCAATGATAACACCGCGCAAAATCTATCAGCTTCACGTTCACGTGTAATGGACACCGATTATGCAGTAGAAAGTGCATCACTAGCTAAAAATTCAGTGCTGCAACAAGCATCGAGCTCAATGCTTGCCCAAGCAAATCAACAGCCCCAAATTGCTTTGTCGTTATTGCAATAAGGTTAGTATCAATAATAAACTTAAAAAAGCTCTTACGAAGAGCTTTTTTTTCGACCTTTTTTTAATATAAATTCAAGATTATCTTACTTTTTGGTATGATTTTTTAATTCTTAAGTAAAAAACATTAACAAAAATCCCATAAAATCAGTGGGTTGTTTTTTTTTGCGTGTTATTTACAAAATAAATGTAAAGTTATTTGTAATGTGTCCGATAAAGTTTGTAGGAAGCATTGACCAATACGTTTAATTGCTTCGTCTTATAATTTTTTTATAGGGTGTAATGCCCAGGAGTATTAAAATGGCTTTAGTAGTTAATAGTAATGTTCAATCATTGAATTCTCAACGTCAGTTGTCTGGCGCAACTAATGATCTAGCGGGTAATTTCGAGCGTTTATCCTCAGGTAAAAGAATTAATAGCGCTAAAGATGATGCCGCGGGTCTGCAAATTTCTAGCCGTTTAACATCACAAATTAATGGCTTGAATCAAGCGTCTCGAAACGCAAACGATGGTATTTCATTAGCGCAAACTGCCGAAGGCGCGTTAGATGAATATACGAATAACCTTCAACGTATGCGTACGTTAGCGGTTCAATCAGCGAATGGGTCAAATAGTGATGCAGATAGAACTGCGATTGATTCCGAATTTAGTGAATTAGAGCTTGAGTTAACACGTATCTCAGAACAAACAACTTTTGCGGGTGAAAATCTTCTGGATGCTACGTTTACGTCTAAAGATTTTCAGGTAGGTGCAGATGGTGGTCAAAAAATTACTGTTTCTATTGGACAAAACTTTAACGCTTCAGCCATTCTAAGTGGAGCAGCAACAGTAACATCAGCTGCCGGAGCTTCAACAGCTATAGCACAAGTTGATGCCGCTTTAGTTCTTGTTAATACGACTCGTGCCGATTTAGGTGCAAAACAAAATCGTTTTTCATCGGTCATTCGTAGTAATGATAATACCGCACAAAATCTTAGCGCTTCACGTTCCCGTGTACTAGACACTGACTATGCAGCAGAAAGTGCCGCATTAGCTAAAAGTTCAGTATTACAACAGGCATCAAGTTCGATGCTTGCACAAGCAAACCAGCAGCCCCAAATAGCCTTGTCATTATTATAGACGTTGATTTTGTAGCAACAAAATAATGGCACTCAAGTTTTGAGTGTCATTTTGGTTTTTAGTAATAAATGTTTGGAGGTGTGAGATGTCAATAAATGCATTTATAAACAATCAGTTAATATCTATTGATGATTTGACTTTATCCAGTAATGCTTCTAAGCAACAAATAGATGCTGTTGATAAAAAGTTGACTAATGGTGTTGCACTAGAAAAGATAACGGCAGTTGAAGTCAAAAAGTCTGAAGAGTTGTCAAAGAAAACACAGATTAATCAAGAGGAGCTAACTGAAGATAAAAAGGCTGAAGAAAAAAAAGCTTTAGATCAATCGGTTAATGTTTCTGATGCAATGAAAACAATTTCAGAATTTATTAATATGCCCGTTCGTACGGTAAACTTTACGCAAGATGATGGCTCTGAAAAAACAGTGATTAAAATTTTTGATTCTGAAAGTAATGAATTAATTAAACAATTCCCATCAGAAGAGATCCTCTCAATTGCCCAACGCATAATTGACTTGCAACAAGATATAAGTCAAAAAACTGGTATACTTCTTGATGAGAATATCTAATTAATCCTCTTTTTACTTAGAGGGAAATGTTTTGAGGTAACAGCGTTATGAATATTACACAAGCTGGTATAGGCTCAGGCTTAGATTTAGAAGCACTCATTGAAGCTTTCGTAACAGCAGAATCTGTTCCAACAGAAATACGTTTACAAGAAAAAGAAGATCGTGTTAAAACTGAACTGTCGGGTATTGGCAGTTTTAAATCTGCGTTATC
>JASDWX010000016.1:2616-6376 GCA_041890515.1 Alteromonadaceae bacterium
TACTTTTCAAGATGTAGCAGAAAAGCTTGCATCAGTAGACGATTTATATAAGCAAACGGTGGATGTGAGCAATGAAGATATTTCAGTGTCAACAAACGGTTCTGCTACTAATGGCTCGTTTTCCATTGACGTTATTCAACTCGCTGAAGCGACTCGAAGACAGACTGCCGATTTTACTGACTCAGAAACAGTGGTTGGTGCGGGCTCTTTAACCTTTACGTCAGCGAATGGTGATACTTTTGATGTTGCTATTGATGATACAGATGACCTTTCAGCAATCCGTGATAAAATCAATGAGCAGTCAACAAATTTCGGTGTTAATGTCACCTTAGTTAACCACGATGGTGGTACTTACCTAAGTTATAGCTCCACAGAGACGGGTACAGAAAATGCGCTAACCGTTTCAACAGCCGATACGGCTTTAGACTCATTAGCAGCTACGACAGTAACGAATGCAGCTCAAAATGGAATTATTGAAATTGATGGTAATGTAGTCACTAGTTCATCGAATGAATTTAAAAATAGCATTGAAGATGTCACTATTGTCGCTAACCAAGTAACCGCCTCAGGTGCTGCGACCTTAAATATTTCTCAAGATACAAGCGTTGCGTCTACATTAATAAATGAATTTGTTGCTGGTTATAATGCCATGGTAGAAAACCTCATTGGCTTAGGTGCCCCAGTGCAAGGGCGTTTAGCCTTTGATCCTGATGTTAGGTCAATGAAAAGTCAACTAAGTAATATTGTTACCAATACAGTTTCTTCGATTACTGGAGATTTGAACTCTCTTGGTAGCATGGGGATTCTGGTCAATCGAGAAGGAAAACTAGAAATATCTGTAGCAGGCATAGGTACAATGGATTCAGGTGCCGATCAGCTAAAGAATGCAATTACAAATAATCTTGACGAAGTTGGAGCAGTTTTTGCAGGTACAGGTGGAGTAGTCAGTCAAATTACCGATTTAATCGATAGTTACAATGATTCTGACGGTTCTTTGACACAAAGACAAACAGCACTAAATCTTGATTTGACAGGAATAAGTGAAGACTACGAAACACTAGAAGCAAGATTAAGAGACTACGAAAATACATTGCGTAGTCGGTTTTCTTTTCTTGATTCCACGGTCGCACAATTTAATGCAACGTCTTCTTTTTTAACTTCCGCATTAGCACCGGTAGAGAAAGATTAACTAGCGGCCTCTACTTAAATAACGTAGGAGAGATTTATGAGACAGAATTTAAAAGCATATAAAAAAGTTGATATTGAAAGTAGCATCATGAGTTCAGGCCCGCATCAAATTATTGTAATGATGTTTGATGGAGCATTACAAAGTCTTGCCGTAGCAAGAGGGGCTATGGAAAGAAAAGATTTTGAACTGAAATCAGAAAGTATCTCAAAGTTTGTGAATATTCTCTCAGCATTAAGGAATTCTCTTGATTTTGATGCAGAACCTGAAATATCACAGCGCTTTGATGAGTTATACGTTTATTGTATTGATGTGATTAATGATGTCAGTTTATCGTTGAACGTTGAACGTTTTGAGGAAGTTATTCAATTACTCAAACCATTAAGAAATGCTTGGTTTGAAATGCCTGAAACATCAAAGCAAGAAGGTCATGATTTACTAAAAGAAAAAAATAAATTAGCACAAGGCGCTTAACTTTGCTAATTGAGCAGCTATTTATAAAAAGTAATGAGCTTTCAACTAAGGTTGAACAATTACTTAAAAGTGAAAGTGAATCAGAATGTGAGTCGTTGTTAGTTCAGCGGCAATCATTGCTTGAACAATTAGCTGAAAATGTTGCAAAGTCAACTGACGATGACCCTTCGAGTGAGTTATTATCTCAATACTATGAGTTTTTAAAAAGTGTTCAAAAAAGAGATGCTTTATCTATTGCATTTGCACTGAAACAAAGTAAAAATCTGCTTGTTGCCTCTACAAAGCAAGCTAAAAGTAAAAAAGCAATTAAAGCCTATCAAAAAGTACTGTAATAAATATTTTTTTGTTTAATATCTAATTGTATTAGAAAGTATTAATGGACGGTATGAATGAGAAATAAAACGGTACTTGTTACAGGAGCAGACGGCTTTATAGGCTCTCACCTAGTCGAATTACTCGTGGCTAAAGGCTATAAAGTAAAAGCTTTAGCGCAATATAATTCATTTAATCATTGGGGGTGGTTGGAAGACATCAGCTGCAAAGATCGAATAGAGATCGTTTGTGGTGATATTAGAGATCCTCACTTTTGCCGTCATATAACACAAAATGTGGATATAATTTTTCACTTAGCTGCACTTATTGCCATTCCATATTCTTATATCGCACCGGAGTCTTACGTTTCAACAAATGTAACGGGTACGCTAAATATATGCCAAGCCGCGCTAGATAATAATGTGAGTAGAATTATTCACACATCAACAAGTGAAGTCTATGGTACAGCACAATACGTACCTATTGATGAAAAACACCCTCTCCAAGCGCAATCACCTTACAGCGCCTCTAAGATTGGAGCCGATTCAATGGCAATGAGTTATTTTAATGCCTTCGATTTACCTTTGACTATTGCGCGACCTTTTAATACATATGGTCCGCGGCAATCAGCCCGAGCAGTCATCCCTACAATTATTAGTCAGATAGCGAATGGTGAAAAGCAGATTAAACTCGGTGATGTTAGCCCAACACGTGATTTTAATTATGTAGAAGACACATGTCGTGGGTTTCTTGCTTTAGCAGAACATGAATCATGTGTTGGAGAAACTATTAATATAGGTTCAAACTATGAAATAAGTGTTGGAGATACTTTGCGCTTAATTAAAGAAATTATGGGGAGTGATGTTGAGTTTATTCTAGATGAACAACGAATACGCCCTGAAAAGTCAGAAGTGAATCGTTTATGGTGTGACAATGCAAAAATGAATAAATTGACAAATTTTACGTCTCAATATGATTTGAAAACTGGATTAACTAAAACGATTGATTGGTTTATTAACCCTGAACATTTGAAAAAATATAAACACAATATTTATAACGTATAGTCCGGTTCATTATCAAAGGAAAAATGATGAAAAAAATTGCAGTATTTACCGGCACACGCGCAGAGTATGGTTTGCTTTATTGGATATTAAGGGGACTTCGTGACGCTGATAATGTTGATCTGCAATTACTTGTTGGAGGTAGTCATTTATCCCATGAATTTGGACACACCATAGATAATATTGAAAAAGACGGTTTTCTTGTTACTGAACGTTTAGATTTTTTACTTTCATCAGACTCACCACAAGCCATCAGTAAATCTTTAGCATTAGCGGTAATTGCTGGTGCTGATTGTGTTGCAAGATTAAAGCCCGACTTATTAGTTTTATTAGGAGATAGATATGAATGTTTAGCACTTGCGCAATGTGCCATGTTAGCTAACATTCCTATCGCACATATTCATGGTGGAGAAAAGACAGAAGGTGCAGTTGATGATGTTATCAGGCATGCTATTAGCAAAATGTCTCACTTGCATTTCACAGCCACAAAGACATATCAAAATAGGGTCATCCAATTAGGAGAGCACCCAAGTAGGGTTTTTGATTATGGCGCTCCAGGGGTAGATAATATAGATAAGCTCTCGTTACTATCAAAGAAGCAATTAGCTGATGTTATAGAACTTCCTCAATTAGAGACATTTTTTTTAGTTACTTATCACCCTGTCACATTATCTTCGAATGAAGCAAAAATTGCATTAGACAATCTATTAACCGTTTTAGCTAAATA
>JASDWX010000016.1:6386-80384 GCA_041890515.1 Alteromonadaceae bacterium
TTCAAGTACTCATTACCTTTCCAAATGCTGAGTGTCAAGGGAGTAAACTGATTAATGTGCTGAAAACCTTTGTATCTAAATATTCAGAACGCGTGAAGCTATTTGAATCTATGGGGCAACTCAATTATTTATCTGCAATGAAGCATGCTTCTTTAGTCATTGGCAATTCATCAAGTGGAATAATCGAAGCACCGTCATTTCAAGTACCCACAATTAATATAGGTGATAGGCAAAAAGGGCGTGTTTGTGCTGATTCAGTTTTTCATTGTGGAGAATCAGTTGAAGCTATTTCTAAATCGATAGAATTAGCCCTTAAACAGGAAGCTTTACATGTTGTCAATCCTTATGGAAAAGGTGGAGCTTCTGAAAAAATTGTTGAAAAGTTAATTACAGTTAATATTGATTCATTGCTTGAAAAATCTTTCTACGACATTGATATTAATGTGAACGACTAAAATCCATTGTAATCAAAATCAATAATAAAGTGTGGTAAGGACATATATGATTTCAACATTAATTATCGCTGAAGCAGGTGTAAATCATAATGGTAGTGAAGAGCTTGCTATAAAGTTGGTTGACGCTGCTATTGATGCCGGCGTAGATATTATTAAATTCCAAACCTTCAAGGCGGATGAGCTTGTTACCTCTGAGGCTAAGCAAGCTGATTATCAAATAAAAAATACCGAAAAAACAGAATCACAATGGTCAATGTTAAAAGGTTTAGAACTTAGTTTTGACAGCCATATGTCGATAAAAAAATATTGTGACAGTAGAAAAATTGAATATTTATCAACGGCGTTTGACTCGTTGAGCTTAAAATTTCTCACTGAAACCATGAGCCTAACTCGGCTTAAAATCCCATCGGGCGAAATCACTAACGCACCTTTTGTTCTTGAACATGCACTTACAGGTTGCGATATCATTTTATCTACAGGCATGTCTACACTTCCAGAAATTGAGTTTGCGCTTGCCGTTATTGCTTACGGGCTAATCAATAGAACTGAAAAATCAACACCAAGTCGTGATGCTTTTTTCCAAGCATATCAATCGGAGGAAGGGAAAAAGCAACTTCAGGAAAAAGTAACTTTATTGCATTGTACTACCGAATATCCTGCACCTTTCGACCAGGTGAATTTAAAAGCTATGGATCTGATGGCAGACACTTTTGATTTACCCATAGGTTATTCAGATCATACTGCTGGTATATCGGTTTCGTTAGCTGCAGTTGCGCGTGAAGCTTGTGTGATTGAAAAACACTTTACTTTAGACCGAAATATGCAAGGGCCAGATCATAAAGCTTCAATAGAACCTGATGAGTTAAAAACGCTGGTTACAGGGATCAGAGAGATAGAGGTCTCCTTAGGTCAATCAGTTAAAGTCGCCAGCTCTTGTGAAGAAAAAAATAAAGCGATTGCACGTAAAAGCATCATTGCCAAAAAAGAGATACGTAAAGGCGAAATGTTAACGGAAAAAAACTTGATGATAAAAAGACCAGGAACAGGAATATCCCCAAATCAATATTATGAAATATTAGGTCGCAAAGCTGTAGATAACTTTAAGCCTGAACAGCTTATTCGAATCGAATTGGTGTAAAGTGGTTTAATTATTGCAACTAAAGGATTAACGCTTGTATATTAGTATTGTGCTACTTGGAAGATAAGTTATGTGTCAAAATTGGGAAAGTATATTAATTCAGCCATCAGCAACCATGGTTGAAACCATTGAAGTTATTGATAAAGGCGCGCTTCAATTAGCTTTAGTTGTTAATACCGATAATAAGCTCTTAGGTATAGTCACTGATGGCGACGTTAGGCGAGCATTGATACGTCATCAAAGTATGGATTGCTCCATATCTGATGTTATGCACAAAACGCCACTAACAGCAGAATTTGGTACTTCTCGTAGTAAGTTATTAAACCTAATGAATAAAAATGCTTTATTAGCGATCCCAATTGTTAAGAAAGGTATTTTAGTTGGTTTAGAGACTTTACAAAAAATTGTACGACGTTCACATCACGATAATCCTGTATTTCTAATGGCTGGTGGTTTTGGTACTCGATTAAAGCCATTGACCGATAATTGCCCAAAGCCATTACTAAAACTCGGTGGTAAGCCTATTCTTGAAAATATTTTGGAAAACTTTATAGCATCAGGTTTCCATAATTTCTATATTTCAACTCATTATATGCCTGAAAAAATTCAGGATTATTTTGGTGATGGTTCTCAGTGGGGCGTAGATATTAAATATATTTATGAAGAACACCCGCTGGGTACTGGTGGTGCTTTGGGGTTATTACCTGGTGATATGCCAGATTTACCTGTAATTATGATGAATGGAGACTTACTAACTAAGGTTGATTTAGAATATTTATTGGCATATCACAATGAAAAAAAGGGTATTGCCACAATGTGTGTTACTGAATATGAATATCAAGTACCTTATGGCGTTGTACAAACTAATGGTCATGAATTAGTCAGTATGGTTGAAAAGCCTACCAATAAATTTTTTGTTAATGCTGGAATTTATGTGATCACACCTTCGTTGATTAACCGTGTAACTAAAAATCAAGTGATTGATATGCCTACATTGATAAGTGAGCAAATTGCATTGGGCGACAAAGTTTCTGTTTTCCCAATACATGAATATTGGCGTGATATAGGGAAATGGAATGATTATAACCAAGCTCAAATAGATGTGGAAAACGACTTTTAATGCGAGTAAGTAAAAAAGTTCTTGCTTTCATTGGCGCAAGAAGTGGTTCTAAAGGACTTAAAGACAAAAATATAAAGCGACTTAATGGTAAACCATTGATGGCTTGGACTATAGAAGCCGCACTTGCAAGCGAGATTATCGACTTAGTAGTTGTGTCAACTGATTCTATGGAATATGCTGAAATTGCTAGAAGTTATGGTGCGAAAGTTATTTTACGTCCTGAAAACTTAGCAGGAGATGACGCATCTTTAATGGCTGCACTTCAGCATGGATATCAAAAAATTCAAGACGAATTTGGCGACTTTGATACGCTAGTGAATCTACAGCCGACTTCACCGCTTCGTACATTTGAGCATATTGATGAAGCATTGATGCTTTATTCTCAAAATAAGATGGAAAGTAATATTAGAGTTTTTTCTTGTCTTTCAGTACCTGCAAAATATGCTTGGATAATGAGTTGTGACCAACAAGGGTATGCTCAATTCGTTAACAAAGGAGAGCAGAAAAAAACCGCTCATTCACGTCAAAAGAATAAAAATGTTATGTTACCTAACGGTGCCATTTTTATTTTACCTGCTAGGGATTTAACACGATTTTATAATGGTAAATGTATACCTTATATAATGAATGAACGAGACTCTATAGATATTGATACTTTAGATGATTTTGAAAAAGCCGCTAAAATTATGCTTGAAGTAAACTAAGCACTATTCCATCACTCTATATTAGAGATGAGCTACGCTTATGTTAATTGAAAAAGCCTCATAGTATTTGATAAAGAGGTACCCATACAAAAATCCATACGTTCTAAATAGTTATAAAAGCACCTTCAAAAAATATTTTTGTTACTCCTTAAATTAATTAAACCTTATTTAAGTATTTTAGTGCAATATGATTATTTGGTTCATGTTCTAAAGCATATTCAAAAGCCGTCTTAGCTGAATCATCTTCATTTATACCTTGATAGATGGTTCCTAAAGAGATCCATGCTAGGGCATCTTCAGGATTTTCAGCTAAGTAGTCTGTATAACAAATAATCGATTGTTCAACTTTCCCTAATAACTTTAATATTTTTGCATATTGTGAAGTATAAATGCTAGCTAAGTCTGATAAGCTTTTGAAAGCCCGTTCTGCTCTATCATAGTCTTTAAGCTTTAGCGCGAGAGATGCTATTTGTTGTAGCTCATCTTCTTTTATTTCATCTTGATTTAACAAGTCAAAATATTGTAATGCTTCGGTATCTTGTCCTTTAATGACAAAATAAAAGGCGTGTGCAAGTATGCATAGGTCTTCAGCTAGCTTTTTATTCTCTTCAATACCAGAGTATATAGACAGACTATTTGCTAAGACATTTAAACCATCCATATTATTTTGATGAAATAATACAATTATTTTTCTTCTTACACCGGTTAATGATGCTTCCTTTCTCGTCCTTGCTAGGTGTGGAGAGTCGTCATCGTTAAGTACTTTATTAAATTTTGTAGCATGTTCATTAAATTTCACGGTTAATTCGTCAGTAAGCTTTACTGAATGGTGGTGACTATTTTTCAACCAAGATTGAGCGCGCCCAAAGTGTTTATCTTGTTGCCATTGCTTAAATATAATATCAAAGTTGGGGGATTCTTTTTCTTCTTCTATTCTACTTTTAATACGTTCTATACAACTTTGAAGAAGTTTTATTAATGTATTACTAGAATCAATATATGCTTGATAGTATAAACGTCCCGTTTCTTGTATTTTATCATCAGACCAATCATCATGGGACGTTTGAGCCGATTTTATAAACTCATTTAAACCAAAGTTTTTAACAAATGCTTCCGTTTTTTTATAGCTGGTAGTCAGTTTTTTCTCAATTTTATCCATGCGTAATTTGTATTTGAAATTTTCACTTTCTTTACCTTTTACTGAAAATAGCTTTATGTTGCACTGCAACGCTTCTTCGGCAAGAAGTTTTATTTTTTGAATGTTCTTTAATACTTTAATGACTTTATTCAGAATTACATTGTCATCTTCTCGAGTCGCGGATTGACTAATTTCAGGTAAAGCAGAATGTATTTTCTGCCAAATATCA
The DNA here is from genome assembly GCA_041890515.1 of Alteromonadaceae bacterium. Taxonomy (GTDB): domain Bacteria; phylum Pseudomonadota; class Gammaproteobacteria; order Enterobacterales; family Alteromonadaceae; genus Colwellia_A. Next base: position 11,171 of record JASDWX010000016.1, read on the forward strand.
TCTTCTTTTTCGTCAAATGATAATTGGGATGTTGGAATATGATCAATATGTTTAGTACGCGCTGCATTTTTTGACAAATTATAAATACAAACGCCTTGATCTATTACCTTACCTGCTTGTCCAGATAAAGATAATACAGCATTATCAAATGAAATTGATGTTTCTGCTTTATCACCTGAATATGTTTCAACCCAAACTCCCGGTTGCCCTAATATTGGTCCAACTTTAGCTTCGTTACTACCAGATGCATGACTCACACCTGTCTGTGAATAACACAAGTCTACACCGGAGAGAAGAATGTTACTGAAGCCCATTTCTATCGCGACTTTCAATGCGGTATTAGTTACCGTAGGACCGCTCATAATACTGCTGTTTTTGTCCGTGTCATCTTCCCATGGAAACCTTTTACCAATACAAATACTTCTCCCGTGCCATTGTGATAATAAATTCGGAGTGACACAGTTTGCATGTAAAAATAGAACTTGAGGAGGTAATTGCAATAGTTCTTTACTCACATCAAAGCTAACATTGTAGGGATCAACTGAAACTATAATGTGGGGTATTAATTCATGTTTAAGTAGTAACTTTGCAATTCGAGAAACAGCGATAATCACAATATTTTTTTGGTTGTCTTTTAACCATTGAATATCGTCGTCGAGTGAAGGACCTCCTCCTAGTATGGCACAGGTTTTTCCTGAGAATAAATCATTAAGTAAAGCAGATGAATGGCGGTTTTCAGATATATTCATTAATTGGCGTGTCATAAAAGGATATACACCAACGATAGCTCGAGTGAAAAAAAGTGTAGATTCTAATTCTTTTATCACTTTTTGATTGTTGGTATGATAGTCAAATAAATAACAATCTATTGCAGCTAATGATTTTACAAAGTTAACATTATTCTTATATACATAAACTTTCATTTCTAGTTCATTTGCAATATCTACCCAATTATCAGGAGTGGAAAATGCTACATTTTCTTTGTCATAATCAGCAGGTAAATTATCTTTAATTTGATCAATGATATGTGATAATTCGATAAATAAATAACGGGTATTTTTTGGCGTTTCCTTATTGATTATATAGGAAGCTAATAAACCTGAGTCAGTACCTAAAATAATGTATAAACTCTCTTCTTGATCAAAATTCTCAGCAAAGTGACGTTTATAAATGCTTTGAGAACTTTCTTTAATGAAAGCATTACGGTTTACTGAGTATAAATATTGTTCGTTATACTGATTTAATTTGAATTGTTCATTCTGGGATATGTTCGAGTTTTGCATTTATATACCGTTATTTAAAAAGCTGACAATTTTAGCAACACTATAATTAAGTCACTAATCTTTCAATAGCTATATTTGTCAAAATAATGACTTTTATTCATTACAGTTGCAGTTTTTTATTATAATAAAGCAATATTAGCGCCATCATTATAACCATACCTATATTTGTGTATGTATGGTGGATATATACAAATAATTGAAGATATTCATTGGAATTTTATTTGCGACCATTAATATTAAAGTAGTATGTATATCTTTATTTTAAAAGGTGATTCAATTGTACATTTTAAAAATTAAAGTCTTATGGTAATCCTTAGCGTCTTATGAATCGGCTCATATTTTAAAAAACTATTGTTTATTGCCAATCCACTGTTAAGTAAAGGTTTTAATAATGTAGATATGTTTTATATATACTCAAAGTACTCGATAAGTTAGGGACAGTTACATCTTACATCTTACATCTTACATTAAATCATTATTTAAATAGGTGGAGTACAGATATTACGAATTTCATCTTGTGTCATAAACCACATATAACTTTAAATAATAGTGTGGAGGCAATGTTCAACTTTTCTCAGTAGCAGTAGATTGTCAAATTAATGACCCATAACCGTCAAATTTTTGTTGCTTATTTAGTGTATCTCGCTAGAATAAAATTTAGTGTAATATAAATAATGGTTTACAAGTATATATGCAAGGTCAAAAACATGTACTTGTCGTTGATAACGACAATACAAGGCGCGATCAAATAGCCACCGTATTATCATTTGTTGGAGAACATTTTCATGCTTGTCCTGAAGAAGATATTGATGAATACTTCAACGATTCCGATAATATCCTTACTGTTATTTTATGTGGTAAAGTCAGTGATTTACTCGTCAATTTTGTCAAATCAAATCCTGCGACCCCTTTTATTTTACATGATGTGCTTGATGCAACACTGCTTAATGAAGCGGTGAATGTCTTAGGCAGTTTGGCTGTGCCATTAAACTATGCTCAGCTCACCGAGCAAGTACATCACTGTCACCAATATCATAACCAATTACCTTCAAAAAGAAATAATGCAGGGCCTAGTACGCTATTTCGCTCGTTAATTGGGTCGAGTGAACCGATGTTAGAAGTTCGCTTTTTAATTGAACAAGTCGCGAGCACGCAAGCGAGTGTGCTCGTTCTTGGTGAATCGGGCACAGGTAAAGAAGTTGTCGCTCGTAATATTCACAACTTGTCTGACCGCAGCAAAGGACCCTTTGTACCCGTTAATTGTGGTGCTATACCGGGCGAGTTACTCGAAAGTGAATTGTTTGGTCATGAGAAAGGTGCGTTTACTGGCGCTATCTCTACGCGTAAAGGACGTTTTGAAATGGCGGAAGGAGGCACATTATTTCTTGATGAAATAGGTGATATGCCACAACCGATGCAAGTAAAGTTATTACGTGTTTTACAAGAGCGTACTTTTGAACGAGTAGGTGGCGCAAAAAGTATCAAAACCAACGTTCGTATTATTGCTGCAACACATCAACATTTAGAAGATATGATCACCGCAGGAACATTTCGCGAAGATCTTTTTTATCGCTTAAATGTTTTTCCTATCCAAACACCTTCATTACGCGAAAGAAAAGAAGATATTCCTTTACTTATTAAAGAGCTTATTTCTCGTTTTGAAGCAGAGCAAGGACAAAGTGTCCGTTTCACTGACCAAGCGATCGAATCTTTAAAATTACATGCTTGGGCAGGGAATGTACGTGAGTTATCAAACTTAATTGAACGTATGATTATTATGTTTGGCGAACAAGTCGTCAATGTGAACGAACTGCCTGAAAAATATCGTCATATTGATATTGAAGAGTATCAACCAGAGTACCCTGATGAATTGCAAGAACGAGAGGCGATAAATGAGCTTTTTTCAGGTTTTGATTATGACGACGAAGAGGAAATAAGCTTTGATAACGAAGGAGAAAGTTCATCTATGGTGGATGTTTTACCAAACGATGGTTTGAATTTAAAAGAGTACTTAGCAGACTTAGAAGTCTCGATGATAAACCAAGCGCTTGATAAAAATGACTGGGTAGTTGCTCGTTCAGCTGAATTATTAGGGATGCGCAGAACAACGTTAGTTGAAAAAATGAGAAAATACAGTTTACAAAAGAAGGATAATTAACCCCTTCACGTTACCTCGTTTTTATTGCTAATGATAACGACTGCTATCGTGTCACCACTGTTATATTTATTGAGATAAAACACCATAAGCCAAATCTTTGACAATGGCTGAATGTTCAATAAAGTAATGTTAACCTCATGAAAATCAATGTGAAATATCTTTGGCATAGTTAATGCTTTATTTGGTTGTTATTTTTAAACTGAGTAAAGTATATGGCCGTTGCAGTTTCACATTCATCAGCATCTTCAAAATTGTCATCATCACTGCATAGTGTGAAGGATAGTTTGTTCCATCAAGCTAAGTTTGCTTTTACTCAGCAGCCTTTTTCTACAAGTCATACTTTAGAAAGTGAATCATATCGTGGTGAACTCTCTTTACTCCGTCAGCAATCTAATCAACTTGAGCAAATAATTGATGTCATGCCTACAGGAATGATAATGCTTGATGGCGACGGTATTGTTATTAAAACCAATAAGATTGCTAGCTTGTTATTGAATGAGCCTATTCTTGGGCAAGCTTGGTTTGATGTGATTAAACGCTCTTTTAAGCCCCGTGCAGATGATTGGCATGAAGTGTCATTAAAAGATGGCCGAAGAGTTAAGCTAGAAATTACTGCTTTGGGTGATCAACCGGGTCAGTTAATCATGATAACCGACCTCACTGAAACGCGTTTACTACAAGACAAGCTTGGCCACATGCAACGCTTGTCGTCGTTAGGTCGTTTGGTTTCAAAGCTTGCTCATCAAATTCGCACACCACTTTCTGCAGCAATGTTATATGGCGCGAATTTAAAAAATAAAAAACTTTCTCCAATCGATCGAAGTAACTTTCAAGACAAATTAATATCACGTTTGCAGGACTTAGAACAACAGGTAAACGACATGTTGTTGTTTTCAAAAAGTGGTAAACAGCAAGTGGTAGAGCCACTATCAATTAACGAACTCATTACTGACTCTGTTAATAGCGTTGAGGCATTAGTGACTCAAGCTAATGCAAAAATAACGCTCTCACTTTGTCATGATGATTGTGAAGTTTTGGGTAACAAACGAGCATTAAGTGGTGCAATTGAAAACTTAATTCACAACAGCTTACAAGTTATCAGGCAAGATGCTGAAATTACGATTACGACTTATTGTCAAAGTGAATATGCCTATATCAGCGTTCAAGATAATGGGCAAGGTATTGAAAAAGACCTTGCCCGTAAAATTTTTGAACCGTTCTATACATCAAAAGCGCAGGGCACGGGTTTAGGTTTAGCCGTAGTTAAGTCCGTAGCAAATGCGCATCAAGGTGATGTACGTTTAGTGAGCAAACCGGGAGAGGGTGCTCATTTTTGTATCCATTTACCTATTTTAGAAACTCACCATGTTTATAGGGAGAACACTAATGAGTCATAGTAAAATATTAGTTGTTGAAGATGATGCAGGATTACGAGAAGCATTAATTGATACGCTAAAGTTGTCTGGCTATCAATGTGTTGAAGCAGAATCAGGTGAAGACGCTTTATTGACCCTTAAAGAACAAAGTGTTGACCTTGTTGTTAGTGATGTACAAATGGGGGGAATGTCAGGGTTAACTTTACTTAATAGTATCAAAAGAAATTGGCCGAATTTACCTGTGCTTATTATGACAGCATACGGTACGATTAATGATGCTGTGCAGGCTATGCGTGATGGTGCCTGTAACTATATGGCAAAACCCTTTGCGCCTGAAGTTTTGCTCAATATGGTTAATCAATATGTGCCCTTAAAAGTGACTCAACGTCATGAGCCTATTGTTGCGGATGCCCGCAGTATCGAACTATTAACACTTGCTAAAAAAGTTGCCACTACCGACGCTTCAGTCATGGTGCTTGGACCGAGTGGTTCCGGTAAAGAAGTATTAGCGCAGTATGTGCATTACAACTCTAACCGAAGTGATAAACCTTTTGTGGCTATAAATTGTGCTGCAATTCCAGAAAATATGCTTGAAGCGACCTTGTTTGGTTATGAAAAAGGTTCGTTCACCGGCGCTATTCAAGCTTGTCCAGGCAAATTTGAACAAGCGCAAGGTGGTACCATCTTATTAGATGAAATAACCGAGATGGATTTAGGTCTTCAAGCAAAAATTTTACGCGTATTACAAGAACGAGAAGTTGAGCGTTTAGGTGGCCGTAAAACGATTAAGCTTGATGTGCGTGTTATAGCCACCAGTAACAGAGATTTAAAAGGTGCAGTATCTGACGGAATATTTCGTGAAGATTTATATTACCGTTTGAATGTGTTCCCACTAACGTGGTTACCTTTGTCCAAACGCAGAGATGATATTGTACCACTCGCTAAACATTTAATTGCACAAGTTTGTAAAGTAAATGGTCAAGAAATTCCAGAACTTACTGCTGCGGGTCGAAATAAAATAAAGCGCTATGATTGGCCGGGTAATGTCCGAGAGTTAGACAATGTTATTCAAAGAGCTATTATTTTGCACAGTGATCATATTATTGATGCGGGTGATTTGTTAATTGAAAATTTTGACAGCGAAATTGTGACAGATATGCCGATAGAAAATAATACTGAAGACAAGTTAGGCAATGAACTGAAACTACAAGAACATCAAATTATTCTTGATACACTTAACGCATGTCGAGGCAGTCGAAAAGATGTTGCCGAGAGGTTAGGTATCAGTCCAAGAACATTGCGCTATAAAATAGCGAAAATGCGTGATTCAGGCATTCAAATACCCGCTTAAAAATTATAACTAATGACATATTTATGGTCTTAGTTTAAAAATAAACTGTAATTTCATTTAACCCAATATTTGTGTCATTTAAAATATTGGGTTTTGTTATTTAAAGCCCGCAGACACACACCTTCTCTTGGTTTAACACTGGCATCATGCTTGCAATATCTTGTTATATCGTTAATTAATCCACCCTTTATGGGATTAGTAGCAAAAAATTGACACAAGTGAGTAGCTCATGAATATCAGCACAAATTCTTTATACGCACAAATGCAAAGTATGTCGCTTGGAAACTCATCAACGCAAAATGCTTCGTTTGAAAAAATGGGCAATAACTTAGCAATGGGCGATAACGCTGCTCCAGCAGTCAATAAATCATCGACTAGTTTTGGCGATATGCTGAAAGATGCAGTCAATAATGTGAATGATATTCAAAAAGACTCAGGCGCGAAAAAAATTGCTTTTGAGATGGGTGACCGCAGCGTTACGCTTGCAGATACCATGATTGCTTCTTCTAAGGCGGGTATTGCCTTTGATGCGACTGTGCAGGTGCGTAATAAGTTTGTTGAAGCATACAAAGAAATAATGAATATGCCTGTTTAATCAGTTCATTTGATCAGATTGAAATATATAGAATTCGTAATAAAAATCAAGTAGTAGTGGAGAAAATAAGTGGCTGATACCGATAATAACTCAATGGTTGCTTCAGATGGTGGCACAGGTATGATGGCAAGTGACGGCGCTGAAAATGCAGCGGGAGAACAAAAGTCAGGTTTTGCTTCTGCCATGGGCAATGTTGATTTATTACGACAATTAACTTTAATTATGGCATTAGCCATATGTTTAGCGATTGCTGTGTTTGTAATCATGTGGGCAAACCAAGCTGAATACCGATTTCTTGCAAAACAACCTACCGAACAATTAATCAAAACAATGGATTTTCTAGACGCGAATGGCTACAACGGTATTTACCGTCAAGAAAATAACACTATTTCAGTACCAAGTGATCAATATCAAGATATTAAAATATTACTCGCGCGTGAAGGTTTATCTGATGCACCATCAGAGGGTAGTGAAATTATTATGCAAGATATGGGGTTTGGTGTAAGTCAACGTCTTGAAACAGAACGTCTTAAGTTCTCCAGAGAACAACAACTCGCCCGAACGATTGAAGAGTTACAAGCTATTTCTAGAGCGAAAGTATTACTTGCTATACCCCGTGAAAATATATTTGCAAAGCGTACTCGAAGCCCTTCTGGTACGGTTGTTTTAACGATGCGTAAAGGTCGTATGTTATCAGAAGAAGAAGTTGATTCAGTTGTCGATATTATTGCTTCAGCTGTTCAAGGAATGGAACCTAACCGTGTGACAGTGACGGATCAAAACGGTCGTTTACTTAATTCGGGTTCTCAAAGTTCAGTTTCTTCTCGTTCACGAAAAGAATTTGAAATGGAACAAAAAAGAGAAAATGAATACTTAAACAAAATTGATAGCATACTGATCCCTGTTGTTGGGCTAGGGCACTTCACGGCACAGGTTAATGTGACCATGGACTTTACATCAAGTGAAGAAATGCAACGTCGCTATAATTCAGATTTACCTGCATTACGTAGTGAAATGAAAGTGGAAGATAGTACGATTGGCGGTTTACTGGGCGGTATTCCAGGTGCGTTAAGTAATCAGCCACCACTTGATTCAACTATTCCAGAAAATGCAAATGGTGGGGCACAACAAAAGTCAATGCCGGGACGTAGACACAGCGAATCAACTAAAAACTATGAACTTGACGAAGCGATAAGTCATACCAAACAACAAGCAGGAGTTGTTCGTCGAGTAAGTGTTTCTGTTGCGCTTGATTATTTATCAATACCCAACGCAGAAGGCGTTGCAACGCCATTACCGAGATCTGTTGAAGAAATGTCAAATATTCGTCGACTATTGCAAGGCAGTATTGGCTTTAATATTCAACGAGGTGATGTTTTAGAGGTTGTTACTTTACCCTTTTCACGCGAAGCTATTGAAATTGCCCCTCCTCTACCCTTCTATGAAAATACGGATATTTTGAAGTTTTTCAAATTAGGTATGGGCGCGTTAGTCATTATTGTTCTAATTATCTTTGTCGTTCGTCCAATGGTTAAACGTTTAATCAACCCTGATCAAACACCAGATGACTACGGAGATAAATCACTTGATAGCCATATTGACTTGGGTGATGAAACGATGGATATGTTAACATCAGACTTTGACGCGGCCTCGGTAGGCTTTGCCTCTGATGGTAGTCTACAATTACCAGACCTACATCGTGATGAAGATATACTAAAAGCTGTTCGAGCGCTTGTTGCTAATGAGCCTGAACTTTCCTCTCAAGTGGTTAAAAGTTGGTTGAACGAAGATGAGTGATGAAGTACAAGAATTAACCCCTGCACCAAGTGGCTTTGACGTTGACAAACTTGATGGCGCTGAGAAAGCGGCGATATTATTACTGAGTTTATCTGAAGAAGATGCTGCGCAAATACTTAAGCACTTAGAACCTAAACAAGTTCAACAAGTGGGGACGGTTATGGCCGCGATGGAAGATTTTACGCAAGAAAAAATCACCGCTGTTCATAAACTTTTTATTCATGAAATACAAAATTTCAGCACGATTGGTTTCCAAAGTGAAGAATTCGTTCGAAAAGCTTTAACGGCTGCATTGGGTGAAGATAAAGCGGGGAATTTAATTGACCAAATTGTCATGGGTGGTGGTGCCAAAGGTTTAGATTCATTGAAATGGATGGACTCTAAACAAGTAGCAAACATTATTCGTAACGAGCATCCTCAAATTCAAACCATTGTACTTTCGTATCTTGAACCTGAGCAATCAGCTGAAATAATGAGCCAGTTTGCTGAAAAAGTGCGTTTAGATTTAATGATGCGTATTGCAAATCTTGAAGAAGTACAACCGGCAGCACTTCAAGAATTAAATGAAATTATGGAGAAACAGTTTGCGGGTCAAGCGGGTGCACAAGCAGCCAAAATGGGCGGTCTAAAAGCAGCTGCAGATATCATGAACTATCTTGATACGAATGTAGAAGGTATGTTGATGGATTCAATTCGCGAACACGATGAAGAAATGAGTCAACAAATTCAAGACTTAATGTTTGTCTTTGAAAACCTCGCTGATGTAGATGATCGCGGTATTCAAGCCATACTTCGTGATGTACAGCAAGATGCGCTTATGAAAGCAATCAAAGGTGCTGATGATGTGCTTAAAGAAAAAATCATGTCGAACATGTCAAAACGTGCGGCTGAAATGATGGAGGATGACCTTGAAGCTATGGGGCCTGTTCGTATTAGTGAAGTTGAAGCCGCGCAGAAAGAAATTCTATCTGTTGCTCGACGATTATCTGACGCTGGAGAAATCATGTTAGGTGGTGCAGGTGGTGGAGATGAGTTCCTATAACTTGATTAATAATTTAGCTCTTCTGGTTACTTATGCCAAGTAAAGTAGTCAAATAATGTTGCCAACATAACGTTGAGATCTTTAATGTAAGTAAAGATCTCTTATATTAAGAGCGGTTGAGAAACACAATTAAAATATTATGAAAATATTAAACCAAACGACGCCCGAAATTATTAAACCTAATACTGAACAAGATACAGATGTTTGGTCATTACCTGCCGTTGAATCTGAAGATACTTCTCAAGATGAAACAACAAATGCAATGGGGAGAAAACCTACTTGGCGTTTTGAGCCACCAGAAGCATCAATAGAGGAAGAAATAGTCCCGTTAACCGCTGAAGATATTGAAAATATTCGACAAGCAGCATTCGATGAAGGTTTTAATCAGGGCAAAGAAGAAGGTTTTACAAAAGGTCATGAGGAAGGAAAAGTAACTGGACATGAAGAGGGTGTGGTATCAGGGCATGAAGAAGGTCTTGAAACAGGCTTAGCAGAGGGAAAAGAAACCATCGATGAGCAATCTGCTGCATGGCAATCGCTAACGGATCAACTTCATAAACCATTACTCGATGTAGAAAAAAATGTAGAACAGCAACTTATTCACCTTGTTGTAAAACTTACTGAAGCTATTACATTACAAGAAGCTAAAACTAATCCGGATATTTTAATCGGCGCCATTTCTGCGGGTATTAAAGCATTACCCAGCCAAGAAGCACAAACACAAATTTTACTTCATCCAGATGATATAAAACGTGTTGAAAAACAATTTGGGGCTACACATGTTCAAGAACAAGGCTGGCGTTTACTTGCCGCGCCACAATTAGTTGCAGGTAGCTGCCAAATTGAAAACAGCACCTCTAATATAGACCTCAGTATTAAATCACGTATAAAAGAAGTATTGGACTCGTTTTTGCAAGATGCGTTACATCAGTAAACCCTTGTATAAAAGAGTCAAAATACCGCTATGGTTGATATTTCTCGCCTTAATGAACGGCTAAATAACTGTCAAGACTTTGTGCATTCACATAAAGTTTCTGTGGCTGGACGTTTAGTCAGAGTCGTGGGTTTAACGCTAGAAGCTGTTGGTGTAAAAGCCGCAGTAGGAAGCCAATGTTTAGTTGAAACAGCACAAGGTGATTTAATTGCCGAAATTGTGGGATTCTCCAAAGAAATAACCTTTTTAATGCCAGAGCAGAGCTTGCAAGGTGTTTTGCCTGGCGCGCGTGTTGTCCCGTTGACCACTAAAGCTCGCTTACCTTTTTCAATGGACCTACTTGGCCGTGTAGTTGACGGGGTTGGTAAGCCGCTTGACGGAAAAGGTCCTATCAAAAGCTCAGAGAACTACCAAGTCAATAATAAGCCCATTAATCCATTATCTAGACGTGCAATCACTGAACCACTTGATGTCGGAGTACGTGCAATAAACAGTTTTTTGACGGTTGGTATTGGTCAGCGTATGGGATTGTTTGCCGGCTCTGGTGTTGGTAAAAGTGTCTTGTTAGGCATGATGACACGCGGTACTACGGCTGATGTTATCGTCGTAGGCCTAATTGGTGAACGTGGTAGAGAAGTCAAAGAGTTTATTGAAGAAATTTTAGGTGAAGAAGGACGAAAACGCTCAGTTGTTGTTGCCGCACCCGCGGATAACTCGCCATTAATGCGTTTGAAAGGGTGTGAAACCGCCGTACAAATTGCCGAGTATTTCCGTGACCAAGGATTAAACGTTCTCTTGTTGGTGGATTCACTCACGCGTTATGCACAAGCGCAACGTGAAATCGCATTGGCGGTTGGCGAGCCTCCTGCAACAAAAGGTTATCCACCTTCGGTATTTTCAAAGTTACCTCAACTTGTTGAACGTGCGGGTAATGGTGGAGAAGGACAAGGATCTATTACCGCTTTTTTCACCGTATTAACAGAGGGGGATGATTTACAAGATCCCATTGCCGATGCTTCTCGCGCTATTTTAGATGGTCATATTGTTTTATCGCGATCTTTAGCGGATTCAGGGCATTACCCTGCGGTTGATATTGAAGGGTCTATTAGTCGTGTTATGCCGATGGTGACGAGTGAAGAGCATCAACAACTGGCTAGACAATTAAAACAAGTTTATTCACTGTACCAACAAAACAAAGACTTGATTGCTATTGGCGCTTATAGCCGTGGTAATGATCCCCGTATTGATCAATCTATAGATTTAATGCCGGTTATTAACTTTTTTTTACAACAGAAAATGTTAGAAGTTATCCCTTATGATCAAAGCTTAACGCAACTCCAAGAAATATTTTCAGCTGCACAAGCGCATGCCCAAAAAACACCGGGGCAGTAAAGGTAGTCAGCATAAGATCGTTAGATAAGTTGACGCAAATCGAATCGATAATTTAATCGTACAAAGGGATAAATTATGCCACTGAAGCAACTTAAGACCTTACACCGTTATGAACAAGACAAAGAGAAAAGTGCATCACAAGCATTGCAAACTGCTGAATTTGAGTATCAACAAAATATAGAACGCTTGAAAAGTATCACTGATTATCGTCTTGAATATATGAAACGCTTGAATGCACGTTCAATGGTAGGTATAGATAGTGCTACGTTCAGTCATTTTCATGCCTTTATTGCCAAACTCGATAATGCTGCAGAGCAAGTTGATATTGCCATTATGCAAAGTAAATCAATGGTCGAGAAGAGAAAAAAACAGTGGTTTGCTCAGCGACAAAAAATTCAAGCGGTAGAGTTACTTCTCAATAAAAAAAGACAAGCACTAGAAGTTACAGCCAATAAGCAAGAGCAAAAAATGTTCGATGAAATAGCTACTCAACAATTTGTTCGTAGAAGAATGTTGTCATAACGAAACGAATATCGATTTCAGTATTGTTGGAGTAATATTTGCATACTGATAAACATTAGAATAAAAAATCGCTATAAATATCAGTAGAATCATTGAAGATATAGTTTGAATGTACCGTTAAAATAAAAGGGTTTACTATGCCGCAAGTTAATACATTAGCCATAGAGATAGCGCCAAGTAACAACTTTAGTCCTGTTCAATCAGGAGCAACAAGCTCATCAAAAAATTCAAATAAAGATTTTTCACAAGTAATCGAACAGCATTATAAAAGTCAGCAAACTCAACAAAGCGGCAAAAAAAAAGAGGCAAGTGGCAACAAAGTGAAGCTTGATAATGATGTAAAGCCTGAAAAAGAGAATGTGCAAGGAAAGCTTTCATCAGCAGCGGTTAAGTATGCAGAAAGTACGACGGCAAACGTTTCTGATGATGAAGTCAAAACTGAAGTTCAAGACAAGGAAGCATCAGAAAAATTATTGTCTAGCGATAAAGACAGTAATGAAAAAATAGTGCAGTTAGAGAGCAGTCAAAAAAATTCACTTGAGAACAAAGAAACAGGCTTAATAACTATTAATTCTGTTTCTCTCTCTACTAAAAATGCAGAAGGTAGTGCGGAACAGCTCATGTCGTTATTATCGGCCTCTGATAAGATATTAAAAGATAATATAAAAAGTGCTGGTACGGTTACGCCAGACAATAATAAAAAACTATCTACAGAAAATATTGAGCATAAGCGCCAAGAAAAAACTGAATTAGATGTACTTTTAAAGCAAGTCCTTGGTGGAAATAAAGAGGAAAAATCTCAGGTAACAAAAGACAATACAACGCAAGTAAAAGTAGATAAAAGCTTAACTGAGCAGGTAAAACCTCCTACCGAATTAACAAATGAAGCATTAATATCAAAAGTTGTATCTACAGTTAATCCTACAATAGAGGGTGATGAGACCATTAAGGGAGAAGGGAAATTAGATTTATCTGCGTTAATCGATAAAAAATCAGATAATGAAAAAACGTCATCGATGCAACGTTCAGATATTAAGAGTCAACAGCCTAATCAAAAAAGTAGCGAAAATGTAATTACTAAAGCAGAACATGCTCTAGATAAAAGTATGAATACTGGAATACAAAAAATGTCAGCAAGTGATCTCGAAGCGATTGCGGTTGATGTGGAAAATATAACAACTGATCGTGAATTAGAAAAAATTAAAGCAGAACTTTCTGGTATCCAGGACAAAGTGATAACACCGGATAAAAGCATTCAAAATATCACCAAAGTTGATAGCGCAGTCCCTAAAAATATTGCAGGTTCAGAATTACCTTTAAAGCTTCAAAATGAAAATGTAGTGAGTAAAGTTGATGCGGGCATTAATACAGAACATTTAAATACAGATAAAGTGGCTTTTGCTGGTGTGAGTGTTTCAGGTGAAAAACAAGCCATGGAAAATACCCAAAATCAGAGTCGAGTGGTTAATCAAGCCACTCATAAAGTACTTGAACCACAAAGTTCAGATACGGGTGAACAATTTAAAGAACCATCCAAAGAACAATCATTAGACCAACAAAATCAGAAACAGGCACAAAGTTTATCCAATGCAGAAAAATTGGTGAGTAATGAAGCTCAAATGAAAGAAAAACCCTTTAGCGAAATTTTTGACAAAAAAGCGATAAATACGAGTATTGAAAATACGCTTAATAGAGATGTTAATCAGCTTCATGAAGCAACCAAAATGACGGCTTCCGCAGAAGAAATGATGACTAAATTGACCAGTGATAATGCTCAATCTACAGCACAGTCGATCACGAATGCAAAACAAGTCACGTCGTTACAAAATGAGGCATTATCAGTTTACCGTAAAGACTTTACTGGTGAGTTGAAAGATAAAGTGATGGTAATGATGAATCAGAAGCTTCAACAAATTGAAATTCGTCTTGACCCTCAAGAATTAGGTCATGTGAACGTTAAGATAAACCTACAAAATGAGCAAGCGGTTGTTAACTTTTCGGTGCAAAACCAGCAGGCTAAAGAAGCTTTTGATCAAAATTTAGGTCGTTTGAAAGAAATGCTTGCTGAAAGCGGCGTTGATGTTGGAGATGCAAATGTCGAACAACAAAATAAACAAAATGATGACGAAGCACTGGATGATGGTCGCCAAAGTGGTGAGGGTGACGTTGGAGGAAATGAATTATCAGAGTTAAGTGACACCCAAACACTCAATTTGGTTAAAGGTTCGTCAACTGGTGTAGATTACTACGCATAAATGACAAAACTCATTGGCTAGCTGACGATTCAACGATATAGTTGACTTAAAGTAAACTTAACATATAAACCGATATTTAAGGCTCCATGATGGCTGATGAAAAAGGCGCAGGTAAAGAGTTAGAATTAGACAACCCGGGTAAAAAGAAAAAGATGATCATAATCATTGCTGCCGTTGTGTTATTAGCTGTTGCTGGTGGTGGCGCATACTTTTTTATGAGTGGTGATGATATTTCTCAAGAACAACTTGATGCAGAACTTGATAGCGCAGGTGCTAGTGGTGAAGGTGAAACTGCTGAAGAGGTCGCTGCAAGTATAGGTAACGCATTATACGTTCCTATGCCAAGACCTTTTCGGTTTAATGTGCCAGGCGCTGCTCGTGACCGATTTGTAGAAATCCGAGTTCAGCTATTAGTCAGAGGCGCTGACAATGAAGAAGCGGCAAAGAAACATGTACCACTCATTGAAAGCACCTTACTTAACGTTTTTTCACAATCAAATGCTGATGATTTATCGACCAGCGCAGGAAAAATCTCATTAAAACAAAAATCTTTAGTTGAAGTTCATAAAATGATGAAAGATATTGAAGGCAATAATGTTGTTGAGAAAGTATTATTTACCGGTTTTGTTATGCAATAAGGCCATGAGATAAGACGATGCATTTAACTAAAGAGACTATTCAGTGAGCGATTTATTATCTCAAGACGAAATTGATGCACTATTACACGGTGTTGATGACGTTGAAGAAGAGGAAGTAACTGAAGACTTTGCCCAAGAAGAAGGCAGTACGTCTGATTATGACTTCTCGTCACAAGATCGTATTGTTCGTGGACGTATGCCCACACTGGAAATGGTTAACGAACGTTTTGCAAGACATATGCGTATCAGCTTATTTAATATGATGAGACGCACAGCTGAAGTATCAATAAATGGTATTCAGATGATCAAATTTGGCGAATATGTTCATACATTATTTGTTCCAACAAGTTTGAATATGGTACGTTTTCGCCCATTAAAAGGCACGGCATTAATTACCATGGAAGCACGATTGGTGTTTATTTTGGTGGATAATTTCTTTGGTGGCGATGGACGTTATCATGCCAAAATTGAAGGACGTGAATTTACGCCGACAGAGCGCCGTATTATTCAAATGCTCTTAAAATTAATTTTTGAAGATTATAAAGAAGCATGGTCCCCAGTGATGGATGTATCTTTTGAGTATTTAGATTCAGAAGTTAACCCGTCAATGGCGAATATTGTAAGCCCTACTGAAGTTGTGGTGATCAGTTCTTTTCATATTGAACTCGATGGTGGTGGTGGTGATTTTCACGTAGCTTTACCTTACTCGATGCTTGAACCTATTCGTGAATTACTCGATGCGGGTGTACAAAGTGATAAGGAAGATACTGACATGCGCTGGTCAAAAGCACTACGTGATGAAATCATGGATGTGCCTGTTGAATTATCGACTAAATTTATCTCTGTTGATCTTCCTTTACAAAAGATTATGGATTTAGAAAAAGGAGATATTATTCCAATTGAGATGCCAGAGCATATTACCGTATTGATTGAAGGTTTACCGTCTTTCAGGGCGAAACTAGGACGCAGTAGAGATAATGTTGCAATTAAAATATCTCAAAAAATTAAACGTCCAGAATCAGTTAAAAATGAATTAACCATATTAACTAAAGGGGGTAAGCGCTTAGATAGTGATGCAGAGTTACACCTTTTAGAAGATGATTTTGATTATTAATCATTTTATTAAAATCGACATAATAAGTAAAATAAATTTGAGGCCAATGGCATGAGTGAAAATGAAGATGATTTAGGCATGTGGGATGAGGCTATGGATGAACAAGCTGAAGCTAAAGCTGAAGCAGAAACTGTTGAGTTAGAGGAACTTGAAGAAGATGCGCAGATCTCAGGTGAAGAAAAGCGAAAGCTTGATGCCATTCTAGATATACCCGTAACTATCTCTATGGAGGTTGGTCGCAGCCATATTAGTATCCGTAATTTATTACAGCTAAACCAAGGCTCAGTTGTTGAACTTGATCGCGTCGCGGGTGAGTCGCTTGATGTTTTAGTTAACGGTACCTTAATAGCACATGGAGAGGTTGTTGTTGTAAATGATAAATTTGGTATTCGATTAACGGATGTTATCAGCCAAATTGAACGTATTAAAAAGCTAAAGTAATGTTAATGCGCTTATTACTTTTTATTATTTTAGTCCTTTTTACTTTTCAAGGCATAGCCGAAGAAAGTTTGCCTACGCCCACCGTTGTTGAAAAACTGGACAGTAGTACTTCAAATCAAAAAACACCCGCCACCGTGGAAGTGGGTCGACATGTCATCGGAAATATTGATGCTAGTAGCATGATACTTTCCTTACTTGCCGTATTAGTGGCTATTATTGTCGTTGCATGGATATTAAAGAAACTGCAAGTGGGTGGCCTAGCGGTTAATGGCCTTAAAGTCGTTACTAGTTTGAATTTAGGTTCTAAAGAGCGTTTAGTTGTCGTTCAAGTGGGAAAAAAACAATTATTACTTGGGATAACAGGACAACAAATTAATTTACTGGATACCTTAGCCGAACCTATTGAAGTTAAAACCGGTGTGCCAATAGAGTTAACTCAAACATTTGCACGCTTTAGCCGCAATGCTTTAGATAAAGCCAACAGCGAAAAATACTCATGATAGATCCCATACCACCTACTTTTTCTAAAGCGATCAAAAGTCCAGCTAATAACAATATAAAGAGAAATGTTGTTGAAAATTTTCTGATCAGTTTATTTTCTGTTAAAGGTTTTATTTTTTTATTTATACTATTAGTCGCCTTTTTCGCTAGCCAAACCGTATTAGCGGCGGATGAGTTGGGCATGTCAGCACTCAAATTAACGACAAACCCTGATGGCTCGCAAGAATATACGGTAACGCTTCAAATATTAATGTTTATGACCGCGTTAAGTTTTATTCCTGCGGCCATTATAATGATGACATCATTTACCCGAATCGTTGTTGTTATGGCTATTTTGAGGCAAGCACTTGGCTTGCAACAAACGCCATCAAACCAAGTTATCATTGGTTTAACGTTATTCATGACCATGTTCATCATGACACCTGTCTATAATGAAATAAACAAACGAGCGATTGAACCTTATTTAGCGGACCAAATGACTTCAGTACAAGCGATTGATACTGCAAAAATCCCTTTAAGAGCATTTATGCTCGAACAAACTCGAATCAAAGATTTGCAAACTTTAGCGAATATGTCAGGTATTGAAACGGTTGATCAACCCACCGATTTACCGATGACTGTGATCATTCCAGCGTTTATTATCAGTGAGCTAAAAACGGCTTTTCAAATTGGTTTTATGCTCTTTATTCCATTTTTGATCATCGATTTAGTGGTGGCAAGTATATTAATGGCAATGGGTATGATGATGTTGTCACCGATGATTGTTTCATTACCTTTTAAGTTAATGTTATTTGTACTTGTAGATGGTTGGAATTTAGTTATAGGTACCATTGCTACGAGCTATGGGATGGGGAGTGGCTAATGAATCCAGAAGTATTTGTCGACATACTGAGTGATGCATTATTTTTGGTTATCATTCTTGTCTGTGCCGTTATTATACCTAGTCTATGTGTGGGATTAGTTGTTGCCGTTTTTCAAGCCGCAACGTCTATCAATGAGCAAACGCTAAGTTTTCTTCCTCGTCTTTGTGTCACGTTATTGGCTTTGATTTATGGAGGGCATTGGCTAGTACAAAAATTAATGGATTATACCATTAGGCTGATTGCCAGTATCCCCAGTGTGGTGAGTTAATGGAATTCACTGAATCAGTTATTATGCAATATATAGCTGATTTTATTTTACCTTTCGCGCGTATTTCTGCGCTTATAATGTCGATGATAGGCTTTGGTTCAAAGATCATTCCAGGCAAAGTTAAACTTTTTCTCTGTGTCGCATTAACCATTACTGTTATGCCTGCTATCCCTGCGTCACAAGTAGGTTCTCTTTTTTCTTTTCAAACGACCTTTCTTATTTTTGAACAAATGATCATTGGTATAGCGCTTGGATTTGTAACCGTAATGGTGCTAAATACCTTTACCTTGGCTGGCCAGGTTATTGCGATGCAAACAGGGTTAGGATTTGCCTCACTTGTTGACCCTGTTAGTGGGATGAATGTTCCAGCAGTAGGACAATTTTTCTTAATTTTATCAACACTTATGTTTTGGGCAATGGACGGACACTTAACCTATATTCAATTTATTGTTGCGAGCTTTGAAACTCTACCTATAGGAGCATATCAATTTACGCCTGACAAGTTTAAAGAATTAGCTGAATGGGGAGCTTGGATGTTTGCAACGGCGTTATCATTAGCATTAGCGCCCGTTACCGCTATGTTATTGATTAATTTTTCTTTTGGTATTATGACGCGTGCTGCTCCTCAATTAAATATTTTTTCCATTGGTTTTCCTGTAACCATGTGTGCCGGTTTATTAATTATGTGGTTAACGATGGGCAACTTCTTTACGCATTATGAATTACAATGGCAACGTGCACTTGAGTTTAGCTGCCACCTGATTGAATGTAAGGGGCGTTAATGGCTGATTCTGATAGCGGTGAAAAAACAGAAGAACCCACGGCAAAAAAACTTTCTGACGCAAGAAAGAAAGGCCAAATAGCGCGTTCAAAAGATCTGGGTACCATGTTTGTATTGGTAGGTAGTGCTGTCGCTATGATGCTCGTCGGTGGCATGTTAACAGAAAGCTTATCAATAATTATGACAAGATCTTTTACTTTGACACGAGAGGAAGTCATGGATATTCATGCTCTCTATAATGTGCTTAGAGGTACGGTCGTTAATCTTATTACGCCATTGGTCTGGATTTTTTTTATTATTATGTTTGCAGCTTTTGTGGGGAATACGATGTTAGGAGGCATGAGCTTCTCTGCTGAAGCAATGGCACCTAAACTCAGTAAAATGTCACCATTAGCAGGTTTTAAGCGTATGTTTGGTATTAAAGCGCTTGTAGAATTAGTTAAATCACTCTTGAAATTTTTTGTCGTTTTTATTGTTGCCTATTTATTATTGAGTAGTTTATTTGAAGAAATTTTAGGGTTGAGTCTAGAAGCTATCCCCTTAAATTTTGAACATGCCGTGACCATGCTGCAGTGGATGTTTTTAGTATTAGCGTTATCTATTGGTATTATTGCCGCTATAGATGCCCCTTACCAAACGTGGGATCACACGCGGCAGTTAAAGATGACAAAACAAGAAATTAAAGATGAAAACAAAAACACTGAAGGTAGTCCTGAGGTTAAAGGTCGTATTCGACGTGCCCAATATGAAATGTCCCAACGAAGAATGATGCAAGATGTTCCTAATTCTGATGTCGTGATCACCAACCCTACACATTATGCCGTTGCCTTAAAATATGATCTTGAACAAGGTGGGGCACCGATGTTAGTGGCTAAAGGCATCGATCAAATGGCCATACACATCCGTACTATTGCCAAAGAAAACGATGTGGAAATTATAACTTCACCTGCCTTAGCTCGCTCTTTATATTATTGCGCAGAAGCGAATGAAGAAATCCCTGAAGAACTTTTTGCCGCGGTTGCTCAAGTGCTTGCTTTTATTTTTCAACTTAATGAGCACAAAAAAGGTAAAGCAAAAAGGCCAACACCTATTGCTAAAAATCTTCCTATCCCCGACGACTTTAAATATTAATTCTAATGTTAATCAGTAAGTTAATGTTATTTTTGTCTGTTTATTGTTCATTCAATTTTTTTTTGGATGAGTTTGGTCTACTTATTGCTATTTCATGATATGCGTCAAAAAAATATCATAAGAGTAAAATGCAGTTAGCAGCCACCTTTGAACGTTTAAAAAAGAATAAGCTAAACCTATTTTCTGGTTTAGGTACGCCGTTACTTATCATGGCGGCTCTGGGCATGGTTATTCTACCGATGCCTGCTTTTTTACTCGATATACTTTTTTCTTTTAATATCGCCTTATCCTTAGTGGTATTACTGATTACTGTTTATACCCTAAAGCCACTTGAGTTTGGCTCCTTTCCCGCGGTGTTGTTAATAGCGACTATTTTACGTTTAGCGCTAAACGTTGCGAGTACGCGAGTCGTACTGCTAGAAGGGCATGAAGGTCCTGATGCGGCAGGTAAAGTGATTGAAGCCTTTGGCTCGGTAGTTATTGGCGGTAACTATGCCGTAGGTTTAGTGGTATTTATAATATTGATCATAATTAACTTTGTTGTTGTTACTAAAGGTGCAGGAAGAATTGCTGAAGTAACAGCCCGTTTTACTTTAGATGCTATGCCGGGTAAACAAATGGCAATAGATGCAGATCTCAATGCAGGCTTTATTACCGCCGATCAAGCCAGAGAGCGCCGTATTGAAGTCACCAGTGAAGCTGATTTTTATGGTTCGATGGATGGTGCGAGTAAATTTGTAAAAGGTGATGCGGTTGCTGGAATATTAATTTTATTGATTAATATTATCGGTGGACTCGTTATAGGTATGGTTCAACATGATTTAAATTTTGATAGTGCAGTTGAAATATATACGCTATTAACGATTGGTGATGGTCTTGTCGCTCAGATACCGGGCCTCCTATTGTCAGTGGGTACAGCGATTGTTGTTACTCGCCAAAATACCTCGCAAGATATGGGAGAGCAGGTCAGCAGTCAGTTAGGTCAAGAGCGTTCATTGTATATCGCTGCCGGCGTTATGTTCGTTATGGGAATTATTCCAGGCATGCCTCATTTTGCTTTTTTATTCTTTGCTTTCATGATTTCAGGAACAGCCTTCATTAGCGGTAAACATAAAATAGCCAAAGAGAAAGAATTAGCAGATAAGTCAGAAGCTGCCTTGGTTGAAACCGAACAACAAGAAGCGGAAGTTAAAGATTTAGGTTGGGATGATGTAAACCATGTCGATGTTATTGGCTTGGAGATTGGTTATCGATTAATACCGCTTGTAGATAAGTCTCAAGGTGGAGAATTACTCAATCGTATCAAAGGTGTACGTAAAAAACTATCTCAAGAGTTTGGCTTTTTGGTGCCCGCGGTACACATTCGCGACAATCTTGATTTAGATCCAAATATCTATCAAATATCATTAATGGGCGTCACTATTGGTGAAGCTGAGATCCGTCATGATCATGACCTGGCGATTAATCCTGGGCAAGTTTTTGGAAAGTTAGATGGAGTCGCTACAAAAGATCCTGCTTTTGGATTAGAAGCTGTATGGATAAAACAAGCACAGCGTGAACACGCGCAATCCCTAGGTTACACCGTAGTCGATGCATCAACTGTTCTAGCTACACATCTAAGTCAGATATTAACAAACAATGCCGCACAACTGCTTGGTCATGAAGAAGTGCAAAACCTACTTGATATGTTAGGGAAAAACTACCCTAAATTAATTGAGGGCTTGATCCCCGATGTTTTAACCCTTGGAACACTCGTTAAAGTATTACAAAATTTAATGAATGAAGGTGTTGCTGTTCGTGATATGCGCAGCATTATTCAAACACTTGTTGAATATGGCCCTAAATCTCAGGACCCAGAAATTTTAACGGCTGCTGTGCGCATAACACTTCGTAAATTCATTGTACAAGAGTTGGTTGGCCCTGTTACCGAAGTACCTGTCATAACATTGGCGCCAGAGTTGGAACAGATGTTGCACCAGTCTATGCAAATGGCTGGAGACGATGGCGCAGGCATTGAACCGGGTTTAGCAGAAAGACTACAAAAATCATTGACTGACGGTGCTCAACAACAAGAAATGGCGGGTGATACGCCGATATTGTTAACCTCAGGAATTTTACGAGCAGTACTTGCTAAATTTGTTAAATATACTATTCCAGGTTTACGTGTGATTTCTTACCAAGAAATCCCTGACGATAAGCAGATAAAAATAGTGAGCGCCATTGGTCAATAATTACGATGTACGTAGTTCGCAGCAGAAAATATCGGTCGTTCAATAGCATGGTAATAAACGGCGATTGCAGTTGATAAGGGGTTAGTTTTGAAAATAAAACGTTTTGTAGCAAAAGATATGAAAAGTGCTTTGGCAAAAATCAAAGAAGAGTTAGGTTCTGACGCTGTTATCATGTCAAATAAACGTGTAGCTGAAGGTGTTGAATTAATGGCTGCGGTTGACAATAACGTAGAAATTAATGAGACAAAAAAACCAACGCGTACTCCAAATTCCTCTGAAAAAAGAACCGTTGCTGAACCAAGTGAAAGGCTGGCCCGTTCGATTAAAAATGATGTTGTTAATATTGGAAACAATAACCCATTAATGAATTCATCCGCTCAAAATAGTATGAGTGGAGAAAGTGCAGCTATACCATCAGATAGTTTAGCGGCATTGTTAAATCGTCAAGTTCAGCACTCTCCAGCAAAAAATAGACCCGGTGTTAATCAAGCCAAACATGATAAAATTGCACAAGCGGCTGCAAAATTAGCGCAAAATAATACGAATAATTCCGAGCAAGTGCCTGTTTCAATTCCGTCAAATGATATAGAGCAACAATTTAAAAGTTTTACTGATCGCCTAGAACAAAATAGTGATCATACAACAAACCATTATCAGGACACTTCTCAGAGCCAACAACAGTCAACAGCGCCAGAAATTAATTCAATCAATACACAAAATGTAAATAATGACGATTTAGAAAAAATGAAACATGAAATGTCTTCTATTCGTGAATTATTAGAGCACCAAGTCTCTGGTCTAATGTGGCAGGATATGGCGCAAAAGGATCCCTCTCGTGCAATGCTGGTAAACCGTTTAATGTCTTTGGGCATGAATGAACAAGTTTCAGATCAAATTGCGGGTTATATCCCTGCACAAAAAAATGATCAAGATACATGGGCATTAGCGAAAAAATTTATAGGCCAACAAATTAACACGACTAACAATGATATTATCCATCGCGGCGGCGTGGTGTCATTAGTTGGACCAACAGGTGTTGGGAAAACAACAACCGTTGCAAAATTAGCGGCGAGGTTCGCACAAATTAATGGTTCAGACCAAGTCGTGATGATTTCTACTGATAACTATCGTATTGCTGGTTTTGAGCAATTAGCAACGTATGGACGTATTATTGGTTGTGAAGTCAAACTAGCAACAGATGCAAAATCGTTAGATCTTCTGTTACAACAGTTTTCAAAAAAGAAACTCATCCTTATTGATACAGCAGGTATGGGGCAACGAGATATGCGTTTAGCTAAACACTTAACAACGTTAGTTTCAAATGCACGTGTAAGAATTCGTAATTATTTAGTGCTAGCAGCTAATACTCAACAACGTGTTATGCAAGAAAATGTAGAACGCTTTAAAAAAGTACCATTAGCGGGTTGTATATATACAAAAATTGACGAAAGTCTAAGTATTGGTGAAATAATATCAACATCAATTCAAAATGGCTTAGCAATAGGTTACCTTACAGATGGGCAAAGAGTTCCAGAAGATATTAAAGTTGCAAATGCTGAAAAACTGGTTACGCTAGCAGATAAAATGACAGCCAAAAATCAAACCAATAATCCGATAAATTGGCGAATTGCACCAACAACAGTAAATACCGCTGTATTCCCATAATTTGTGCAAAGATCTGAACTTTAAACCTATAAAAACATGCAGATTTTATGTTTATAGGTATATACTGAATTTAATTGATAGATTTTCGTAAGAAAGCAGAGAAATACGATAAATGAATGATCAAGCAAGTGGCTTAAGAAAAATGCAAAATTCTGAACAAATAAAAGTCATCGCGGTATCTGGAGGTAAAGGCGGAGTAGGTAAAACGAATGTTTCGCTTAATACGGCTATCGCTTTAGGTCAACTAGGAAAAAGAGTCTTAGTGTTAGATGCCGATTTAGGTCTAGCAAACGTTGATGTTATGCTCGGTTTACGGGTTAAACGTAATCTTTCTCATGTACTTTCAGGAGAATGCGAATTAGACGATATTATCGTTGAAGGTCCTGCGGGTATCAATGTTATTCCTGCTACGTCAGGTACACAGTCAATGGTAGATTTAACACCTGCCGAACATGCAGGGTTAATCCGCGCTTTTAGTGATATGGATACTAAGTTCGATGTATTGATTGTTGACACGGCTGCTGGTATTTCTGACATGGTATTAAGTTTCTGCCGAGCATCACAAGATGTTATGTTAGTCGTTTGTGATGAACCAACCTCAATTACTGATTGTTATGCTTTAATGAAACTATTAAGTCGAGATCATGGTGTATTTAAATTTAAAGTTGTTGCCAATATGGTTCGTAGTCCAAAAGAAGGCCAGCAACTATTTGGTAAACTTGCCAAAGTTTCAGACCGATTCTTGGATGTGGCGTTAGAACTTGTTGCGGTAATACCTTTTGATGAAAATATCAGGAAATCAGTAAGAAAACAACAAGCCATTGTTGAAGCTTATCCAAAATCACCCGCTTCCATTGCTATTAAATCTCTTGCAGATAATCTCATTAGATGGCCGGTTCCTAAACAGCCTTCAGGGCATTTAGAGTTTTTTATTGAGCAACTGTTAGATCAATAAAAACAATTAGACACTAGCTAAGAGTATTTCATTGCAAGAGCTTAATTTTCACATAATCATTAACGAGTGAGCGATAGTGGTAAAACCAAATGCTTACAGTATTCAAACTGATAAAACTGCAATAATCTCGCAGCACACAGTTTTAGTTAAAAGAATTGCTTATCACTTATTAGCAAGATTGCCTGCTAGTGTACAGGTAGATGATCTTATTCAATCAGGAATGATTGGCCTCCTTGAAGCATCTACTAATTTTGATCACAGCAAAGGGGCCAGTTTTGAAACCTTTGCTGGCATTCGTATTCGTGGTGCTATGCTTGATGAAATACGTCGTGGAGACTGGACTCCCCGTTCAGTTCATAAAAATAGTCGTATGGTAACTGAAGCGATAAAAGTGCTTGAAGCAAATTTAGGTCGAGATGTAACTGATATTGAAGTCGCTGAAAAACTTGATATTTCGTTAAATGACTACCATCATATCCTTAGTGAGGTAAGTACGGGTAAAATAATCGGTATAGAAGATCTTAGTGTTAGTGAAGACTCTTTATCAAAGTTGGAAGATGTTAATAATAACGATCCCTATGATAATATTGAAAAAATAGTTTTTAAAAAATCGTTATCAGAGTGCATTTCCACTTTACCCGAACGCGAAGCTCTAGTACTGTCACTATATTACGATGAAGAGTTGAATCTTCGAGAAATTGGTCAAGTGCTTGATGTCAGTGAGTCGCGTGTTAGCCAAATTCATAGTCAAGCAATGCATCGATTAAAAGGACGAATGCATTCTTGGCAAAGTTAAGTAAAGTAAGTAGAATATAAATATAATTCGAATTTTAAAATGTTCTCACCGGAGAGTGCCTTGGATAAAAATATGAAAGTTCTTGTTGTTGATGATTTTTCAACCATGAGACGTATCGTGAAAAACTTGTTACGAGATTTAGGCTTTACTAACATTTCTGAAGCAGATGATGGCAGTACAGCTTTACCAATGTTAAAAGAAGGTTCTTTTGATTTTGTTGTAACTGATTGGAATATGCCTGGTATGCAAGGTATTGATTTGCTGAAAGCAATTCGTGCTGACGCAAATTTATCTCATATTCCTGTATTACTCATCACAGCCGAAGCAAAGAAAGAACAAATTGTTATGGCAGCTCAAGCTGGCGTGAATGGTTATATTGTTAAACCCTTCACAGCAGCAACGTTAAACGCTAAATTAGATAAAATATTTGAACGTTTAGGTTAATTATTTAGTTATTAATCTATACGTGAGGTTATTGCATGAGTGTTGATACAGGTGGGCATGTTTCTCTGGAAGAAGCAAAATTGCTGGTTGAATATTTAGAAACGGGCCAACAAGAAAAGGCAGATGAATTAATTGAAGAAATTCAAAATCCAATTAACTCTGAGTTGTTTGCAGAAATAGGTAAGCTAACACGCCAGTTACATGATTCGTTAAATAATTTTCAATTAGACTCTCGGTTGAATGATTTAGCGACAGCTGATATACCCGATGCGCAAGAGCGTCTAAACTATGTTATTACGCGCACGGAAGAAGCAGCAAATAAAACAATGGATGCAGTTGAATCTATTTTTCCTGTTGTTGACACCATACAAAAACAAATAAAAGCAGTTAACCCGTTATGGCAGAAATTGATGCATAACAAGTTGGATTTACCTGAATTTAAAAGCTTATGTATCGATATAGATATACTGTTAAAAACGACAGACAAAGAATCAGTGCGTATGCATGATTTAATGACGGATGTTTTGATGGCACAAGATTTTCAAGATTTAACCGGACAAGTTATTCGTAAAGTTATTGATCTAGTTCGTGAGGTAGAAGATAGCTTAATTGGTATGCTAACCGCTTTTGGTCTTTCGTCTGAAGGTAGTTCAGAGCCAAGTAAACCCAAAGTAGGTGATAACTTAGTTGAAGGTCCGATCGTTAATGCAACGCAACGTGATGATGTTGTCGCTGATCAAGATGATGTTGATGACCTTTTATCAAGTTTAGGATTTTAATAGGAGTTGCTGGATGTCATTTGAGCAAGATGAAGAGATTCTTCAGGATTTTTTAATTGAAGCTGGGGAAATACTTGAAACACTTTCGGAACAACTTGTTGAGCTTGAGAACGACCCTGATAATGCCGAATTATTAAATGCTATTTTTAGAGGTTTTCACACTGTAAAAGGTGGAGCAGGATTTTTAGCGTTGCATAATTTAGTTGATGTTTGTCATGGAGCGGAAAATATTTTCGATCTATTACGTACAAACCAGCGAAGTGTAAATGCAAGTTTAATGGATGTTATTTTACAAGCACTCGATGTTATCAACGAGATGTTTGTACGAGTCCAAAATGGTGAGAAGCTTAATAAAGCTGATGCTACATTACTTGCAGAATTGCAACGTTTGAGTCAACCAGAAGGCAAAGAAGAAACTCCTGAACCTGTTGCTGTTGAAGTGGTAGCAGTGACTGGAAGTACAGACACGACATCGAATGACGAAATGTCAGAAGATGAATTTGAACGTCTTCTCGATGAACTCCATGGCGGTGGAACTGCTTCGGCTCCTGCGCCTGTAGAAAATGCTGATATAACATCTTCAGACAGCAATGATATTTCAGATGACGAATTTGAATCGTTACTCGATGAACTTCATGGACAAGGTGCATTTTCTCCTGAAATCGCCTCTAGTACCAACAGCCATACAACGCATTCTATTAGTTCATCATCTGATGATATAAGTGACGATGATTTCGAAGCCTTACTTGACGAATTACATGGTCAAGGGCAAGCGCCAAAGTTAACCACGACCCCTTTAGCAACATCAGTTCCCAAAGCTAAAGCACCTGCTCCAGTTCAACCTGTGGCTAAAGCTCCTGCTCAACCTGCAGCTAAAGCAAAAGCACCTGTAAAAGCGCCTGAGAAAGAAAAAGCCCCCGCTAAAGCAATGCAGGGTGAAACCACTGTTAGAGTTGATACTAAACGTTTAGATCAGATCATGAATATGGTAGGTGAACTCGTCTTAGTCAGAAATCGCTTATCAAGTTTAGGTTTGACAAAAGATGATGAAGATTTAACCAAAGCTGTTTCTAACCTTGATGCCGTAACTACTGACTTGCAAGGTGCGGTGATGAAAACCCGTATGCAACCGATAAAAAAAGTCTTTGGACGTTTTCCTCGTGTTGTTCGTGATTTAGCGCGAAGTTTAGATAAAGAAATTAAATTGGTACTTGAAGGTGAAGAAACTGATTTAGATAAAAACTTAGTTGAGGCGTTGGCAGATCCCTTAGTACATTTAGTGAGAAACTCAGTTGATCATGGCATTGAAACGCCTGATAAACGTGAATCTATGGGTAAACCAAGGGAAGGTACCGTATTACTTTCTGCCTCACAAGAAGGTGACCATATTTTACTAACCATCAAAGATGATGGTGCAGGTATGAATGCAGAAAAATTAAAAGAAATTGCTATTGAACGTGGTGTTCTTGACGCTGATTCAGCGGCGAGAATGTCAGACAAAGAAGCTTTTAGTTTAATTTTTGCACCTGGGTTTTCTACAAAAACAGAAATATCAGAAGTTTCAGGACGCGGCGTTGGTATGGACGTTGTAAAAACCAAAATAACGCAGCTAAATGGTACAGTAAGCATCGACTCTGAAATCGGCGTTGGCACTGTATTAGAGATTAAAGTACCGTTAACCTTAGCTATTTTACCTACACTGATGGTCGTTGTAGGAAAGCAAACATTCGCTTTACCATTAGCAGGTGTTAATGAAATATTCCATCTTGATTTAACAACAACTAACCTTGTTGATGGGCAATTAACAATAATTGTACGTGAAAAAGCGATCCCGCTTTTTTACTTGGACCAATGGTTAGTGCGTAATTATGTAGAGAAGAAAAGAGAAAAAGGACACGTTGTTATAGTCCAATTAGGTAATCAGCAAATAGGTTTCGTTGTTGATAGCTTGATAGGTCAGGAAGAAGTTGTCATTAAGCCGCTTGACCGTCTATTACATGGTACTCCAGGCATGGCTGGTGCAACGATCACTAGCGATGGTGGTATTGCGTTAATTATTGATGTAGCTAATATGCTTAAATTTTACACAAAAAAATCTTTTGCTAATAAAAAATTACGGTCTTAACGTATAATAAAGCCCTATGAAGTATTCGTAGGGCTTTTTAAATTCATAAAACAAAAGAGATAATAAATGCCCTATAAGGTATTGGTTGTTGATGACTCGAGCTTTTTTAGGCGTCGAGTTACAGATATTTTAAATAAAGATCCGAACCTTACCGTTATTGATGTTGCTATAAACGGCAAAGATGCTGTGGAAAAGGCTATATCTTTGAAACCTGACGTGATTACTATGGATATTGAAATGCCATTGCTCAATGGTATTGAAGCCGTTAAACAAATAATGGCTAAAGCACCAACATCGATATTAATGTTTTCATCGTTAACTCATCAAGGTGCTAATGCTACGCTAGAAGCCCTAGAAGCAGGTGCTCTTGATTTTCTTCCGAAAAAATTTAGTGAAATAGCTAAAACAACTGATGATGCCGGTAGTGTTTTACGTCAACGTGTTGTTGAGTTAGCAAAAAAGAAAAGTTCATTAAGAAGAAAATCTGTACCTAGAGTTCAATCACCTCGAGTAACTATTGACTCTCCAACATCTACATTAATAAATAAAACGGATATACAAACTAGAAATTCACTTCGTCAAACTAAGATTGAACCAACTTATAAGGACGTTATTGTAAGTCAGGCCGTAAAAAAAAGTTCCGGGAAAAGCTATCAACTGCTTGCAATAGGAACATCTACAGGTGGGCCAATTGCATTGCAGAAGATATTAACGCAATTACCTGAGAACTTTCCTTTGCCCATTATTTTAATACAGCATATGCCTGCAGCTTTTACTTTTGCTTTCGCAAACCGTCTAAATACTCTGTGTAAAATTAACGTAAAAGAAGCAGAGCACGGTGATATATTAAAACCAGGTTGCGCTTACCTTGCACCAGGTGGACGTCAGATGATTATTGATGGTACAGCCAATTCAACCAAGTTAAAAATTATTGAAGATCATTCAGAAAAAATAGCTTTTAAGCCAAGTGTTGATGTTAGCTTTGGTTCTGCGGCTAAAGTATTTGGTGGTTCAGTGCTAGGTATTATTTTAACAGGTATGGGATCTGATGGCAGGGAGGGTGCTCGCATGTTAAAAGGTAAAGGAGCAACAATATGGGCACAAGATGAAGCTTCGTGTGTCGTTTACGGAATGCCTCAAGCAGTAAAAGTAGCGGGTATATCTGTATTGTCATTAGCATTGGAAGATATCAGTCAAAGTATTGTCAAGGAAGTAGACCATGGATAAACTCACAATAGCAGGTCTACTTGTTGCAATTTTTGCGATCTATTTAGGTTTTATTCTTGATGGTGGCTCCCTTGATGCTTTATTTGAATTACCTGCATTCATTATTGTTTTTGGCGGGACTTTAGGTGCAGTGATGTTACAGTCATCATCTTCTCAGTTTTTCCATGCTTTGTCCTTATTGAAATGGGTGTTTTTTCCGCCGAAATATAATATCGACGAAGGTATTGCTTCAATAGTCTATTGGTCAGTAAAAGCGCGTGAATCAGGCTACTTATCTCTAGAAAACATTGCGGAAGAAGAACAAGATTTTTATACAAATAAAGCACTTAATTTATTAGTGGACGGTATTGAAGTAGATAACTTACGCGTTTCTCTAGAATTAGATTTAGATTTGTATAGAGAACATAATCTACGCTCTGCGCATGTTTTTGAATCTATGGGTGGTTATAGTCCTACCATCGGCATTTTAGGAGCGGTGTTAGGTTTGATTCATGCAATGAGCAACCTCACGGATCCAACATTATTAGGTCAAGGAATTGCGACTGCTTTTATTGCCACTATTTATGGTGTCGGCTTTGCTAATTTACTTTATTTACCGGTAGCAAACAAAATCAAAGCTATAATTCATCAGCAAACGATGTATCGTGAAATGATTGCAGAAGGGCTAATTTCTATTGCATTAGCAGAAAATCCACATGCCATTGAGAATAAGTTGTCAGCCTTTCGGTTAGAGCAATGAATCGCTTAAAAAAACGACGTCATTTCGTTGAAAAAGATAATGTTGATCGCTGGCTTGTATCTTATGCAGATTATATGACTTTGCTATTTGCTCTATTTGTTGTTTTATATGCGATGGCGATGGTAAATGAAGAGCCATTTGAAACAGCGACAGAATCAATAGGTAAAGTTTTTCAAGCGAATGAAGAGTTACCTAAAAATCGTGGTCATGGTGACGATATTCTTGATGTAAATACATCTAATACTAACAAGCGATTATACGGTAATAGCATTTTGGATGTTGCTGGACCAGAATTGGTTGATGGTGAAATTACACTCTCCAATGTTTCTGATAGTGAGGTGGGTACAAACTTAACCTCGCTGGAAAAAGAGTTACATACAGCATTATATGAATTAATAGAATCAGGTTATGCACAATTGCAAGTAGATGGTAATTGGTTAGAAATAGAATTAAACAGCGGAATGCTTTTTCCAAGTGGTTCCTCATCTGCGACAAATAACGCAATAACAATATTAGCGGTTATTTATGATGTTATCGGTTCTTCTAGTAATTTTATTCGTGTAAGAGGTTATACTGATAATCAACCGATTAATACAGAGATATTCTCGTCAAACTGGGAGTTGTCGGTCTTTAGAGCTACAGCTATCTTGAGAGCGCTCGAAAATCTTTCCCTGGATCCTGCTCGTATGGCAATTGAAGGATATGGGCAGTATTATCCACGAGAAGATAATAATACAGCAAAAGGTCGAGCACAGAATCGACGTGTTGTTATCGCTATATCAAAATATGGTTTAGAAAAATCAAATTTACTTGCTACACCAACAATAAGTGTTAAAGATGTAGAAGCCATAACACGGCTTGATAATACAAATGGTCAGCAAGATGAAATACGGATTATACGACTTGATAATGGTGGTATACGTATTACTACTAGAGAAGATGATAATACATCCAACCAGAACAAAAATAATTAGTTAAACGAATTAAGTAGGAAATAAACTTGGTAGTATGGACGGTAGCAAATCAAAAAGGTGGTGTGGGTAAAACCACAACAACAATCTCCTTGGGCGGATTATTGGCAGAGCAAGGCTATAGAGTCTTACTTGTTGATACTGATCCACATGCTTCTTTAAGTTATTATTTTGGTATTGAATCTGAAGATCTAGAATTAAGTGCCTATGATTTATTTGTTCAAGTGTCAAGTAAAGAACAAATAATGCAAAGTTTATGTCCAACAAAATATGATAATATAGATATACTGCCTGCAACGATGGGTTTAGCTACTTTAGATCGCTCACTTGGCAACAAAGGTGGAATGGGCTTAGTTTTAAAAAAAGCTATAAAAAAACTAGCAGGTGAATATGATTACGTTTTGATTGATTGCCCACCTATTTTAGGGGTACTTATGGTTAATGCACTCGCTGCGTCTCAACGTATTATTGTACCAGTACAGACCGAGTTCCTGGCGTTGAAAGGCTTAGACCGAATGATGAAAACTATGGATATTATGCAAATTGAGCAAGATAAGCCCTTTAAATATACCATAGTACCAACCATGTTTGATAAACGTACTAAAGCCTCATTATTAACGTATAGAAAATTACAAGAGTTATATGATGACAGCGTTTGGGCAGGTGTAATACCTGTTGATACTAATTTTAGAAATGCCAGTTATTCACTTCAGGTACCATCAGATTATGCACCTTTAACACGTGGTGTTAGTGCTTATAAAAAACTATTAAGCAGTTTATTAGAACTTCAAAAATTAGGTTAATTGAACAATGGCAAAATCACTCGCTGCAAGTAAAAAACTTATGCAGAATTATTTATCAGAATTGTTGACTGAAGAGCAGCAAGTATCTGAAGTGCCAGTTGTGCCCGTGAAAGACAAAACTCAACAACCGTTAGAAAAACTACTGCAAAAAGTTAATATTACTGAAAGTATTGCTCATCCAATTGAGGAGCCTATTCAAACGGCAAGAAGTTCCGTAAATCGTCAAATATCCAAACCAAAAATTGAAAAACCACCAATCAAAGAAGTCGTTCAAGAAAAAGTTAACGATGAGCTATTACTAGATAAGCCACTTAAAACAAGAAAAAGTGATCAGCCACTAATCGTTGAACAAACTAAAAGTTATCAAAATGGCAGCTTTCAAGCGATGTTTTTCGATGTTGCCGGACTAACTATTGCTGTACCTTTAATTGAGTTAGGAGGTATTCATAACACAGATACAACGACAAGTTTAATGGGTAAGCCTGATTGGTTTACCGGTGTTATGTTGCATCGCGATGAAAAAATCAATGTTGTAAATACTGCTCTATGGGTAATGCCAGAAAAATGTGACGAAGCATTGAAAAATTCGCTAAACTATCAATATGTTGTAATGCTTGGTAATAGCCATTGGGGATTGTCAGCAGAGAGTCTAGTCGATACTGTGACGTTAGAACAAGAAGATGTAAAATGGTCGGATGTACCGAACAAGCGCCCTTGGTTAGCCGGTTTAGTTAAAGAGCGCATGTGTGTATTGCTTAATGTAGAATCTTTAATTAAGTTACTTGACGCGGGCGCAAATATTAACCAAGATTAATGGCTAGATTTCGAGATGGTATTATACTAAGAAAACTAGACAAATAATTAAACAGATTGATTTTAATAAGATATTTAAGAGGCAGGTTGTATGGCTGATGAAAGACGCAATGCAAATGAAAAAGTAGACAATGACGTAGTGTTACAGTGGGTAACCTTTAAACTTGATAGTGAAACCTACGGTATTAATGTGATGCAAGTGCAAGAAGTTTTACGTTATAGTGAAATTGCACCGGTGCCAGGGTCACCAACCTATGTATTAGGTATCATTAACTTACGAGGTAATGTTGTAACCGTTATTGATACAAGACAACGTTTTGGACTTAATCCTGCTGATATTACAGATAATACCCGTATTGTTATTATTGAAGCTGAGAAACAAGTTATTGGCATATTAGTCGATAGTGTTGCTGAAGTTGTTTACCTTAAAGCTTCTGAAATCGATGAAGCGCCTAATGTAGGCAACGACGATAGTGCAAGGTTCATTCAAGGCGTTTCAAATCGCGAAGGTGAGCTGTTGATTTTAGTCGATCTAAACCAGCTACTTTCCGATGACGAATGGGATGAGCTTAAACAGTTTTAATTTTTTATAAACTGTTTAATATAACTGTGCAAATAAAGCCTGTTTAATCAGGATTTATCTGTTTGTAATTTTCAAGAAGAATTTATGTTTACTATTTCGCCACTTATTTTATTGTCCATCACTTTTGTGCTTTTTTTATTGCTCATTGTACTTTTTTATCGACAGAAAACTGATTTTCATTCCATTAATAAGAGGTTGCAAACTCAGATTGAGGCACAAGAGATGCTTCTTAATGAACTACAGTCTATGCAGCAAACACTAAATACACAATTATTTGATTTAAAAGGTAACTTGACAAGTCAGCATTTGGAGAATGAACAAGTCAGTAATCAACTTGAACATCGTATTAATGTTGTACAAAAAGAAAATGCTGTTCAAAAACAATTATTAGATCAATTTCAAAATCAACAACCCCAAGATAAACTTTATTCAAGGGCGTTCAAACTGGTTGAATTAGGTGCCGATATTGAAGAGGTTGTTCGCGAATGTGACATACCGCTAGCTGAAGCTGAAATGTTAATCTCTGTGCATAGAAATAAAACTAATCCTTCTTAATATGAATATGCGATATTTTGTTTTTTTGTTACTGATTGTAAATAGTTAAACCTTTTATGTTGGATTACTTTTCTCCATGCTAAAATGCATTATATTTTCCGGAACAAGGGTATTAAGTGAATAATACAGCCATTTTTTCTCAATTCTTCAACCGTCAATCTAAAAACATCGTTGTTTTCTTACTGGTTTTATTTATTAGTGCATGTTCTTCAACACCCTCTACTGACGTTGAAAGTCCTTCAGATTCTAATGATCCATTAGAATCGATTAATCGACCATTTTGGACCTTTACATGGGATTATGCTGATAAATATGTTTTTAAACCAGCATCACAAGCATATGTTGAATATATGCCGACAGGTTTTAGGAACGGTATACATAATGTTGCTTTAAACCTCAATGAACCCTCATCAACTATTAATAGCCTTTTGCAGGGAAAGTTTAGCGAAGCCGGTAAAAGTACTGGACGCTTTGTTCTTAACTCTACAATAGGTTTATTTGGTTATTTTGATCCAGCGAGTGACTTTGACTGGGCCCGTGAACAAGAGGAGTTTGGTGAAGTACTGGGTTCTTATGGCGTTGGAAATGGACCTTATCTTGTTGTTCCCGGGCTTGGACCAAGTTCTGTTCGTGAAGAAGTCGGTGACTATGTGGACAGCTACTACTGGCCATTAGCCATTATTGATTTTTGGCCCAATTTACTTCGACAAGCCGTACTAGGACTCGAGCAGCGAGCTTCCCTTTCCGAGCAAGAACAAATTATTAATGATTCTATTGATCCCTACGAATTTGTTAAAAATGCTTACTTCCAGAATATGGAGTATAAAGTTTATGATGGAAATCCACCCATCATAATTAATGATGAAAATGAAGATGAGATAGATAGTTTCTTAGACGAACTTGATGAATTAGACGAACTTGATTAATAGGTTTGATCTCCAGACAAGTGATGTATTGAAGCATAACAATCGTTAAGCTTCATTCGTCTCTTACATAAAATTCCTATTAAATTAAATCAGCTTGGTAGAAGTAAGTGATAAGGCTTATATCTAGGTCACGATTTCTTTAGGTTTTTGTTAGATTAGTAAACTGTTTGATAGAAGCATTCAAATACTTACGCGTGAAAAGTAAAGATACAGGACGCAGTAAAATAAAATAGACGATTAAAAAACTAAATATAGAGACAGCAAAGAATATCCCTTCTAATTGAGCCATAAATAAAAATGGTGGCACCAACATTATTAATTTCAAAATATTTAAAACGAACTTTTCTGGTGCGTTTAGTTTACTTGCTGCCAGTGTTAATATTTGCTGACGTTCTTGTAAACTAAAGCTTTCAAGTTCGGATAGTTTGTTTGTTGAAAATATAAAAGCCATCAGTCATTGTTGTTTAGCGAATAATAGCTACATTCTACAGTATTTTTATCATTAATTAAGCAAACAAGTACCGATTCGTGTCTGGTTTTGGTAGAATTGCGGAAAATTTTATATGGGTGAATTATAAATGAATATCATTGAAGCTAATTTTGACGCGGCAGGCAAAAAATTTGCCATCGTTGTTTCACGTTTTAACAGTTTTGTCGTTGAAAGTTTATTAGAAGGGGCGGTTGATGCACTTAAACGCCATGGTAATGTTGCGGATAACGATATAACCGTTGTTCGTGTTCCTGGAGCATACGAATTACCTGTTGCAGCAAAGCGTATTGCTAGCAAAGGTGAATTCGATGGTATTATCGCAATTGGCGCCGTAATTCGTGGTGGTACACCTCATTTTGATTTTGTTGCTGGTGAATGTAACAAAGGACTAGCGCAAGTTTCAATGGAATACACTATACCGGTTGCTTTCGGTGTTATTACTACCGATACCGTTGAGCAAGCAATAGATCGTGCCGGACTTAAAGCAGGTAATAAAGGCGCAGAAGCGGCTTTAAGTGCTTTAGAAATGGTCAATGTTTTAGACAAGTTATAATCGGAGTTTTTTGTGAAACCATCACCTAGAAGAAAAGCGCGTGAGTTAGCAGTTCAAGCTATTTACTCATGGCAGCTTAGTCAAAATTCAGTAACTGATATTGAAGTTAATTTTTTAACCGATAACAGTGCTCGACGTTTTGATATTCCATATTTCCAACAATTACTTCATGGCGTAACTAAATCAGTAGGATCTATTGATGAAGCTATTTCACCTCATGTTGATCGACCTCTTGCAGATGTCGATCATGTAGAGAAAGCTATTTTACGCGTTGCGATTTATGAGTTAAAAGATTGTAAAGATGTCCCATACCGCGTTGTTATTAATGAAGCTATTGAGTTAGCCAAATCGTTTGCTGCTGATGACAGCCATAAGTTTGTTAACGGCGTACTTGATAAAGCGGTTAAATTAATTCGCCCTGAAGAATAAATTATTCTCCTATTAGCATAAGCAAAGGATCCGCTACTGTATGAAAGAATTTGAAGTGATTCGTCGGTATTTTACTCAGCAAGTTGTAAAGCGAAAAGATGTTCATTTAGGTATTGGTGACGATTGTGCATTAGTTACGCCAGGTGAAAGACAACATATTGCAGTGACAACCGATACCTTAGTTGCAGGTGTTCATTTCCCTATGGAAACTTCTGCACGTGCAATTGGCCATAAATCAATTGCCGTCAATTTATCTGACCTTGCTGCGATGGGGGCAGAACCTAGTTGGATTTCTTTAGCCATAACGCTTCCTGAAATTGACGAACATTGGATTGATGAGTTTTGTAAAGGTGTATTTGAACTTTGTGAGTTTTATAATGTTCAGCTTATTGGTGGTGATACAACCCAAGGGCCACTCAGTATAACAGTCACAGCACAAGGACAAATTCCTTTTGAAAAACATATTTCTCGATCGGGTGCTAAAGCTGGAGACTGGTTATATGTTACCGGTGAAATTGGCGGAGCAGCACTTGCATTGCAGCATATACAAGGTAAAGTGAACGTTGCTCCCAAATATCAAGAAGAAATACAACAGCGATTAGATTTTCCTAAAGCACGTGTTCTAGCGGGTCAAGCTTTACGAGAGTACGCGACATCTGCCATCGATTTGTCAGATGGGTTAGTGGCAGATCTTGCACATATCTGTGAAGCTTCAAATGTAGGTGCAAATATTGTACTTGATAATTTGCCTATTTCCGCTGCATTGGCTGATACGGTAGGCATAGAAAATGCCTATGATCTCGCTTTAAACGGTGGTGACGATTACGAGCTTCTTTTTAGCGTATCTGAGGATAATAAAGTGGGTATGGAAACCGCTTTGGCTAACACAGGCAATAAGATCACTTGTGTAGGCCAATTAAATGGGTCAGATAAAATTACAACGACGTTGAATAATATGCCTGTAAATATTTGCGTTCAAAACTACGAGCACTTTTCAAACCAAACCACGGATAAATAATTTAAGTTCATCTATGAGTAAATCAACTGAAAACTTCCGTATAGCTAACCCTATTCATTTTCTAGCTTTAGGATTTGGTAGTGGCTTATTACCCAAAGCACCAGGTACGTATGGGACGCTAGCAGCAATCCCATTGTATTTATTGCTAGCACCCACTTCAATGAATTTTTACTTAGTGGTTGTTATTTTAATGAGTATTTCGGGTATATATATTTGTGGGAAAGCGGCAGAAGATGCCGGTGTTCATGATCATGGAGCGATTGTTTGGGATGAAATTGTTGGATTTTTAATTACGATGTTTCTAGTGCCGTTAAGCTGGCAAAGTGTTGTTGTTGGTTTTGTCTTGTTTAGAATTTTTGATATTTTCAAACCTTGGCCTATCTCATTTATAGATAAAAATGTACACGGTGGTTTAGGTATTATGGTCGATGATATTCTTGCTGGACTTGCTGCTCTAGCTTGTATGCATGTTATCTTTTAACTATTAATATGCTTATTCAGTTTTGCTAGCCGCTTCTGTAGACAAATCAGATTAAGACCTTTGATATCACTAGAAAATAGACTGTAAAGCTTTAAGTGCAACAATTTGTTGACAGCTTAACCCTCAGAAAAATAACTCAATGTTATCATTAATACCAATTAATGTTCTCGCTGGTATAATGACGTATATCATAAAGTCATCTCAACACTTATTTGTATCTTAAAGCGCATTTTGACGCTTTATCAGAGTAAGCCTTAATCTCCAGGAGTTTTTTAGCCAATGTCTAACACGAGTTTATTAAATGAAACCCACAATCCAGCACTTTCTAGCTGGCTTGATACTGCAAACCAAGCAGATACTGATTTTCCTATTCAGAACTTACCTTTTGCCGTTTTTAAACGTGTAAACAACATGGAAGCATTTCGTGGTGGCGTAGCCATTGGCGATCAAGTTATTGATTTAACGGCCCTAGGTAATGCAGGCGTTTTTGATGGTCTTGCTCAAGATGCTTTGAAAGCATGTAGTGCACCACAATTAAATGACTATATGTCGATGGGCAAAGCGACTTGGAGTGCTTTACGTTTAGCGCTTTCAAATTCACTGAAAGAAGGCTCTCCTTTGAAGGAAAAAGTCCAAGCTTGTCTAATCAATCAGTCTGACGTCGAATATGCTTTACCTTGTAATATTGGAGATTACACTGATTTTTATACCTCTATTCATCATGCAACATCCGTTGGCTTAAAGTTCCGTCCAGATAATCCATTATTACCCAACTATAAATGGGTACCCATTGGTTATCACGGACGTTCATCTTCCATTGATGTATCAGGTCGTGATTTTAAACGTCCTTCAGGGCAAACAAAAGCACCAACAGCTACTGAACCATCATTCGGTCCCTGCAAGCGTCTTGATTATGAACTCGAAGTTGGTATTTTCATTGGTAAAGGAAATGACTTAGGCGATGCTATTTCTATTGATAATGCCGAAGACCATGTATTTGGTTTATGTATATTCAACGATTGGTCTGCTCGAGATATTCAAGGTTGGGAATATCAACCATTAGGTCCATTTTTGTCAAAAAACTTTGCTTCTACTGTTTCACCGTGGATTGTAACAACAGAGGCTTTAGCACCTTACCGTTCTGCATGGACCCGTGTTGAGTCTGACCCTCAGCCTATGCCATATCTTGAATCTGAAAATAATCGTGCAACAGGCTCATTTGATATTCAATTACAAGCATTGATTGAAACAGAAAATATGCGCGAAAAAAATGAAGAAGCGGTAGAAATGTCGCAATCTAATTTTAAAGATTCTTATTGGACAGTCGCACAAATGGTTGCTCATCATACGGTTAATGGTTGTAACCTGCGTGCTGGTGATATGTTTGGTAGTGGTACTCAGTCCGGCCCTAATCCAGATGAAGCGGGTTCTATGTTAGAACTCTCAAATGCGGGTGCAAAACCAATTTCTCTGCCAAACGGAGAAAAGCGGACGTTCTTAGAAGATGGCGATAACGTTATTATGAAAGCGTGGTGTCAAAAAGAAGGTACTACACGCATTGGATTTGGCGCAGTCTCAGCAAAAATATTACCTGCTAGTTAATCGCTAAACATTATTGTTCGAGGCGTTGACTATTTATAGCCAACGCCTTTTTTATTATTTCTATAGGGTTAATTTATGTTAACCCGATATATGAATGAAGATGTTTATAAAAATTATCGTTGCTTATTAAGTCATCAAGATTTTGAGCGGTTAAATACGATGGTGTATATTGTTTTCGTCGAAAATCTTTCAAAATACTACTTAGACAACAAATGCTAATTTGAGAAGGTGTTGAATATAAAGGTGTATTAGATCAACAACCTTACAATATGCGTGAACACCTTTCTCATCAGCTATAAAATCAAAAAATATTGGAGTAAAGCCTATTCCTAACTTCAAATCCCCACTGAATGAAAGTCAACATGTAATATTTCTAATAAAATCCATGATGAGAAAAAGGATTAAGCGCTGATTAGGGTATGACAAAATTGCGAGCTGAAGGTACTATTACGCTAGTATTTGAGCCCTCTGGTTTATTTAATGTTACACCTAAAGATTAGCAGCCTGTAAATTAGTTGCTTTAATCTTTTGCACCACAGCAATTCGCTTGTTGTTCATTGCTTCTTTAATCTCTACACCTTTTAGTCCTTGTTCAACAAATTCTTTTGCTGTTACGTTAAGTGCCGCATTAAAAGTACTTTTTAAGTAAGGGGCTTGCGGGTAAGGTTTTTCTTCAACATTTAGACGTCCTCGAAAATCTGCTGTACACGCTATTAGGAAATCAGAAAACTCTTCGGGTTTTCGCCATACATCTAAGCTATTAAATAATTTAACCACTGTACTGGCTTCTAATTCGAAAGCCTTATGACAGTGTAAATGAAATTCACATACTTTAAGTGCTAAATTTTTGTGATCTTTAGGGACTTTCAATTGGTCACATATTTTCTCAACTAATACCAATCCAGATTTTTCATGCCCTTGGTGGCTGGGCCAATTTTGTTTTAAGGTTAATGATTTACCTAAGTCATGACAAATCGCAGCAAATCGAATTGACGTTTTAGGGGAAAGCTTAACTGCCTGCTTAAGTACCATTATGGTATGTATGCCTGAGCAAATTTCAGGGTGCGATCTTTCTGGGTTAGGCACTCCCCAACGTGCGTTAAGCTCTGGCCATATTTTTGCTAATGCACCACAATCACGTAACACTTGAAAAAATACTTCTGGATGATTCTCAGCCAAACTTCGTTGCATTTCCTGCCAAACACGCTCACCTGACAGTGTAGCTAATTCCCCGCTATTACTTATTCTCGTCATCAATTGTAAAGTTTCTTCTGCGATCGTGAAACCAAAATCATGGTAGCGAGCAGAAAACCGAGCGACACGCAAAACTCTGAGAGGGTCTTCAATAAAAGCCGAGGAAACATGACGAAGTATTCTGTTCTCTAAATCAATTTTGCCATTATAAGGGTCAATGATGGTTAAAGTTTCTGTCGTCTCAATATTAGGTATAGCCATGGCATTAATCGTGAGATCTCGGCGTAAGAGGTCTTCTTCAAGCGTAACCGAAGCACTCGCATCGCACACAAAACCGGTATAACCTTGACCTTGTTTACGTTCTGTTCTGGCTAATGCATACTCCTCTTTAGTTTCAGGATGAAGAAAAACTGGAAAATCTTTACCTACTTGAGTAAACCCTAATGCCAACATTTGTTCAACCGTTGAACCCACAACAACAAAATCG
This sequence comes from Alteromonadaceae bacterium, assembly GCA_041890515.1. Lineage (GTDB taxonomy): Bacteria > Pseudomonadota > Gammaproteobacteria > Enterobacterales > Alteromonadaceae > Colwellia_A. The sequence continues at coordinate 53,479 of JASDWX010000016.1, forward strand.
TGGTCATAAACTTTATGGCCTAAAAGTTTGTCACGAACGGCGCCGCCGACTAAATAACTATTAAGCTCTTCAAGGTTATTATGGGTCATTATTACTCTTAATATTTATTCAAGTTTTCGTTTATGTGAATGACAGCTTATCATATTTTTATCATTTATTTACGCGCTAGTTTTGACTTATGAGGTACTACAGGGTAGTTTCTAAGACTGTATTTTTTCATTTTAAAATCACTTAAATATATTATGTATAAAGGTTATTTTGGCTTAAAAGAAAGCCCTTTTTCAATAGCTCCTAATCCTCGCTTTTTATTTATGAGTGAACGACATAAAGAAGCCTTAGCTCATTTAAGTTATGGTTTAGGTGAAACTGGGGGCTTCGCATTATTAACGGGTGAAGTTGGTACCGGTAAAACGACGATTAGCCGTCGTTTAATGGAGCAACTGCCAGAAAATACGCAAGCAGCTTTCATTCTTAATCCAACATTATCAAGCCAAGAATTACTGGCTAGCGTATGTGATGAATTGAAAATACGTTATCGAAAGACGGGAGCAACGTTAAAAACCCTTACCGACAAAATATATGAAAAACTTAATAAAAATCATCAATCAAACCTTAATACATTATTAATTATTGATGAAGCTCAGCATCTAGCGCCCGACGTTTTAGAGCAGTTACGTTTATTAACTAACTTAGAAACGGATACAAAAAAGTTATTACAAGTGATCTTAATTGGTCAACCAGAATTAAAACAGCTGTTACAACGTCGAGACCTCCGACAACTAGCGCAACGCATTACGGCTCGTTACCATTTACTTCCTTTAACAAGAGTGGAAGTTACACATTATATTCAGCATCGGCTTTGTGTTGCTCAATGTGAACGCATGTTGTTTGAGCATGCTGCTGTCGCTGAAATCCACCGTATATCACAAGGTATTCCCCGTATTATTAACTTGTTATGTGAACGGTCACTCACCAATGCCTATTGTAGTAATAATGCGTTAGTGACTAAAAAAATTGTTTTACAGTCTGCTCACGAAGCTTTGGGTGATGAATATCAAACTCAACATTGGTGGCAGCATATAGCAGTAAAAACAATAGCGGCAAGTGTTCTTTTAGGGGGAATTGTCAGCACATCCTATTTTTTTGGTCAGTTATACGGTGAAAACATTGTTGAAAAGCCCTTAATTAATGTTCATGAACATATTGCTCAGCAAGGTGATCTTGAATCTTCTGCCCCTGTAATTAAAACATCTGAAGATGAAAACGTAACAGTAAACAATAATATAGAAAGAGATGAAAGCTCACCTGTGGTTGAACCCAAAAACACAACAAAAGCGTTTATGATCAAAAATGATGGTGATCAAAAGGGTACAGGAGAACGTCGTGTTAAAAAAAACACCCTCGATAATAATAATCTGGCTGAAACCCTTATTTTGGCTGAAAAAAACCGTATTGAGAAAGTTAAGGAAAAACTATCGGTTAATGCCGTTGATGGCGTTTCCGATGACTTACTCGCGCGTTTTCAAAGCGCAATAGACGAAACAGAGAAAGACAACCACTTAGATAACGATAACGAGCAAAGTAAAACCCTTGAAGTTTTTGCGCCAGCATTATCGGATATGCCTACTTGGGTTCAAAACGACTTACCCTCGTTAATTTTTGACCAACATATATATACAAGTGACGGGGAGAGCTGGGTTAAAGTCAATGGCAGAGATAGATATGAAGGGGATACTATTTCAACTGGACTTATATTAAACCATATTTATGCGCAAAAAGTTATTTTAACCTTTAAAGGTGAACAGTTTAGTTTACCTGCATTGTCTACTTGGTAATATCCTTTCAAGACCTCTTTGATATCCAGTGAGACCGCATAGCTAAAATTAGTCCATAAATGCGGTTTTGAAGAAACCCAATAAATTAAGATTATAGTCCTCTGGGCGAATACAGCAGTCAATTTGGTCTTTATATTTTGATTCGCTCAAGTTGATTTCTTTCATAGGTATCGCTTGATTCATACGGGTATTATAAAAAACACGTACATAAGGATGTAATGGTTTTTGCTTGTTTAATCGACTAATTAATCCTATGTTTAATTTTACCAAAGTGCCGATAGGGTATACCCCCATACATTGAATAAACTTTTCAACGAGCGCTTCATCATAAAACTCTGGAGATTCTAAAATAAGCGCTTTGAAGGCGTTAATTGGATGGAGCTGTTTTTTATATGGTCGTTCACAAGTCATTGCATCGTAGCTGTCAATAATGGCGATCATTCTTCCATAGGTTGAAATTTCACTGCCTTTGAGCTGTTTTGGATAACCTGAACCGTTTAAACGCTCATGGTGCTCTCGTACCATTTTCATGGCGATATGAGAGATACTTGGGGAGTCTTCTAATATTTTCAAACCCAGAGCAACATGGCTTCGAATAATATTATGTTCTTTGGAGGTTAAGGTATTAGTTTTGTTTAAAATATCAAGGGGTAATAATACTTTACCAATGTCATGTAAAAATGCACCTAATGCAAGCTCTTGAATCAGTCGCTTTTCAAAGCCTAAATATTTTGCAAAAACAGACATCAGTATGGAAACATTGAGTGAGTGTTCTATGAGAAAAGAGTCTTTGGTTTGCAGACGAGACATACAGGTTAAGGCGTCTTGATTACGAAAAATAGAGTCAACCATCGCATTTGTTGTTTCTTCTACTTCGCTCATTTCAAATGATTTTTTTTGTTTGATTTGTCCTAGAATTTTTTCTTGTAGCACTTTTGCATTTTTATATAAATTACTGGCTTTTTTAATTTCACTGTCGAGAGACAACCCTATTTTTTCTGATGGGTTCTTTTTGATGACGGCTGGTTTTTCAGTATTTATTTCAGCAAATATTTTTTCAACATTCATTGTTTTCTTTTGTTTCTCAGGAACAATCACGAGTTGAGTAATATTGGCTTTGCGTAATTGAGTGATACTTTTATCAGAGGAAATATAACCTTCAGATTTGATGTTAAGGGTAGCGTTATCAGAAAATGATTTTACATACATGCCAGTTTTGAGCTGATCTATAGTGATTGTTTGGGTAACTTCGCTTGATTCAGATTTTGACATGATTATGATTAGCTTGTTGAAAAGATGACTACTTGATAATACCGTACATTATTAAGAGAAGATATTTTAGTTTGATTTTTTAACCCATACAATTGTTGAGTAGAGAAACCTAAAGCCTCAACTACAGTTTATGCCTTAACATGTAGATGAGGTTCCAGCTTTATAAAGACATTAGCTTTTTAGATAGTTACTGCCAAACAGGCAGCTTTGCTTCAAAAGCTTTTATGGTATCAAGTTTATTCAAAGTCCAGCCGACACTGTCTATGCCTTCTTCTAAACAATATTGATGAAACTTATCTAAACTAAAAGAAAAGCTTAGCTCTCCACAATTAATTTGGTTATTAATTAAATCTACGGTTAATTCGATATTTTCTTTTGCAGAATGAGTGAATAAAGTATCAATTTCTTCATCGCTTAATTTAATTGGCAATAAACCAATATTGATACAGTTTCCATAAAAAATATCAGCAAAGCTTGGCGAAATAATAACTTTAAATCCGTACTCTTCTAATGCCCATGGCGCATGTTCTCGACTTGAACCACAACCAAAGTTTTCACGGGTTAATAATATACTCGCTCCCTGATATTGTGGCTTATTTAAGATAAAGTCAGGATTGTTTTCATTACCTGAAACATCTAAATAGCGCCAATCATGAAATAAGTGTGTGCCAAAACCAACTCTTTCTGTTTTTTGTAAAAATTGTTTTGGGATGATCTGATCCGTATCTACGTTTGCTGCATCTAAAGGAACAACTAAACCAGTATGTGTTGTAAATTTTTCCATTGCTATATTCCTTGTGAATTTAAGTCAACAAAGTGACCTGTTATGGCAGATGCAGCGGCAAGCTCTGGACTGACCAAGTGAGTACGACTACCACGGCCTTGTCGACCTTCAAAGTTACGATTGCTGGTTGAAGCACAGCGATCTCCTTCTTTAAGTACATCGTCGTTCATTCCTAAGCACATAGAACAACCGGGTAAGCGCCATTCAAAACCCGCATTGCTGAATATCTTGTCTAACCCTTCAGCTTCTGCTTGTTCTTTTACGCGATATGAACCAGGAACAACAATGGCGTCAACACCTGTTGAAACTGACCTTCCTTGAGCTTGATATTTTGCAACAACCCCAGCGGCTGCACGCAAATCTTCAATACGAGAATTTGTACATGAGCCAATAAATACTTTGTTAATCGTAATGTCAGTGATTTTAGTACCTGCAGTTAATCCCATATAAGCCAATGCTGCGGTACATGAGTCTTTTTCTACTTGCTCTGTGAAGTCATCCGGCGATGGTACGACGTTGTCTACAGACGTCACTTGTCCAGGCGTTGTTCCCCAAGTTATTTGCGCTTTAATATCTTCAGCTTTCAGTATTAACGTCGAGTCGAACTCTGCGCCTTTATCTGTTTTGAATTTTTTCCAATCACTTATCGCTTGAACCCATACATCACCTTTAGGTGCGTATTCTTTACCTTCTACATAGTCGAAGGTTTTCTGATCGGGAGCAATTAAGCCTGCTTTAGCGCCAAATTCAATACTCATGTTACACACGGTCATGCGTTCTTCCATGCTCAATGCTTCAATAGCACTTCCACAATATTCAACCACATAACCGGTAGCGCCAGCACTGCCAGTTTTCCCAATAATGGCTAAGATAATATCTTTTGCGCTAATACCAGAGCCAACTTGTCCATTGACTTCTATTCTCATGGTTTTAGCTTTAGTTTGACGTAACGTTTGCGTCGCAAAAACGTGCTCAACTTCTGACGTACCAATACCAAACGCTAACGCGCCAAATGCGCCGTGAGTTGCCGTATGCGAATCACCACAAACAATCGTTGTTCCGGGTAACGTTAAGCCAAGTTCAGGGCCTATTACATGCACAATACCCTGATTTTTATGGCCCATACCAAATAACTCGATACCGAACTCTTTACAATTTTTTTCTAAGGTTCTTAATTGATTGGCAGCACCTTCACCAGCAGCATCAATTTCTATAGACCGTGTCGAAATGTTGTGATCCATCGTGGCAATCGTGCGTTCAGGATGACGAACAGGGCGATTGTGAAACTTCAAGTTGGCAAAGGCTTGTGGTGAAGTAACTTCATGGATCAAATGACGGTCAACATAAAGCAAAGGGGTTTCGCCGTCTTTTTCTTCCACAACATGCTGTTGCCATAATTTTTCATACAAAGTAGTAGACATCATTAAGCCTCTTTGATTTGTTGGTCGGATATATGCTGGCAAATATAATCACCAACTTCACGGGTGTTTTTTGCGTTTTGTTTTTGATCTTTTGGTAATAAATCAGCCGTAAGGATCCCATTATCTAATGCGCTTGATACGGCATCTTCAACAGCTTGTGCAGCAGCGCCTTCATTCAAGCTATAACGTAGCATTAATGCGGCCGATAAAATCTGTGCGATAGGGTTAGCAATACCTTGGCCTGCAATATCGGGTGCACTCCCTCCAGCGGGTTCATACATACCAAAACCTTCACTGTTCAAACTGGCAGAAGGTAATAAGCCCATAGAGCCTGTGATCATCGCGCAGATATCAGAAAGAATATCACCAAATAAGTTTGGGCATAACATCACGTCAAATTGGTTTGGATCACGAACGAGCTGCATTGCGGCGTTATCAACATATAAATGTTCTAGTTCTACTTCTGGATATTCAACAGCCACCTCTTCAACGACCTGACGCCATAATTGGCTGGTGGCTAAAACGTTTGCTTTATCAACTGAAGTTACCTTATTGTTGCGTTTTTGTGCTGATTGAAAGGCCAAATGAGCGATACGTTTAACCTCTCGACGAGAATAAAACATGGAATCAAAACCCGTTTCTTCTTCGCCTTCTCCGCGGCGTCCCTTGGGCTCACCAAAGTATATATCACCGGTTAATTCACGAATAACGAGTACGTCAAAGCCTTGCTCTGAAATATCACTGCGCAATGTTGATAATGAAGATAAAGCGGGTTGTAGGGTGGCAGGTCGCATATTACAAAATAAATCGAAACGGCTACGTAAACCTAATAGTGCGCAACGTTCAGGTTGTTCTGTAGGCGGTAAATTAGCCCATTTTGGACCACCGACAGAGCCAAATAAAATAGCATCGGCTTGCTCACAACCTTTCATGGTTTCATCAGGAAGGGCATTACCGTGGATATCAATGGCAGCGCCACCAATATCGTAATCTTGAGTAGATATTTCAATATCAAATTTATTGGCGATAGTGGCTAATACTTTTTTAGCTTCAACCATGACTTCTGGTCCGATACCATCTCCGGCTAATATTGCTATGTTTGACATGTTTTTTATACCTTTAAGTAAATCTAATAATTGTGAATGCTATTTATATTGAAGCTTGTACATCGCTTTTTAGTTCGTTTTTAAGTTCGCTTTTTATTTCATTGATAGTAATGGCGCGGTGAATGTTATTGAGTGCGTGGATCAATGCTTTTGCTGACGCTTCAATAACATCGGTTGCTAAACCATAACCGTGGAATTTTCTGCCTTGCCACGCTACAACTAAATCAGCTTTACCCAGACCGTCTTCACCTTCACCTTTGTTTGATATTTTGTAATCCGCAACCTCAAAGTCGACATCTACCGCTTTTTTAATGGCACGATACAATGAATCGACAGGGCCGTTTCCTGTTTCAGAAACAATATGGCTTTCTTCTCCGGCTAATAACTTAATACTTGAAGTGGAAAACTCTCCGCCACCACATTGCACGTTTAATGTTTCTAAATGATAGAACTCTTGTTCTTCACCTTGTTGCTGAATGTTAAAGTGCAACGCTTCTAAGTCATCATCAAACACTTGGCCTTTTTTATCCGCTAACGCTAAAAAATCACTGTATAGTTCTTCTAAATCAAACTCTGTTTCGGTATAGCCTAAACTTGCCATACGGTGTTTAATAACATGACGACCGCTGCGTGAGGTTAAGTTTAATTTTGTTTTACTGATACCGACACTTTCAGGTGTCATGATTTCATAAGTATTACTGGCTTTTAACATACCGTCTTGATGGATACCTGACGAGTGACTAAAAGCGTTACCGCCAACAATCGCTTTGTTTAATTGTACCGGCATATTACATAATTGGCTGACCAGTTTTGACGTACGAGCAATTTCTTGATGATTAATATTGGTACGCACATTTAAGAAGTCTTGACGGGTTTTCATGATCATCGCGACTTCTTCTAATGAACAATTACCCGCACGTTCACCAATGCCATTAATGGTGCATTCAATTTGTCTTGCGCCTGCTTGTACAGCTGACATTGAATTCGCGACAGCTAAGCCTAAATCGTTATGACAATGAACAGAAATAACCGCTTGGTCAATATTCGGTACACGATTAAACAATTGAGTAATGATGCCGCCAAATTCGTTAGGCAACGTGTAGCCAACGGTATCAGGAATATTTATCGTTGTAGCTCCTGCTTTTATTGCGTTCTCAACCATTCTACATAAGTTATCAATAGGGGTGCGACCCGCATCTTCACAAGAAAATTCAACATCATCGGTAAATTTTCGTGCGAACTTTACGGCGTGAATAGCCATCGCTTCAACATCAGCAAAGTCTTTTTTTAATTTTTGTTGAACATGAACATCAGAGGTTGAAATAAACGTATGAATACGAAATTGATCTGCTACTTTTAAAGCATCTGCGCAGGCTTGAATATCGCCTTCAACAGCACGAGCTAAGGCACATACACGCGAATTTTTAACCGCTCGGGCAATTTCTTGAACGGATGTAAAGTCGCCAGGTGACGATACTGGAAAACCAACTTCCATCACATCAACACCCAATCGCTCAATGGCGAGCGCAATTTGCAGCTTTTCATGTACTGAAAGGCTTGCATTTAACGCCTGCTCTCCATCACGTAAAGTGGTATCGAAAATAATTACGTTGCTGTCCATGTTTATTCCTTAATATTTATGGGTACTGAGTATTCGCTTCTTACCTCAAACACAGGCATAAAAAAACCCGCGGTAATGTGCGCGGGTTTTAATGTTTATATTAACTTACAACAATAAAAAACCTATCCGCGCACCGTTAATACGAGGAGGAGGTTAATGCGAATAGCATTTATTATGTTAAAAATAGTTGTCATTAAGTTAATCTTATTTGGTTGGTTTAGCTCGTAAGAGCAAACAGTCATCTATTAATAACGTATTTACTCAAATATTGTCAATTAATTATTAATATTTAAAAAGAATAATACCTGACATAATTAATATAAGGCGCTTACAATTTCCAGTAATTTAGCTTTTTTCGCTGCTTTAGGTTTCGAATGGTGTTTCGAGGTAACGGTTTGAGTGACTGTTTACCGTTTGACTGTATATCTTCTACAGCCTTTAATATACGTAACGATGACAAGCCGTCATTGTAAGGGTGCAAGTCGGTTGCATAACGATTTATAGCCGCTATAAGTGTTTGTGTAGGAGAAAATGCTGCTTCTACTGCTCGAGGTAATGCTTTGGCTTCAGTAATGTTAATTAAATAATTACCGGGTTGACTATTATTTAACGATATTACAGGCTTACCTAACAGGGCAAACTCACCAATAACCGATGAAGTGTCTGACACCATGATATCTGCAGACTGCAGTAAACTGTTTATATTGGCAGACGCTATTATTTTTAAGTTGTCACAAGACAGTTTTGAATAGAGTTTCACCCATTTTTCATCCATTTTAGGATGAAACTTTACGAGCCAATTATATTTATTTTCATTCACTAAAGCAGTTATTTCTTCATACAAATAAGGGGCAGACGTTAAAGAAGGTGAAAAAGTAGGGGCGAAGAGTATCGTTGGCTTATTATTACTAAAGTATTGTGCTTTCGGTGTATTAAATAAATTATCTAATTTCGGCCAACCCGTTTCTTTCACATCAAAAAACTGATGTTTTTCTGCTAATTCATTAAATCGGGTTGTTGTGGCTTTTCCATGCGTACAATAAAGATCAAAACAGTCTCGAATAACAAAATGCCCTTTCTTCTTCCACTCTAAACCATGAAAAACTTGCACTTTAATGCCTGGAATAAATCGCGGGATTATATTACCAGGCACGAAGCTTGCGATAGGGTTAAATGCTATAACATCGTCAACAGTGTTGAGTACCACTTCTTTGGCATGAAAGTTATTTAATTCAACCTCGTCACCAGCGACAAACCAAGCCACTTCACTCCCTTGTTTTATAATTTCTTGTTGTAAAGGCCGCAAAATTTCAAAGGAATAATTTTGTGAAATGTAGAAGAGGTATTTTGGGTTATCTTTCATTAACTACGCTTAGTTTTAACTATTTCAATAATTTCAGTTGTCGAAACAGAAGGCGTTCTCGGTAAATAAATAACTTCACAAATATCTTGAAAATGATCAAATTTTCCTTGCCAATCATCACCCATAATTAAAATGTCAGCATTATAGTATTTAATGTATTCTGCTTTTAACGCTAAGGACTCTTCCAAAAACACTTCATCTGCACATCTTAATGAACGGATAATATGCTTTCTATCTTCTTCGCAGTATATGGGGGCACGGCCTTTCTTTGAGATATTTAAATCGTCAGATGAAACGCCAACAATTAAATGTGAGCCATGCAGGCGGGCACGTTCTAAAATATTAACGTGCCCAACATGAAAAACATCAAATGTACCAAAAGTAATAACTCGCATATTTAAGCCTCTGAGGTTATAAAATTCGCAATTCTTTCACTGCATTTACCATCAACAGTGCCAGTAAGAAGCTCTGTCATTTCTAAACGTTCAGCTTCTTTGAGTTCTGGGTGCTGAAGTTGGTTACTAATTTCATGAATTAATTGCTTTATGTTTTTAGTTTGACAGGCAACTTTACCAAAATATTTTAAATCATCATCTAAGCGATCATTTAATCGCCACTTAAAAATCCCACGGTAGGTCCAGCGAACTTTGTAAAAATCACACCAGATAGCGGGCTTATTTAAAGCCGTAAACTCAAATATTGTTGAAGATGCATCACTGAACAATAGATCTGCAATCCCCATAAAAGGAATGATAGATGTTTCCTCAATAGGAGATACATATACGTTATTATATGTACTCCAGCGCTTTAATACCTGTTGTTGGTTTTTATATTTCTTTTTTATTAAAGAAAAGAAATGAGGTTTTATAATTAAATTATATTGCTCAACTAAAGCAGGAAAATTACAGGGTAAGCATTCTATACTGCTAGGATAAAAAGTAGGGGCGTAGAGAATGGTTTTCTTTTTAGGGTCTAATCCGAGCTCTGCTAAGTTTACACGATTAAACGTTTGATTAATGATCGGGTCTAACTTCGCATAACCGGTATCAATAAACGTTTTCTGGGGAAATAAATTCTGTAAACGTTTTAGCCTATGCTGTCCTTCAACAAAACGATAAGTTATGTCTGACTTAGACACGTCGTAATAGCAAGATTTTGGGCCAATACCGTGTTGCATTAATGCCGTTTTACTCGTCGTATTTATTGTCTTTAGATCATTAAAGGCATTACCAAAAATAATCCAATGAGGTTTTTTATTGAGATAAAGTACGCTCGCTTCAGTGGAATCTTCAACGAGCGTGTAGTTTAATTTTTCTTTTTCAACACAACTTATTAGCACAGCTTGCAACTGCTTTTGATTATATAAAACAAAATGACAATGCACGCCGTTTTTTTCAAGCGCACTTTTTACTGGTAAATACTGCGGTAAATAATAAAGGTGCTGAATATCAAAAAAAACATTCATACGTTACCAACTATAGCCAATAGTCGCTCTGTAGAAAGACTCTCCATAAATATCATTACCTGTTTTGAAAGAATAATTAATAAAACCATTCTTATGTACTTGTGTCAAACTTAGCTCTATTTCTTTTGCCCGAGAATATTTACTTTTATCTTGTGAGTCAATCGTCGCGGTGCGAAATAGCGTTTGTAAATGATACTTTTGGGCAAAATCCCAGTTGATTCTAATAAGTGATGCATTTCCAGGAGAACCATCGTTAAGCTCTTTGTTATTGCCCCACCAATGACCTATTACTGTGCCATCATTTCGATAACCTTCATCGTATAGACGATGAACATACCAAACACTATGAAACTTAGAGTATTCAGCATAAAATGATAAGTCATCATTTAAATACGGAAGAAACAGTCCATGTGTGTAAGCGATATTACCTAACTGATAGTTCTTGAACTCCTTTGTATCTTCACCAGCATATTTAAAATAAATGCTAAAAGGAATATCAACAATAGAAAAGTTAAATTTGTTGGTTATCGAAGCAATTTGATTACCTACTTCTCCGTTTACTCCGCAGTCATTACCACTAGAACCACAATTATCTGCGCTTACAGGATCAATAACCGCTTTCCAAATATCACTCAGGCCGGTACTTCTGTCTCCACCACCAAATTGAAAGCTTCTGTTAGCGCCAATAGTCCACCAGCTAAAGGGTTGAGCGCTTAAATGCATTGTCATTAATAACGGCTTTCCAGTTGAGGTCGTGCCACCAAAACGAATACCATCCATTTCTTCTAATTGTGCTATTGAAAATTCATACTTCACATTCCAAGATGCTATAGGTTTTACATTACTCATGGTGATGGATAAGGCAGGTTTTGCATTGGTAGAAAGTAATGTAGCACTCTCTTGCAGTGGAGATAACCAATGCTCTCGGTAGCCAATATCAAACTGCGCATATTCATAACCCAACGAAATATAACTACCGTAAGGAATAACTTTCTCACCATTAACGATAGTGCCACCTAAGTTTGCGATAGCATATTGGTTGAATTGGTAAAAACCTGCGGCACTCGCTTGCGCAAGGTCATCCATTTTAATACCACGATTATTCGCTATCGTTGAATGTTTATTATCTGAAGTTGAAAGCTTGGTTGATAAATGTGTAACTGCACTCTTGCGTTTATAACGGTTAATGTATGCAGAAACTCGGTAAAAAAGCTGAGGGTGAGAATGTTTGATTTTTTTTAGATAATTAACAACCGTCACAATATGATAAGGCTTGCTCAATATTGGCAGATGAGAAATGGCTGCTAAACGCTCTATTTCAAGCTCAATAAGTGGGTCAGTTTTTAATGGAAGGTAAGGGCTAACACCATTAGCATTAGCCAGTTTTATGTTAAATAAGAGAAATAGTGTGATAAAAAAAATAGATAAAGTTTTGCGCACAAAAAGAACCATAATAAATAAAAAATCGAGCAGATTATACGCTAGCTTTTTCCAACATAGAAGGGGTTACTTCCAATTATCCATTGAGCCTTTACGTCGCCCCACGAGTCTAGGAATAACCAGTCCAAAAAATAAACCTATGGCTAATACAATGGCACCATTATAAAACCATTCTTTTTTGATATTAGTATCTTGATCTTTTAATTTAGCACTTGTTGCAATAAGGGTCTTATTTAATTGGATAATTTCGTTGTTAAGTTGAGACTTTTCACTATTAAGTTTTTCAATAGTATTTTTAGCGCCTGTTAATTCTTCTGACATATTGTCAGTATTACTTGTTATATTGGCTAGCTTTTCATTAAGCTCGGCAATAACAAAGCGTAAACCTGGCGTGGGTGAAACGTATTTACTTTCAACCCAAACATTGCGATCTTTCTCATCAATAATTTCAGTGTAATCATTTTCGTTATTACCCGTCACCTTTACTTCAGTACCTGAATTTACACTGCCTAAAATACGGTAATTATTGCCAGCTCCAGAGTGCGTATAAATAAATAATTCGTCTGAAATATATCCAGAAGTAAGGTCGGAAGAGGCATTTTCTGCAAGAAGAGGGAAAGATAAACTTAACGCTAAAACAACCAATAAATCTTTTATAATTTTCATGAAACTACCACTGACGTTTGTAAAATAATTAATAGCAAAATACTAGGGGTTTGCTGGATTGATAGCAAGGGAAGTTTACGGACAACAAGGTTTTTTGATAAAAAAAGTCTATATTGTTAACATTTTTTATTTAAAGCATTATTAGTTACTTGTTTTCATATGTTGCTGTTGTAAACTCATGATGTTGACAAGACGAAAATATTATTGGAAAAATATGGTTACCGAAATTGAGCTTAAGTATTTTGTTACAAGTGAGCATACTCAAGAAAATATTACACAGTTATTTACCGAACAACAGTTATCATTTACCTGTGTAAAAAAGAAACTAGTTAACTGTTATTATGATACGGCTAATTTGGATTTTCGTCATCATGATATGGGACTTAGAGTGCGAGGTTGTGATGGCCAGTTAGAGCAAACCATCAAAACTGCGGGTGTGGTCATTGCGGGTTTACATCAGCGACCTGAGTATAACGTTGACATAGAGAACAATTTCCCCGAACTGGCATTGTTCCCAACAGAAATATGGCAGGCAGATCAACGTGTAGAGCAGCTACAAGCGTCATTAATTCCCCTTTTCTCAACTGATTTTATCCGTATTATTTGGTTAGTAACGCTACCTTCAGGCTCTGTAGTAGAAGTTGCTTTTGATCTAGGAAATATCAGCAGTGATGGCAGAAGTGTAAATATTTGTGAGATTGAGTTAGAGCTTGTTAGTGGTAAAACGTCAGAGTTATTATTTCTTGCCAAGATGATTTTTTCAGTGGTATCGGTAAGACCAAGTAGCCAAAGTAAAGCTGCTCGGGGGTATCGTTTATGGAAGAAAACACCCATTAATTATGAAAAGCCTATCACAGATATGCTGCCCATTGATCGCAGCTTGTCTATTCCTACTGCTTTTTCTACGGGCATTAATCATTGCCTCGTTCATCTGCATGATCATATTGAACATTATATATCAGCGCCTAGCTTAGTCGAGTTAGAAAAAATCACAGAAACCTTAGCGCTAATTCGTCACGGCTTTTGGCTCTTTACAGATTATATTCCTGAAAATTCTCTACAAATTCGAAATGAATTAAGTCATTTTATTCATTTGCTTTCGTGGGTTGATAACGCCGTAAATTTACAAGAACTCACGAATAAAACAGGTAATTATCGACATAAATTAAATTACAGTGAGCAATTAGTTGAACAATTAAAAATTGAAAAACGCCGCTTACCTACCAGTGATGACGTGTTTGAATTATTGCATGGTAAGCGCTTTAATACACTGCAAGCTGATTTGTTGGCGATGCTTTTAACCGAGCAACCGGCATCTAATGATTTGTTATTACCTTTTGCGCAGCAACGTTTAACTGAAAACATGTCGATTTTATTTGCTGATAGCACAAAAACGCAACCGCTTACCAGCCAACAATATTTGTCACAAGCAAAGTTGTTAAACCGAAGTTTATTAACAGGTGTGTGGTTTGGGTTGTTGTTCGATCAAGAAGAACGCAAGCAATATCGAGCACCTTGGTTGGATATTCAAGAAGGGATCAGCGAGTTGCAAACGTTGTGGGTTATTCATCAACAGTTACAAACCTTGGACGAAAAGCCGACAAAGCTCGTTTCATGGCAAGGGAGTAAAGTTGAAGGACTCTTAATTGCTTTAGATAGCTCAAGAAAAATAGCGCACATGATGAAATCTTACTGGCTTGAAGAGTCGTTATAGACAATATGTTTGATGTGAACACTGACACGGATGATATAGTTGACGTTAATTATGTGGAGCGAAAAACATGAATCTTTTAGTTAAATGAAGTTATGCTTTGTATTCATTTTAGTACTGAGTAGTTTATTTTCGTGTTGTAGTCTGGCGAGTGTTTATAACCTACCTACGTCTGATTCAAGACTGATCGGTGAAAAAACCACCCATAAAGCGATCAAAGGAGATTACTTTCAAGCATTAGCCGAACACTATAATGTGGGTTTTTTTGCATTGTTAGCAGCGAACCCTGATGTTGATCCTTTCTTACTGCAGCCAGGCAGTAAAATTGTTATCCCAAAACAAATGCTTTTACCCTATGGTAAGCGTGAAGGTATTGTTATTAATCTTGCTGAACTACGCCTGTATTATTACCCCAAAGGAGAAAAATTAGTTTATGTTTTTCCTGTAGGTATTGGTCGACAAGGCCTAGAAACACCTCATGTAACGAGTATCATTGGAGACAAACGTAAAGATCCTATTTGGCGTCCTACAAAAGCGATGCGTGAACGTTATTTTACCAAACATGGCAGAGAAATGGCGAGAGAAGTTGCAGCAGGCCCCAATAATCCCTTTGGAAAATATGCACTGCGTATTGGCACCAGTGAGTATTTACTTCATGGCACAAACAAACGTTTTGGTATTGGCATGAGAGCAAGTTCTGGCTGTATACGTATGTATGATCATGATATTGAATGGCTATATAACAATATTGCCGTTGGCACGCCTATTCGTATATTAGAACAGCCAATTAAAATGTCTTATGAGCCTGAAGGGAAAATGATAGAACTTCATCGCCCGTTAACACCGGAGGGAATGTCAGACGCTACATTAACCATGACCAATGCCGTGAAAAAATTTATTGGCCGTCATGATAAAGTGCTCGAACAAGTCAATGAATTACTTAACCAGCCCAAAGGCATCGTTGTTACGCTAAAGTAAATGAAATGGATCAGTGATTGATTCCTGAAATATAGACAGCATGCTAACAGCGCTTATGTTTATAAATGCCAATAAAAAACGAGACTACCGTGTCTCGTTTTTTATGTTAAATACTGTATTAAATCTTGTTTTAAATCTTGTTTATAATGATACGCGTATTAATGAAGTATACGTGCGCGAATTGTTCCATCAATCTGCTTTAACTCTCTTAATGCAACTTCACTATCATGCGCTTCAATATCAATAACAACATACCCTATTTTATCATCAGTCTGTAAATACTGCGCGGCAATATTGATGTTGTGCTGAGCAAATGTTTGGTTAATTTGTGTTAAAACACCCGGCTGGTTATGGTGTATATGTAATAAACGGCTCGTACCTGTATGGCCTGGTAAAGAAACTTCAGGGAAGTTAACCGCTGAAAGTGTTGAACCATTATCTGAATATTTCGCCATTTTACTGGCTACTTCTAAACCGATATTAGATTGCGCCTCTTTAGTACTACCACCAATGTGTGGTGTTAAAATCACATTGTCGAATTCACGTAATGGGGAAATAAACTCTTCGTCATTACCTTTTGGCTCAACCGGAAAAACGTCAATGGCCGCACCGGCTACTTTTTTACTTGTTAAAGCTTCCGCTAAAGCATCGATATCAACAACTGTTCCACGAGAAGCATTAATAAAAATAACGCCATCTTTCATCATAGAGAATTCTTTTGCAGCCATCATGTTTTGCGTTTGAACGGTTTCAGGGACATGCAAACTAACAACATCAGCTTCTTTTAATAATGCAGGTAAGCTTGATGCTTGGCTTGCATTACCTAATGGAAGTTTAGTTTCAATATCGTAAAATCTTACACGCATACCTAAAGTTTCAGCTAAAATGCCTAACTGCATACCAATATGCCCGTAACCCACAATACCTAATGTTTTACCTCGAGCTTCAACAGAACCCGCGGCAGATTTATTCCACTCTCCACGATGCGCTTTAGCGCTTTTTTCAGGAATGCCACGTAATAATAATAGCGTTTCACCCAAGACTAATTCAGCCACTGAACGTGTGTTTGAAAAAGGGGCGTTAAACACCGGAATACCACGTTTTTGTGCCGCTTTAATTTCAACTTGGTTAGTACCAATACAAAAACAGCCAATAGCAACGAGTTTTTTTGCATGGCTTAATACATGATCCGTTAATTGAGTACGAGAACGAATACCAATAAAGTGAACATGAGCAATTTTCTTAATTAAATCTTCTTCAGCGAGCGATGTTTTTATGCATTCAATATTGCTGTAGCCTTTTATTTTTAATTCTTCAACAGCGCTTGGGTGAACACCTTCAAGTAATAAAATTTTAATCTTTTCTTTTGCTAATGAATTATTGCTCATTTTCTCATATCTCATGTGGGGCTATATAGGTTATTGTCTTAACCAAATACAAATCATTTAGATGGCTAGATATCTAAACTAGCATATAGTGTATAAACTCTAAAGAATTATTTTACGACTTTTGCACCATTTTTAGTGCCTAAAATTAAAACATCTGCTCCGCGTTGAGCAAACAAACCATTAGTAACAACACCTACAATGGCATTGATATCATTTTCAAGTTTTTTAGGATCAATTATCGCTAAGTTATGCACATCAAGAATTACGCAACCGTTATCAGTAATAACACCCTGACGATAAACAGGATCACCGCCTAACTTAACTAATTCACGCGCCACATAGCTGCGTGCCATAGGGATCACTTCTACGGGAAGCGGGAAGCGACCTAATACCTTAACTTGCTTGCTTTCATCGGCAATACAGACAAACGTTTTTGCTACAGCAGCCACTATTTTTTCTCGGGTTAGGGCAGCCCCCCCCCCTTTTATCATCGACATATGTTGGGTTATTTCATCTGCGCCATCAACATACACATCAATGCCATTAACGTCATTTAACTCGAAAACTTCTATGCCGTGCGCTTTTAATTTTTGAGTTGACACTTCTGAGCTTGAAACAGCCCCTTCAATTTTGTCTTTTATTGTCGCCAAGGCGTCAATAAAATGATTAACCGTAGAGCCGGTGCCTACTCCAACAATCGTATCATTTTTAATAAATTCAAGGGCTTTTATAGCTGCTGCTTGTTTCATTTCATCTTGTGTCATGTTTATCCTCATTTACTAGCGATTAATTAGGCAGAAGTATATCAGTACATGATTAAATATCGAAGTTATAGCTTGTGGTCGGTGTAATAATTTTAGGCAAGGGAATATCCCAAGTTTCTCTAGGTACTGATTGCACTTTCTGACAATCGTGAGCTAAACCAATAGGGATTGGTTTTGTTTGTTTGTTGTGTTGATATTGCATATGCCAGGTTGCAAGGGTTCTGTCATAAAATCCGCCCCCCATTCCTAGTCTATTGCCACCGGTATCGAAGGCGACTAATGGCGTAAAAATGATATCAAGCTTATCGACTGTTATTATATTTCTAACATCAAGCGTAGGCTCTAAAATGCCGTACGTATTTTTTATGAGTATTGACGTTTTTTCGTATCGTAAAAAGAGCAAGTTTCCTTTACTAAAAGGGTGGATGACTGGTAAATATACAGATACTTTATTTGTCCAACACCAGTTAATAAAAGGGCTTGTATCGAGTTCTCCATCGTTAGCTAAATAAATGGCTATTTTTGTTACGTGTTTTACCTCTTTTTGTGCAATGAGTTTTTCACGCAATAATACGGCTTGTTCCTGCTGGTATAGGCTGCTCAGTTGGCTACGTTTATAGCGTATTTCTTGACGTATATTGTCTCTTTTTTTCATGATACTTAATTAACCTACATAATTATTTTTAACGGTTTAAGACGAATAAAAATAAATTTTATCAAGAAAAAAGCCAACAATAAATGTTGGCTTTTAAGTTTTTCATTTTAATATGTACTTTACTGCATATTAAGCAATCGCTTTTTCTGTTGAATCATTTGGGTTATCTGAAGGTAAATTTTCCCAAAATCTTGATTTAAAACCAACCAACAAAATGATTATGCCAATACCAATACTGAACAAACTAATTTGAATATAAAGTGAAGGTATTTGAGCAACATTGTTTGGATCATAATTACCGGCTAATAAGCCAGAAATGATATTACCTATTGAATAGGTTAAAACAAAGACACCCATCATTTGGCCTGCAAAACGTTTAGGTGATAATTTACTTACCGCACTCAATGCTACAGGGCTTAAACAAAGTTCACCTACTGTATGAAGAAAGTAGGTTGCTACTAACCAGTAAGGGGCAACTTTCATTCCTGAAGCAGCGTACTGTGCAGCAAAAAACATCACGATAAAGCCACTCGCCATGATAATTAAACCAAAAGCACATTTTATACCGTAAGAAGGGCTAACAAGTCTTTTACCAAGGTTAATCCATATGGCAGCAAAAAAGGGTGAGAGTAAAACAATAAAAAACGAGTTGGTCATTTGAAACCAACCAGTAGGTATTTCAAATGATCCAATCATACGGTCGGTGTAATCACGTGCGAATAAGTTCATTGAAGAGCCTGCTTGCTCAAAGCCTGACCAAAAACAAGCGGATGCAATACAGATGAGTAATAATGCCCAAAGTTTTTTCTTTTCGTTTGGCGTAAGCGAACCACCAAAATATATTACAGCATAATAAACAACGAAAATCAGCGAAAAGGCTATGGCAACATATTGAGCAACTGTTACCGGTTCAATCGTTATCAGTCCCTGAAAAATAGCAATCGTTACGAATACAATAACCGCTAAGACCATACCAATAATGGTCCAACTGGTTTTTTGTGCTTTAACCGACATTGGATATACTGGTTTTTCACCAATACCTTGAAGTTTAGGTGTCGTGATTTTGTATTGAATTAAACCTAATGCCATACCTACAGCAGCAGCACCAAACGCCCAATGCCAACCAACATTTTCCATTAAGTAGCCACAAACAGCATAACCAATAACTGAACCTAAATTAATGCCCATATAATAAATGGCATAACCACTGTCACGACGAACATCTTCGTCTGAGTATAGTTGGCCAACCATCGCGCCAATATTAGGCTTTAATAAGCCGGTACCTAAAATAACAACAATTAAGCCGATAAAAAAGGTTGTGTCGTTAGGAATAGCTAAAATAATATGGCCAATCATAATGATTATGGCGCCATACCACACGGCTTTTTGACCACCAATTAATCTGTCCGCTATCCAGCCGCCCGGTAAGCCCATAAAATAAACACTACCCGTATATAACCCATATATAGCAGCAGCAGAAGCAACGGTTAACCCTAAGCCACCTTCTTGTAATGTAGCGGTCATAAACAATACAAGTAGCATGCGCATACCGTAATAGCTCATGCGCTCCCACATTTCAGTAACAAAAAGTGTTTGTAGCCCTTCGGGATGACCAAAAAAAGAACCTGTTTCAGGTTTACTCATAAAAAATTCCTCTAAGAATTAAGTGTAAATTACAGTTAAATATTATTATTTTAATTCGCTAAAAACAGTTTGAAATGTGTAATAAAGTGCTTAGCGCTGTAATTTCTGGCAAATTTATTTGCGAAAGTCAGCGTGTGTTATACCTGTGCTTGCATTGAAAGGCAATAGTGGCGTAATGAGATTGGGTTTTGTTTATGTAAGGTTTTAGTTACCCTTATGTGATTATTATGGCTTTAAAAGGGGAAAAGTTACTTTATTCGGTAGTTGCTAGCTGCTAAACTGCGCATGTTAATTTTTTGAAGTTATGTGGTTATTATTTTTGACTTTATATTCATTATCTATTTCAAAATACCCATATGTCTTTAAACGACGTTACACCTTGTATTAATAGGAAAATTATTACGCCAATGATTAACATTATTCGCTATGCTACAGCAGCCATTCTACTTTCGATTCTTTCTCTACATGTAACGGCTCAGCAAGTGTCTGCTCAGCAAATAGAGCAATTTAAAAAATTGCCTAAAGCGCAGCAACAAACGTTAGCTAAAAGTATGGGTATTGATTTAAATGCGATTCAAACACAGCTATCTGGAAGTAACGCACAAAATACTCCTCTTAATACCTCTGTAGTACCTCGAGACATAAATAACGCGCACAATGAAAACCTTAAAGATAAAGATTATATGGAAACTGAAAAAGCAGAAGCAATTTTTAAAACGTTGCCTCGCTTTGGTTTAGACGTATTTGCTAATACGCCCTCCACATTTTCTCCTTTAATGGATATCGCCATTCCTGAAGGGTATATTTTGGGTACGGGAGATTCAGTGTCCATACAGGTTTTTGGCACAGAAAACCGTGAAATGCAATTAACAGTAACGCGTGAAGGGGAGTTGGTTTTTCCTGGTTTAGGGCCTATTCGTGTTGCAGGCTTAACCTTTTCAGAATTAAAGTCTTTTGTCGTAAATAAAATAAAACAAAAAATTATTGGGGTTAATGTTGTTGTTAGCTTAGCCGAATTACGTTCTATGCGTATTTTTGTGTTAGGTGACGCTTATAAACCGGGTCCTTATACCTTAAGTTCACTTTCATCAGTGACACATGCGATTTTTGCAGCAGGTGGTATCAGTGATATTGGCTCTTTACGCAATATTCAAATTAAACGTCGTGGTAAATTAATTCAAAAGGTAGATTTATATGATTTACTGATAAAAGGCGACTCGTCGAGTGATATTTTATTACAATCTGGCGATGTGGTTTTTGTGCCACCTCAAGGCGCTAGCATGTCAGTCTCAGGTGAAGTGCGTCGCCCGGCCATTTATGAATTAAATAAAAATGATGATTTTGATGCAGTCATAAAAATGGCCGGTGGTTTATTGCCTTCAGCCTTTTCTAAAGCAGCAACGGTTGAGCGATATAACAAGAGCAATTTACGCAGAGTGATCAACATAGATTTATCGAATGCAGCTGAAAGTAGCAAAAGGGTAAAGTCTGGCGATTATCTTCGTATTTTAAAAAGTTCAGCTATGTATGAACAGTCGGTGACGTTAATTGGGGCTGTTGTTCGTCCAGGAAAATACCAGTGGCACCAAGAAATGCAAATATCTGATTTAATTCATAATGCCGATGCGCATTTATTGCCTTACGCAGATCTAAACTACGGCATTGTTGTTAGGGAAATTGACACGGCGCGTAATATAGAAATCTTACAGTTTAACCTAGCCGATGTCTTTACAGATAAAACGTCAATGAAAAATATTGTGTTAGGCGCGAATGACAAAGTTATTATTTTTTCAAGTGAAGTAACGTTAGTTGACGAGCAGTTTTTATTAGACGAGCTTGCGTACACGCAAGAAGAGTTACTTGCAAAAGAAAGAAACTTAGCGATTAAAAGTAATCAACAAAAAGAATTTTGGACTAAATATGGTAAACAAAATCTGATTCCTGAAAATAAGGCGAACAACGTTCTCCAATCGATAAATGAAATTAACGGTGCTAGTGTTAAAGAAAACGTAAATATTCGTGAAATGGCCTTGTTCTCTCGACAGCGCCTACTTGTGCCCATAATTAATAAACTTCGCCAACAAGCCGGGGCAGGAAGTGCTATTCAGCTGGTTGAAGTTGACGGTGAAGTTAAATTTCCCGGTATTTACCCCTTAGGAAAGTCGGCAAGAATAAGTGACTTAGTTATGGCAGCAGGGGGGGTTAAAGAGTCTGCTTATTTATCGCGAGCAGAACTTACCCGCAATGAAATAAATGGCATCAGTGCGGTAAAAACAGCTAAAAATATAGTCTTAGCGAATGCATTAAAAAATATCGATGATGATAATATTTTATTAATGAGTAAAGACCGATTGAATGTACATCGTATTCCTTCGTGGAGTGAAAACCATGTGATTGAATTACGTGGAGAAGTTGTTTTTCCTGGCAAGTATACGGTACGTCGTGGCGACAGCTTGTCGAGCATTATTCACAAAGCGGGAGGATTAACACCTTTTGCTGACCCTAATGGGTCTGTTTTTTCAAGAACTAAGTTAAAGCAACTTGAAAAACAGAATTTAAGTAAAGTGAGTGCTGACTTACGTATCGAGATGGCAACAAAGTCATTATCAAGTAATGGTAATGTAACGTCTTATAGTGAAATACAGTCTTTGTTAGCCGATTTATCTAAAGTTGAACCATTAGGTCGTTTAGTGATTAATCTACCGCAAGTTATTGCCAGTAATGAGTATGATGTCGCGATAGAGGGCGGCGATATACTCTATATACCCACTAAAAATAATGCTATCAATGTAATGGGTCAAGTACAAGTGAACAGTTCTCATATGTTCGACTCATCAATCAGTGTAGAAAATTATATTACACAGAGCGGTGGCCTAAAGAAACGCGCTGATGATGAGCGCATTTATATTATTTCATCAAATGGCAGTATTAAAATGGTTGAAGGCAGGAATTGGTTTTCTGGTGCAGGAAGCTCTGCACTTAAAGCGGGAGATTCAATTGTTGTGCCGCTTGATTCTGAATACATGAACAATTTAACGCTTTGGACAACCGCGACGACAATTATGTATAACACAGCCGTTGCCGTTGCCGCTATTAGTGGGCTATAGTATTGAGTTGAGCGATTAATATTTAAAAAATTTAAAATGGAATGATTACAATGATTACAATGATTAAAGAGTTAAGTGAAGTAAAGTTAGCTATTATTGGTTTAGGCTATGTTGGTCTACCCCTAGCTGTAGAATTTGGAAAAAAATATTCCACGCTTGGCTTTGATATTAATCAATCGCGTATTTCTCAATTGCAAGGTGGTACAGATAGCACTTTAGAAGTGAGTGACGAAGAACTTGCAGAAACCAAAGCGTTAAGCTATTCATCAACCGTTGATGATTTGAAATCTTGTAATGTATATATTGTTACTGTGCCAACGCCTATCGATGCGCATAAACAGCCTGATTTAACACCGCTAATAAAAGCCAGTGAAATGCTAGGTAAAGTGATTAATAAAGGCGATATCGTTATATATGAATCAACGGTATACCCCGGTGCTACTGAAGAATCGTGTATTCCAGTTGTTGAAAAGTTTTCAGGCTTAACGTTTAATAAAGATTTTTTTGCAGGCTATTCACCTGAACGAATAAATCCGGGTGATAAAGAGCATCGGGTGATTAATATTTTAAAAGTAACTTCAGGTTCAACGCCTGAAATTGCTGAAGTAGTTGACCAACTTTATCGCTCAATAATTATTGCTGGCACGCACAAAGCCAGTTCAATAAAAGTTGCTGAAGCGGCAAAAGTAATAGAAAACACGCAACGAGACGTTAACATTGCGTTAATTAATGAGCTTTCTATTATTTTTAATAAGTTAGGTATTGATACCTTAGAAGTATTAGAAGCTGCCGGCACAAAATGGAACTTCTTACCATTTAGGCCCGGTTTAGTTGGAGGACACTGTATTGGTGTTGATCCGTATTACCTCACACATAAAGCACAATCTGTTGGTTACCATCCTGAAATGATTCTAGCCGGACGCCGCTTAAATGATGGCATGGGTGCATATGTAGTTTCTCAACTGGTTAAAAATATGCTGAAAAACCGTATTCAAGTTGAGGGCGCTAATGTTTTGGTCATGGGGTTAACGTTTAAAGAAAATTGCCCTGATTTACGCAATACCAAAGTAGTTGATATTGTAAGTGAATTAAAAGAATACAATATTAACGTTGATATAACCGACCCGTGGTGTTCAAGTGAAGCAGCAGAGCATGAATACGGTTTGTCGTTAAATCAAGCCCCTAAAGCGGGAAGTTATGATGCCATTATTCTAGCGGTTTCACATGATGAATTTAAAAAGCTAGGTGCAGAAAATATTCGTAAGTTAGGTAAGAAAAGCCATGTACTTTATGATTTAAAATATTTATTACCCAAAGAAAGTGTAGACATGCGTTTATAAGGATTTGCATTAAGCATCTTTTTGCATAATAAAAAGCACAAGAAAAAATATAAGTACAAGTATAAGTATACAGGCTGAAATAAATTCGCCACAACAGGTTCTAAAAGCCAGAACAAGGAAAATAAATGTCTCGCTTCAACGAAATTAAATCACAATTACAAGCAACACCCAAAAAATGGTTAGTCACGGGTGTTGCTGGCTTTATTGGCTCAAACATTCTTGAAACGTTATTAAAGTTAAACCAAACCGTAATAGGCTTAGACAACTTTGCTACTGGGCATCAACACAATTTGGATGAAGTTCAATCACAAGTCTCTGCAGAGCAGTGGGTTAATTTTAGCTTTATAAAAGGTGATATCCGTAATCTTGAGGATTGTCAAAAAGCTGTGGTAGGCGTTGAGTATGTTCTTCACCAAGCAGCTTTAGGTTCGGTACCACGTTCGATAGCTGATCCCATATTAACGAATTCAACGAATATTACAGGTTTTGTAAATATACTAACGGCTGCAAAAGAAGAGCAAGTAAGCACTTTTGTTTATGCCGCTTCTAGCTCTACTTATGGCGATCACCCTGCATTGCCAAAGGTAGAAGATAATATTGGTAAACCATTATCTCCGTATGCTGTTACAAAATATGTTAACGAACTTTATGCTGATGTTTTTAATAAAACGTATGGCTTAAATGCCACGGGTTTACGTTACTTTAATGTTTTTGGTAAGCGTCAAGATCCAGACGGTGCTTATGCCGCAGTTATTCCTAAATGGACTGCAGCAATGATCGAAAACCAAGATTTATTTATTAATGGTGACGGAGAAACGAGTCGTGATTTTTGCTTTGTAGAAAATGCAGTACAGGCTAATATACTCGCGGCTACAGCTGATGACGCAGGTAAAAATCAAGTTTATAATGTTGCTTTAGGTGATAGAACAAGCCTAAATACTTTGTTTGATAGTTTGAAAAGTGCATTGAAAGCTAATGGTGTAAATTATGACAAAACATCTATTTATCGTGATTTTAGAGCGGGTGATGTAATGCATTCTCAAGCTGATATATCTAAAGCTAAAAGTTTATTAGGTTTTGAACCTGAGTTCAAAATACAGCAAGGTATTGATAAAGCGATGCCTTGGTATATTGAATTTTTGACCAAATAGGCGAAGGTACTTTCATCCTGAACTTGCTTCAGGATCTGAATACTTACTCTGCAACAAAATAAATTTAGTAGCGTTAGCTAAGTAATTTAATAAACTGCCAAATAAAATAAGCTCAACTATAATATTTTATGTTAAATAAATGTTACTAAGGGGCTTTGAGTGAATACACAGATCTATGTTTATATCATACAATCAATCGACGGTACCTACCATACGGGGTGTTGTGATGAACTTGCTATTGTGTTGGCCAAATACGACAAATATAAAAAGCTATTAACAAATAATGAGATCAACTTGCCTGTTAGGTTAGTTCACCATCAAAAATTTAAAACAGACAAAGAAGGTTCAATGATTGAAAATGAAATAAGAAGATGGACAAAACAAGAGAAACAATTTCTCATTAATAATGACTGGCCTTAAATATCAACGTCAGCCAAAAAGTTTAATGATTTAAAAAGCCAACCTGATAGACGATAACGTGTGTAATGACTACTTTTGGTGGCAGTAAATAAAATATAAATTTATTCAAGTGGCTAAATCAACCCTCTATAGGATCTTCAAAACAGCTATTTCTTAATAGCTAGATATATTTATATTGCTACGTAAAAACACAAAAACACAAAAACACAAAAACACAAAAACACAAAAAATCATAAAGGCCATAAAATTTAATTTTGGAATTGAATTCATCAACCTAAAAGTGCTTTTTTTGAACCTTAAATATTGTTTACTTATATTTAACAGGAGTTTAGATTCTGGTTGAAGTGTTAACGAGTACTTGAATTGCTGATAAAAGAATGCTAAATTTTACTTCGATTTTTGGCTCGATTTTATTTTTGCCACTTAATAGCGATCAGGTGTAAACAACGTAATGAATAAATATTTGATAAAATGGATTTTTATTGGTATCACTCTCTTTTTCTCTCTGCAGGCTCGGTCTGTTGAGTTACCTAGTAATATAACGCCTCAGCAAATTCAACAATTTAAAAGTTTATCTCCTTCCCAGCAACAAGCGTTAGCACAATCTATGGGGATAGACCTTAGTGATATTAATTTAAACAATTCAAACACAAATAAAGCAGCTGCTCCTCAGCTTTCTTTAGAAACCTTAGTTGCTCCAAGAAACAAAAACACCTCAGACAAGGCCGAACAACATAATGCGGTAGCCACTTTAGTAGCAGTAGACCAAGCAATT